>NZ_JBIUTD010000008.1:0-321956 GCF_044741705.1 Kitasatospora sp. NPDC088134 | reverse complement strand
CTCGTGAGGGGTGGAGTTGACCGGTACTAATAGGCCGAGGGCTTGTCCTCAGTTGCTCGCGTCCACTGTGTTGTTCTGAAACAACGACCCCCACCGATACGGGTGGGTGCGGTGCACAGTTTCATAGTGTTTCGGTGGTCATAGCATGAGGGAAACGCCCGGTTACATTCCGAACCCGGAAGCTAAGCCTCACAGCGCCGATGGTACTGCAGGGGGGACCCTGTGGGAGAGTAGGACGCCGCCGAACAATCATTGTGGAGAAGCCCCCTGACGGGAAGTCAGGGGGCTTCTTCGCGTTTCGGGGGCAAATGATTCCGGTCCGCGATGTGGTTGTCGAGACCCATGAGAACCGGGCGAGACCGTGCCTGCCCGAACAACACGCCCGTGCCCGCCGGACCGGGACAGCTGGCTCTCCAGAATCGCGCTGTCACCCGACAGGATGCCGCTGATCTGCGGCGCTTCCTGATCCGGGTGCCCGACCCACGCAGTCGGCGGGGGCGGCGGTATCCGAGAGGCCCCTCCTACGGAGTCTTCTCCACTCCGCAGAGGACTTCGTAGGAGGGGTCAACCGATCCCGCTACGCGCACTTGCGGATGGTCACCCGGCCGCCGTTCTTGGTCATCTCACTGGAGTGCGGCGCGAGACAGAGCCCCGTCCACTGGTTGGTGAAGGTGTAGGTACCGCTGATCCTGGTCGGGTTGACCGACCAGAGCTGGTTGCCCGACTCCCAGCGGGTCTCGCAGCCCCACCACATGACCTGGGTGTTCTGGCCGGGCGGGGTGCCGTTGTTGTAGGGGACTGTGAGGCAGTAACCGTTGTTGTTGCGGATGGTGAAGTAGCCGTTGCTCGCCTTGACGGCGTTCCATTTCTGCGCGGCACTGCCGTCGCAGGTGCGCTGCACCACGAGCCCGCCGTTGGGGACGGTGGGGCCGATGGCCAGGCACTTGCCGCTCAGCAGGTTCTTGTAGGGAGCCTTGCCGCCGGCCGACCACATGTCGTAGGTCTTGGTGGTCGGCGGGTTCTGCCCGCAGATGTCCCTCAGCTCCGTGTCGGTCATCTTGCGGCTCTGATACAACCAGGCGAAGGACCGGCTGGTGTCCGGCACCCGGACGACCGCGTTCTTGACGAGCTCGTTCTTGTTGCCGTCGTAGCGGGCATCGATGTCGACGACCGCCTCGATCAGCGGCTCCCTGACCTCGATCCAGCCGACGCTGCCTTGGGGGACCGTGGCGGTGTGCGTGTGGGTGTCGCTGGTGCTCCAGGTCCAGCTCCAACCGAGCTTGGGCCCGACGGAGGCCTCCCAGTCACCGAACTTCTTCTTCCCGCCGATGTCGAGGCCGAAGGAGAAGCTGGTGGAGGAGCTCTTGGTTCCGGCGACGCTCACGCTGCCGCTACTGGTGCAGCCGTAGGCGATGGGGCTGTTCCCACCGCCGAGCTTGTCGGGCATGGTGGCCTCGCCCCATATTTGCTTGCTGCTTTTGAAGGTGAGGTAGCACTCGGGGTCCCAGTAGATGATGTCCCCGGCCTGCGTGGGCCTCGGGTCGGCGCAGTCCGCGGCTACCTGCGCGGGCGACGCGGCCGCTACCTGCGCGGGCGACTTGGCCGCCGCGAACGCCGTCGGGGTCAGCGGGAAGTAGCTCATTATCAAGGCGAGCAACACGATCGCCTTCTTCATGTTCTTCACGAGGCGTGAGCTTAGGGATCATGAATGGCCGCTGAGGGAACGCTGTATGTATCTCAGGGGCATTGCATGGTTGCGGTCTGTTCGGATCGATCACGTGAGGCCGAGGATTCGCAGGGGTCGGGTGTGGTCGCGGCCGGTGTGGCGGAGGGCAGCGGCGATGTTGGTGTGGCCGTTCCGTCTGCCGGCGGTCGCGCTGGGGTTGACGGACCGTCAACTGGACTGTGCCTGGCGGGCGGAGCTGCTGTTGCAGTTGGCGTGCGGCGCTGGGCGGGCCCGGTTGTTGGGGGCGGCGGTCGTGGAGCGGGCGCTGTGCACGGTGCCGGCGGCGCTGCGGTGGCCGCCGGCTGGCGGTGGCCGGGGCGGGCGGGCCGCTGGTGACGGTGTTCGTGGTGCTGCGGGCGCCGGTGGACTTCTACCGCCGTTCGACGGCGCCGCAGTTCGACACCCTGGACCGGGGCCTGACCGAGGTCGGCGAGACGTTCCGGCAGGGTGCGTCGGGGGAGTCGGGGCAGACCCTGGTGCGGGTGCCCGGATGGGCCGAGAGCGAGGGCCTGGAGGTCGGCGGGGCGGACGTGCGGCAGCCGACGGGCCGTCCGGGGGTGCTGTCGACGGTGTACGCGCAGGACGCCGCGGACCGGGTGGCCTGGGTGGTGGGCCGGGCGATCCGGGCGGCGTTCCGGTCGAACTGTGGCTGTCCGGGGAGGTGTTGGCGCAGTTCGAGTTGACGGTAAGTCAGTACGTGCTGCTGACCGGGACGGCGGTGGTGGTCGGGGAGTACCGGCCGCTGGACGGTGCGGACGGACTGTGGCGTCGGCTTCCGCCGCTGAACTCGCCGTTGACCGCGGCGGCGCCGGGCGGCTTCGTGCTGTACGGGGAGGCGCTGATGGCCCCGGCGGGGCTGGAGGGGATGGAGGCGCGCGGGATGCGGACGATGGACGTCAAGTGGGCGTTCGGGGTTGCCGAGCAGCCGTGGTGACGGGCGGGACGGCGCGCGGGGTGCGTGAGTTGTCGGCGGGGGTGCGGAGCCGCGGCCTCGGTCCAGGCGCGGAGCCGGCTGTCGGCGGTGGCTGCGGCCCGGCTCGGCGCGCGGCGCCGGGAGGCCGTTCTGGCGCTGCAGCGGGCCCGGGGTGCGGGGGAGGTCGGGCTGGCGGCCGTTCGGCTGCTGGAGGCCGTCCCGGCGGTCCTGGTGGGCCTGTTGGTGGGGTGGGTGCTGTCGGTCCGGTGGGTGGACGGGCGGGTGCTGGGTGATCGGTGGCCGCGCTGTTGTTGGCGGGGGCGCCTACGGTCGCGGTGTGGCGGCAGGGGGTGGGCGGGGCGCCGGGCAGGTCGGGAGCCGGTGCCGCAGCGCGGCCCGAGGCGGGCGTTCGGCCGGTCCGGGCGGCTGGTGCTGGTGCTCGTCGGGGTGGGCGTCCTGCAGGTGCGGCTGCGTGGCGCGACTCCGGCCGGGTCGGCCGATCCGGACCCGCAACTCGCCGTGGTGCCGGTGGTGTTGGGCCTGGCGCTGTTGGTGCTGGTGCCGGGCGCGGCGGCGGGTGCCGTAGGTCCTTCGCCGGGGGGAGGGCGCGGTGTGGCGCGGGGCGGGTTCCCCGGGCCGGGCCGGGGTGTCGGTGCGGGGGAGTACGGTCCTGGTGGCGGTGTGTCCTGATCGCGGGTGAGGTGTGTCCGTTGCAGCTGGCTCAGGTGGAAGGGGTCCTGGAGCGGATCACGTACGCCAACGAGGAGACGGGGTACACGGTCGCCCGGGTGGACACCGGTCGCGGGGCGAACGACCTGCTGACGGTGGTGGGGGCGCTGCTGGGCGCGCAGGTGGGGGAGAGCCTGCGGCTGTTCGGGCGGTGGGGGTCGCACCCGCAGTACGGGCGGCAGTTCACGGTGGAGAACTACACGACGGTGCTGCCCGCCACCGTGCAGGGCATCCAGCGGTACCTCGGGTCGGGGCTGATCAAGGGCATCGGGCCCAGGTTCGCGGAGCGGATCGTGGAGCGCTTCGGGGTGGAGACCCTGGAGGTGATCGAGCACGAGCCGGGGCGGCTGATCGAGGTGCCGGGCCTCGGCCCGAAGCGGACGAAGATGATCGCCAAGGCGTGGGAGGAGCAGAAGTCCATCAAGGAGGTGATGGTCTTCCTGCAGAGTGTCGACGTGTCGACTTCGCTGGCGGTGCGGATCTACAAGCAGTACGGGGACGCCTCGATCGGGGTGGTGAAGAACCAGCCGTACCGGCTGGCCTCGGACGTGTGGGGCATCGGCTTCCTGACGGCGGACCGGATCGCGCAGGCGGTGGGCATCCCGCACGACTCGCCGGAGCGGGTGAAGGCGGGCCTGCAGTACGCGCTGTCGCAGTCCACCGACCAGGGGCACTGCTACCTGCCGGAGGAGCGGCTGATCGCGGACGGCGTGAAGCTGCTCCAGGTGGACGTGGGCCTGGTGATCGACTGCCTGGCGGAGCTGGTCGCGGCCGAGGGGGTGGTGCGGGAGCGGGTGCCGGGCGCGGAGGGGCAGGAGATCACCGCGGTGTACCTGGTGCCGTTCCACCGGGCGGAGATCTCGATGGCGGGCCAGTTGCTGCGGCTGCTGCGCACCGGCGAGGACCGGATGCCGTGGTTCCGCGAGGTGGACTGGCCGGCCGCGCTGGGCTGGCTGGCGCAGCGGACGGGTGCCGAACTCGCCCCGGAGCAGGAGCAGTCGGTGCGGCTGGCGCTGACCGAGAAGGTCGCGGTGCTGACGGGCGGCCCGGGCTGCGGCAAGTCGTTCACGGTGAAGTCGATCGTGCAGCTGGCGCTGGCGAAGAAGGCCAAGGTGGTGCTGGCGGCGCCGACGGGGCGGGCGGCGAAGCGGCTGGCGGAGCTGACGGGCGCGGAGGCGTCGACGGTGCACCGGCTGCTGGAGCTGAAGCCGGGCGGGGACGCCGCGTACGACCGGGACCGGCCGCTGGACGCGGACCTGGTGGTGGTCGACGAGGCGTCGATGCTGGACCTGATCCTGGCGAACAAGCTGGTCAAGGCGGTCGCGCCGGGCGCGCACCTGCTGTTCGTGGGGGACGTCGACCAGTTGCCGTCGGTGGGTGCGGGCGAGGTGCTGCGGGACATGCTGGCGCCGGGCAGTCCGATCCCGTCGGTGCGGCTGACCAGGATCTTCCGGCAGGCCCAGCAGTCGGGCGTGGTGGTGAACGCGCACCGGATCAACGAGGGCCTGCCGCCGCTGACCGAGGGGATGGCGGACTTCTTCCTGTTCGTGGAGGACGACGCGGAGCGCGCCGCCGGCCTGACGGTGGACGTGGTGGCGCGCCGCATCCCGCAGAAGTTCGGCCTGGACGCGCGGCGCGACGTGCAGGTGCTGGCGCCGATGCACCGGGGCCCGGCGGGCGCGGGCGCGCTGAACACGCTGCTCCAGTCGGCGGTCACCCCGGCCCGCGAGGGTCTGCCCGAACGCCGGTTCGGCGGGCGGACGTTCAGGGTCGGCGACAAGGTGACGCAGATCCGCAACAACTACGAGAAGGGGCGCAGCGGGGTCTTCAACGGCACAGTGGGCGTCGTGACCTCACTGAGCGTGGACGACCAGCGGCTGACGGTGCTGACCGACGAGGACGAGGAGGTGCCGTACGACTTCGACGAGCTGGACGAGCTGGCGCACGCGTACGCGGTCACGATCCACCGTTCGCAGGGCAGCGAGTACCCGGCGGTGGTGATTCCCGTCACGACCTCGGCGTGGACGATGCTGCAGCGGAACCTGCTCTACACGGCGGTGACGCGGGCGAAGAAGCTGGTGGTGCTGGTCGGATCGCGCAAGGCCATCGGCCAGGCGGTGCGGGCTGTGAGCGCCGGAAGGCGGCACTCCGCCCTGGACCACAGATTGGCTGCGGGCCGCGGTTGAGGGGGTACGGTACGTCCTGAGGTTGTCTTGACGTGAAGAGATTTAGGGCGGAACCTGGTCCGGTGCCGATCTTGTCCGGTTCGTACCGGCGGCGGCACCGGAGTTTGTAGGCCCCGGTCCTTCCCGGGGTCACCCCCGGGTGCGCGACCGTCCTTCGGGTGGGGGATCGTTGGGACAGTCAGGGCAGTCGGATGAGGATCAATTTCGTCGGTGAGGAAGACGTGAGCGACAAATCGGTAGTACTGCGGTACCAGGGCGGCGAGTACGAGTACCCCGTCGTCGAGAGCACTGCGGGCAACGACGGTTTCGACATCTCGAAGCTGCTGCCGCAGACCGGCCTGGTCACCCTGGACAACGGTTTCGGCAACACCGCCGCCAACAAGTCCGCGATCACCTTCATTGACGGTGACGCCGGCATCCTGCGCTACCGCGGCTACCCGATCGAGCAGCTGGCCGCAGACGCCAACTTCATCGAGACCGCCTACCTGCTGATCAACGGCGAGCTGCCGAACGCGGACCAGCTCGCCGCGTTCAGCAACGAGATCACCCAGCACACGCTGCTGCACGAGGACGTCAAGCGCTTCTACCAGGGCTTCCCCCGGGACGCGCACCCGATGGCGATGCTCTCCTCCGTGGTCGGCGGCCTGGCCACCTTCTACCCGGAGAGCCACAACCCGTTCGACGAGGCGCAGCGTCACCTGTCGACCGTCCGCCTGCTGGCGAAGCTGCCGACCATCGCGGCCTACGCCTACAAGAAGGCCGTCGGTCAGCCCTTCGTCTACCCGCGCAACGACCTCGGGTACGTCGAGAACTTCCTGCGGATGACCTTCGCCGTCCCGGCCGAGGACTACGAGCTGAACCCGGTCGTGGTCAACGCCCTGGACAAGCTGTTCATCCTGCACGCGGACCACGAGCAGAACTGCTCGACCTCGACGGTGCGCCTGGTCGGCTCCTCGCACGCCAACCTGTTCGCCTCGATCTCGGCGGGCATCTCGGCGCTGTGGGGCCCGCTGCACGGCGGCGCCAACCAGGCCGTGCTGGAGATGCTGGAGCAGATCAAGCAGGACGGCGGCGACGTCGACGCCTTCATCCGCAAGGTGAAGAACCGCGAGGACGGCGTCAAGCTGATGGGCTTCGGCCACCGCGTCTACAAGGCGTTCGACCCGCGCGCCGCGCAGGTCAAGGTGCTCGCCCACGAGGTGCTGGCCCAGCTCGGCAAGTCCGACGAGCTGCTGGACATCGCCCTCAAGCTGGAGGAGCACGCGCTCAAGGACGACTTCTTCGTCTCGCGCAAGCTCTACCCGAACGTGGACTTCTACACGGGCCTGATCTACCGCGCGATGGGCTTCCCGACCAGCATGTTCACCGTGCTGTTCGCGATCGGCCGGCTCCCCGGCTGGATCGCCCACTGGCACGAGATGATCAAGGACCCGAGCAGCCGCATCGGCCGCCCGCGCCAGGTCTACACCGGCGTCGAGATCCGCGACTACGTGCCGCTCGACGCCCGCTGAGGCGTCCGCCGCACGGACCAGGGGCCCGGCCCCGCCCCCCCGCCGGGGGGGGCGGGGCCGGGCCCCTGGCGTTGTGCGTGCCGTACCTTTCGGGGCGCACGACGCCCGGGACGGCCCCGGGGGGGAACGGCCGCTCAAAGCGTTCCCCTGGTCCGGGCCCGGCCCGGCGTCGTGCGCGAGGACCGTCGACGAATCGACAGCCCGTCCGGGGCCCGCCGGAGCCCCGCTCTACAAAAGGTAAGACGTATCAGGGGGCGCAGAGTTACGCCAGGGGGGTGTGAGTTGCCTCTCTCCACTCTCCGTGTGCATCCGCGCACCCGAACGGCGGACCGCATATCACACCGCACGCCGGAGCGGCGGCGTCACCCACCCCGCAGTCCTCGCAACCCAGCGTGATAGGAATCGTGGCAATCCGGTACGGACCGCCTGCCACCCGCGGCGCGGCGAACGGTCAGGGAGGAGCGCGCAGTGGCCAGGAACGTCGTCGTCACCGGTGGGGGCACCGGCATCGGGCTGGAGGTGGCCCGGCGCTTCGCCGAGGCCGGCGAGCGGGTGGTGATCGTCGGGCGCCGCCCCGGTGTGCTGGACCGGGCCGCCGAGGAGATCGGCCCCAATGTCACCCCGCTGGTGTGCGACCTGGCCGACCCGGACGCCGTCGAGGCCGCGCTGGACGCCCTGCCCGCCCGGATCGACGTGCTGGTCAACAACGCGGGCAGCCGGGAGACCGTGATCGGCGCCGGCCCGCACGCCGTACTGGCGCGCTGGCGCGGCGACTTCGAGCGCAACGTGCTGACCGCCGTGCTGCTCACCGAGTCGATCCGGGACCGGCTCACCCCCGGTTCCGGCCGGGTGGTCACCGTCTCCTCGATCGCCGCGCTGCGCGGCGCCGGCTCCTACGGGGCCGCGAAGGCCTCGCTGCACGCCTGGAACCACTTCCTGGCCGCCCAGCTCGGCCCGTCCGGGATCACCGCGAACATCGTGGCGCCCGGCACCGTCTCCGGCACCGAGTTCTTCGGGCCGCGGCTGGACGACGCCGAGGTGTCCCGCCGGGCCGCCCGGACGCTGCTCGGCCGGATCGGCGAGTCCGGCGAGGTCGCCGCCGCCGTGTGCTTCCTCGCCTCGGCCGAGGCCGGGTTCATCACCGGCGAGATCCTGCACTGCAACGGCGGCGAGCTGCTCGGCCGCTGACGGCGGGTCGGCGGGCGCTCGGCGGGCGCTCAGCGGGCCTGGAAGGTGCGCAGCCGCAGGCTGTTGGTCAGCACGAAGACCGAGGAGAAGGCCATCGTCGCGCCCGCGATCATCGGGTTGAGCAGCCCGGCGGCGGCGAGCGGGATCGCGGCGACGTTGTAGGCGAAGGCCCAGAACAGGTTGCCCTTGATGGTGGCCAGGGTGCGGCGGGAGAGTCGGATCGCATCGGCGGCGGAGCGCAGGTCGCCGCGGACCAGGGTGAGGTCGGCGGCCTCGATGGCGGCGTCGGTGCCGGTGCCGATGGCCAGGCCCAGGTCGGCCTGGGCGAGCGCGGCGGCGTCGTTGACGCCGTCGCCGACCATGGCGACGGTGCGGCCCTCGGCCTGGAGGCGGCGGACGGTGGCGACCTTGTCCTCCGGCAGCACCTCGGCGATCACGTCCTCGGCGGGGATGCCGACCTCGGCCGCCACCGACTCCGCGACCAGCCGGTTGTCGCCCGTCAGCAGCACCGGCCGCAGGCCCAGCGCCCGCAGTTCGGCGATCGCCTCGGCGCTGGTGGGCTTCACCGCGTCGGCGACCTCCAGGACGGCCCGGGCGGCGCCGTCCCAGCCGACCGCGATCGCGGTCCGCCCGGCGTGTTCGGCCGCGGCCTTGGCGGTGGCGAGAGCCGCGGGGAGGGCGGCGTCGGCGAGCAGTGCCTCGCGTCCGGCGACCACGGCGTGCCCGTCGACGACGCCCTGCACGCCCAGGCCGGGGACGTTGCGGAAGTCCGTGACGGCGGGCAGCGGGCCGAGGCGTTCGGCGGCGGCGTCCGCGACGGCGCGGGCGATCGGGTGTTCGGAGGCGTGTTCCAGGGCACCGGCCAGCCGCAGGGCCTGGTCCTCGGTGGTGCCGTCGGTGGTGTGGACGGCGAGCAGTGCCATCCGGCCGGTGGTGACGGTGCCGGTCTTGTCCAGCACCACGGTGTCGGCCTTGCGGGTGTTCTCCAGGACTTCGGGGCCCTTGATCAGGATGCCGAGCTGGGCGCCGCGTCCGGTGCCGACCATCAGGGCGGTGGGGGTGGCCAGGCCGAGGGCGCACGGGCAGGCGATGATCAGCACCGCGACGGCCGCTGTGAACGCCTCGGTGGGGCTGTCGGTGGCCAGCAGTTGGCCGACCAGGGTGCCCAGGGCGATCAGGACCACGGCGGGCACGAACACGGCGGAGACCCGGTCGGCCAGGCGCTGCGCGGCGGCCTTGCCGTTCTGCGCCTGCTCCACCAGCTCGGCCATCCGGGCGAGTCGGGTGTCGGCGCCGACCCGGGTCGCCTCGACCACCAGCCGGCCGCCCGCGTTCACCGTCGCGCCCGTCACGGCGTCGCCGACCGCGACCTCGACGGGGACCGACTCGCCGGTCAGCATCGAGGCGTCCACGGCCGAACTGCCCTCGACCACCAGGCCGTCGGTGGCGATCTTCTCCCCGGGACGCACCACGAACCGGTCCCCGACGGTGAGTCGGGCCACCGGCAGCCGGACCTCGCGGCCCTGCTGAAGGACCGTCACCTCCTTGGCGCCGAGGTCGAGCAGGGCGTGCAGGGCCGCGCCGGCCCGGCGCTTGGAGCGGGCCTCCAGCCAGCGGCCCAGCAGGATCAGCACGGTGACGGCGGCCGCGGTCTCCAGGTACAGCGCGGAGGAGGCGTCGGCGGCGCCGGCGGTGAGGCGGAAGGAGTGCCGCATCCCGGGCATGCCCGCGTGGCCGAAGAACAGTGCCCAGACCGACCAGCCGAACGCGGCCAGGGTGCCGAGCGAGACCAGGGTGTCCATGGTCGCGGCGCCGTGCCGCGCGTTGGTCCAGGCGGCCTTGTGGAACGGCCACCCGCCGTACACCACGACCGGGCCGGTGAGCGCGAAGGCCAGCCACTGCCAGTTGTCGAACTGCAGGGCCGGGACCATCGAGAGCAGCACCACCGGCAGGGCGAGCGCCGCGCTGATCAGCAGCCGCTCGCGCAGCGGGTCCGGGGCGGCGCCCGGTTCGGCGGCGGGCTCGGGCGCGGCCGGCGGGGGCGGCAGCTCGGCGGTGTAGCCGGTCCGCTCCACGGTGGCGATCAGGTCGGCGACGGCGACGCCGGGGCCGAAGTCCACCCGGGCCTTCTCGGTGGCGAAGTTGACGCTGGCCTCGACGCCGTCCATCCGGTTGAGCTTCTTCTCGATCCGGGCGGCGCAGGACGCGCAGGTCATCCCGCCGATCGAGAGCTCGACCCGCTCGCGCGGACCCGCCGGGGCGGCGGGATCGGTGGTGGTGCTCATCGGCTCGTCCGCTCCTGTCGGCGTGCTTCCGGGGGCCTGCGCATGGGGACGGACGGCTCAGGCGGCGCGGCCGACCAGTTCGTAGCCGGCCTCGTCGATGGCGGCCGCGACCTGCTCGTCGCTGAGCTGCGGCTCGGCGGTCACCGTGACGGTGCCGGCCTTCGCGTCGGCGGCGACCGAGGTGACGCCGGGGAGCGCGGAGACCTCGCCGCTGATCGCCTTCTCGCAGTGGCCGCAGCTCATGCCGCTGACGGTGTAGGTGACGGTGCTGGACATCGGGGACCTCCGGGAACGCGCTCGTGCTGTACCGACCCGTAACACCATACCCCCACGGGGTATTTCGGCAGCGGGGTGGGGGCGCTCCGGCGGACCCGTCCCGCCGTCCGGTTCCCGAGGGTAGTCCGCGCCGGGCCGCGAACCCCAACGGCACCGAGGGTGGTCCATCCCGGTTTCGCACCGTTTCGCCCGGACGGAGCAGGGCCGTCGAAGGTCCGATATGTTCGGAAGGTGCACCTTCGACGCCGGGACCGCGGACCGGACACCGGGAGCCGCGAACTGGCACCGGACCGGCGCCGGAACGCACTGCTCGCCGCCGACCTCCAGGACCTCTCGTTCCTGCGCCGGGCCGCCCCCGCGCTGCTCGCCGTGCTCGGCGTCGGCCTCGCCGACTACGTCGCCGGGCAGGAGCGCTACCTCGCCCCGCTGATGGTCGTCGTCCCGTCGATCGCCGCCCTCACCCTGCGGCCCCGCGAACTCCTGCTGGTCTGCCTGCTCGGCCTGATCGCGCTGCTCGGCCTCAGCTACCACGACGAGGTCGCCGACTTCAACGACAGCCGCTTCCTGTACGGCGCGATGGTCAGCTACGTCGCCGTCACCGCGTTCAGCGCCTGGGTCGCCGAACTGCGGATGCGACGAGCCGCGGCCTTCGCGGCCGTCAGCTCGGTCGCGGAGGCCGCCCAGCGGGCGCTGCTGCGCCAGCCCGAACCCGTGGTCGGGCCGCTGCGGCTCGCCGCCCGGTACGTGTCCGCGGCGGACGCGGCCCGGATCGGCGGCGACCTGTACTCCGTGCTCGACACCCCGCACGGCACCCGGGTCCTGGTCGGCGACGTCCGGGGCAAGGGGCTGGGCGCGGTGCAGACCGCCGCGGTGGTGCTCGGCGCGTTCCGGGAGGCCGCCTACGACGAACCGCGGCTCTCCGCCGTCGCGGCCCGGATCGAGGCCAGCATGCACCGGCACGTCCCCGACGGGGAGTTCACCACCGCGCTGTTCGCCGAGTTCCGCGAACCCGGGCGGATCGAGCTGCTGCACCTCGGGCACGTCCCGCCGATCAGGGTCGGGGCCGACGGCCGCACCGAGAACCTGGAGGCCGCCGACCCCTGGCTGCCGTTGGGCCTCGGCCACCTCGCCCCCGGCGAGCCCTGCCCCGTGACCGTGCCGTTCGGCCCGCAGGACGTGCTGGTGCTGTGCACGGACGGCGTGGTCGAGGCGAAGGGCGGGCCCGGCGGGGAGTTCTACCCCCTCGCCGACCGGGCCGGGCCGCTGGTCCACGACGGCTGGCGCTCCCTGGCGGAGCTCGACGCCGCGGTGGGGCGGCTGTACGGGGACCTGCTGGGGCACGCGGGGGGCGCGCTGGGGGACGACGCGCTGCTGCTGCTGGTGAGCAGGCCGGAGGCGGTGTGAGGGGGTGTCGCCGGGCCGGGGGATGGGCCGGTCCGGCGACGGGGCGAGCCTAGCGGGTGGGTCATTTGGCGTCGGCGTAGCAGTCGACGACGGCGGTGGTGAGGGGGAAGCGGACCGGGGTGGTGCCGAAGACCAGGGCGGTCGCCTCCTCGGCGGCCTCGGCGACGGCGGCCGTCACCGCGTCGGCCAGGTCGGCCGGGGTGTGCACCATCACCTCGTCGTGCTGGAAGAACACCAGGTGCGGCCGGTCCGGGCCGGAGCGCAGCGCGGACAGCCGGCGGCGCAGCGCGGCGAGCAGGGCCAGCGCCCAGTCCGCGCCGCTGCCCTGGATGACGAAGTTGCGGGTGAACCGGCCGCGGGCGCGGGCCGAGCGGCCGCCCGCCTCGCCGGACTCCGGGGTCTCGGTGAGGTCCAGCCAGTCCGCGGACGGCGGCGGGCAGACCCGGCCCAGGCGGGAGGTGACGACGCCGCCGTCCTCGCCGGTGCGGGCCGCGGCCTCGACGTAGCCCATCGCGGCCGGGTAGCGGCGGCGCAGCGTGTTCAGCAGCGGGCCGATGCCGCCGCCGGTCTGGCCGTACATCGCGCCGAGCAGGCCGAGCTTGGCCTTCTCCCGGTCGCCGTGGAACGCGGACGCGGCGAGCGCCGCGTACAGGTCGCCGCCGTCGGCGGTGCGGGCCAGCCCGGTGTCGCCGGACAGGGCGGCCAGCACCCGGGGCTCCAGCTGGGCGGCGTCCGCGACCACCAGCAGCCAGCCCGGGTCGGCGACCACCGCGCCGCGCAGGGTGCGCGGGATCTGCAGGGCGCCGCCGCCGCGGGAGGCCCAGCGGCCCGTCACCACGCCGCCGACCACGTACTCGGGGCGGAACCGGCCGCCGCGCACCCAGGCGGACTGCCAGGCCCAGCCGTGCGCGGCGTGCAGCCGGGACAGTTCCTTGTAACGGACCATCAGGGCCGCCGCCGGGTGGTCGACGGACTTCAGCTCCCAGGAGCGGGTGGAGGAGAGCTGGATGCCGCGGTCCGCGAACGCCTTGATCACCTGGGTGTGCGAGTCCGGGTTGAACGGCCGGGAGCCGAGCGCCCGCTGGACCTCCACGGCGAGTTCGGCGAGCCGGGCCGGCTGGGTGCCGGCGATGGCCGGGCGCGGGCCGAGGAGTTCGGTGAGCAGCGCGTCGTGCACGTCGGTGCGCCAGGGCAGGCCGTCGTGCGCCATCTCGCAGGCCAGCAGGGCGCCCGCCGACTCGGCCGCGACCAGCAGCCGCAGCCGGGCCCGGGCCGCCGCGTCCCCGATCGCCGCGAGCCGTCGCAGCTGCTCCGCGTGGACGGCCACGGTGGCCTCCAACGCATCGGTGCCGGGCGGGAGTTGGAGCCGGTCCGGGGCGAACAGGCCGTCCTCGTCGGGCAGCGCGCCCTCCGGCAGGTCGGCCGGCACCGGCAGGCCGCGCAGCCGGGCCCAGGCCGCGCCGAGCGAGCGCGGCGCCCCCAGCCGGCCCTCCCGGCCCAGCAGCAGGGCCTCGGTCAGCCGCAGGTCGTGGCAGCGGGCGAGCCGTTCCGGCAACCGGCCCAGCAGTGGCCCGTACGCGGTGTCGGCCGTCGGCCAGACCCAGCGCGGGGCGTGCGCGGCCTCCACCGCGGCGACGGCCTTGGCCAGCCGGGGCGCGGGCTCGGGCGGGCCGAGCGGCGCGCCGTCCTCGCCGAGCGGCTGCAGGCGGCCGCCCGGGCCGTGCGGATCGGGCACCAGGGCGTAGCGCACGGGCGGCTCCCCTCTCGGTCGGTGCGTGCACGGGACGTCCGGCGCCTGCACGGGGCGCGGACCCGTCGACGTTAGCCGCTCGCACCGACAACGGGCCCGGACGGCGCGGCGCCGGGCCGGTGGGGACGCCGACCGGCGGATCGGCCTGACGGTGTTCCGCCACGGCCCGGCGGCCCGTAATCTCCCCGTCATGAGCGACAACCCCTTCTTCTCGCCCAGCACCCTGGTGTACGAGCTCCCGCCCTTCGCCGAGATCCGGGAAGAGCACTACCGTCCCGCGTTCGAGCAGGGCATGGCCGAGCAGCTCGCGGAGGTCGCGGCGATCGCCGCCGACCCCGAGCCGCCGACCTTCGACAACACCGTGGTGGCGCTGGAGCGTTCGGGGGCGGTGCTGCGCCGGGTGTCCGCGGCCTTCTTCAACCAGGACTCCTCCGACACCACCCCAGGCATCCAGCGACTGGACGCGGAGATCAGCCCCCTGCTGGCCGCGCACCACGACGCCGTCCACCTCGACCCGGCCCTGTTCGCCCGGCTCGACGCCCTGCACGCGCGGCGGCACGAACTCGGCCTGGACGCCGAGTCGCTGCGCCTGCTGGAGCGCCGGCACACCGCGTTCGTCCGGGCCGGGGCCCGGCTCGACGCCGACGGCCAGCGGCGGCTGCGCGAGATCAACACGCAACTGGCCGCCGACGGCGCCGCGTTCCGCAAGAACACCCACGAGGCCTCGCTGGCCGGCGCGGTCGCCGTGGACAGCGCCGCCGCGCTCGACGGCCTGCCCGCCGCCGCGGTCGCCAACGCCGCCGAGAACGCCCGCGCGCTCGGCCAAGGCGGGCAGTGGGTGCTCAGCCTGAAGAACTTCTCCAACCAGAGCGAACTCGCGCACCTCACCGACCGCGCCCTGCGCGAGCGCCTGCTCACCGCCTCGCTCCGCCGCGGCCTGGACACCAACGGCCCGCTCGCCGCCCGGATGGCCGCGCTGCGCGCCGAACGCGCCGCCCTGCTCGGCCACCCCACGCACGCCGCGTACGTGGTCGCCGACGAGACCGCCGGCACCGTCGAGGCGGTCGGCGCGATGCTGGGCCGCCTGGTCGGGCCCGCCGTCGCCAACGCCCAGCGGGAGGCCGCCGACCTGGCCGCCGCCGCGGCCGCCGACGGGGTGACCGAACTCGCCGCGCACGACTGGGCGTTCTACGCCGAGAAGGTGCGGGCCGAGCGCTACGACGTGGACACCGCGGCGCTGCGCCCCTACTTCGAACTGGAGCGGGTGCTGCGGGACGGCGTGTTCTACGCGGCGAACCTCGCCTACGGCCTCCGCTTCGAGGAGCGCCCCGAGCTGACGGCGTACCACCCGGACGCCCGGGTGTTCGAGGTGTTCGACGCGGACGGCTCCGCGCTGGGCCTGTTCATCGGCGACTTCTTCGCCCGCGAGTCCAAGTGCGGCGGCGCCTGGATGAACGAACTGGTCCCGCAGTCAAGGCTGCTGGGGACCCGCCCGGTGGTCGTCAACAACCTCAACATCGCGCACCCGGCGGCCGGCGAGCCCGCGCTGCTCAGCTGGGACGAGGTGCGCACCCTGTTCCACGAGTTCGGGCACGCCCTGCACGGGCTGTTCTCGGACGTGCGGTACCCGTCGTTCGCGGGCACCGAGGTCCCCCGGGACTTCGTCGAGTTCCCGTCCCAGGTCAACGAGATGTGGATGGTCCGGCCCGAGGTGCTGGCCCACTACGCCCGCCACCACGTCACCGGCGAGCCGCTGGACACCGGGGTGGTGGAGCGGATGCTCGCCGCCGAGAACTACGGGCAGGGCTTCCGCACCGTCGAGTACCTGGCCGCGGCCCTGCTCGACTGGGCCTGGCACACGCTGCCGGCCGGGGCGGAACCGGTCGGGGACGCCGAGGAGTTCGAGGCGCGGGTGCTCGCGGAGGCGGGCGTCGCGGTCGCGGCGGTGCCGCCGCGGTACCGCACCGGGTACTTCAACCACGTCTTCTCGAACGGGTACAGCGCCGGGTACTACGCGTACATCTGGTCCGAGGTGCTGGACGCCGAGACGGTGGAGTGGTTCGGCTCCAACGGGCGTCCGGTGCGGGAGAGCGGCGAGCTGTTCCGGGCGGAGCTGCTGTCGCGGGGCGGGAGCCGGGACGCGCTGGAGTGCGTGCGCGCGGTGCTCGGGCGGGAGCCTTCGATCGAGCCCCTGCTGGTGCGGCGCGGGCTGGAGTAGCGCCCGAGGGTGCTGCGGAGTGCTCGCGCGGTTCCCCGCGCCCCTGGTGGGGCGCGGGGACCTCGTGGGGCCGGGGTGGTGACGGCAGGTCAGTTCCCGGTGAAGACGGGGCCGTAGCCCGGGGCCGGACGGCCGTCCGGGGTGAGGGCGCAGTAGCCGCCGGTGCCGCGGCACCAGTACCACATGGTCCAGGCGGTGGCGAAGGTCCGCATGGCGGCGACCTGGCGGCGGATCAGTTCGGCGTTGCCCGGGGTGGCGGCGGAGGGCGGGCCCCATTCGCCGACCAGGACGGGCAGGTGGTGGGCGCGGGGGTAGGCGGTGATGGCGGCGGTGTAGTCCTCGACGAAGCCGCCGGCGGGGTCCCAGTCCCGGCCGGCCTCGACGGCGGTGTCGTAGAAGTGCGGGGCGTAGCCGAGGCGGTCGGGGCCGGGCCGGGGATCGGTGAAGGCGGGGAGCGCGGTCGGGACGCCCTGGCCGACCAGGACGGTCGGTTCGACGAACAGCCAGGCGTCGCGGTCGGACTGCCGGACGGCGGTGATCAGGCGGCGGTACATGGCGGCGAGCCGGCCCTGTTCGAGTTCGGCGGAGGCGGCGGCGAGGACCGCTGGGTCGGCGGGGTCGCCGTGGACGGGCCCGAAGGGCTCGTTGAACAGGTCGTAGCCGAGCAGGGCGCGCTCGCCGCGCAGTTCGCGGGCGACCGCGCTGTACAGGTCGGACTGGGCGCGCCGCAGGTCGGGGTCGTCGTACAGGTGGCGGAAGGCGGCCTGCACGGAGGGCTGGAAGTAGCCGGCGAACCAGTCGTCCGGGTCCGGGGTGAAGGGCAGGCCGTCGTCCCGGGTGGCCCAGGCGGGGGCGCCGCCGGTGCCGCCGGTGAAGTACTGGCCGTAGACGTCCTGGTGGAAGTCGACGACCGCGTACAGGCGGTACTTCGCGGCCCAGTCGAGGAGTTGGCGCAGCCGGGCGAACTGGGCCCGGTCGTAGCGGCCGCGGGCGGGCTCCAGCCGGGCCCAGGAGACGGCGATCCGGATCAGGCCGAAGCCGTGGTCGGCCAGGTCGCGCAGGTCGGCCTCGGTGGTCTCGTCGTACTTGTCGAGGTTGAAGCCGCGCAGGTCGAGGGGGCGGCCGCGGTGGTCGGTGAGGACGGTGCGGCCGTCGGCGAGGGTGCGGGCGGAGACCTCGCGGGCGTCGAACCGGACGTCCGGCCGGCTGTCGGGTCGGCCGCGGTCGGCGGCGGGCGAGGCGGCGGCGGGTGAGGCGGCGGTGCCGAGGACGGCGGCGACGGCGAGCAGCAGGGCGGTGGCGGAGCGGCGGACGGCGGTGGCGGAGCGGCGGACGCGCGCGGGGACGGGCACGGGCGGCACGGGCACGGGCGGCACGGGCACGGGGCACCTCACGGCGGCGGGTGGGGGCGGGGTGCGCCGATCCTCCCGGAGGCGCACCCGCCGCACAAGAGGTGAGACAGGCTCATGTTTGCTGCGGGGGCGGGGAGTTCAGGACTCCGGGGCGGCCAGCATCGGCGGGAGGTCGGCGGCGGCGGACAGCCGGCCCCAGAGCAGGTCGGCGAGCGCCTGCACCATCCGGGCGCGCGGGCAGGGGCGGGTCTCCAGCCACCAGTCGCCGGCCGCCAGCACCATGCCGGTGATCGAGCGCCCCCAGGTCTCGGAGAGCAGCGGTCCTTCCTGGCCGAGGTCGATCTGCTGCTGGATGGCGCGGGTGATCTCCTCGGCGATCTGCCGCAGCGCGGGCGCCAGCGCGTTGCCCGCCCCGGTCGGGTCGCCGGGCTCGGGGTGGGTGAGCAGCCGGTACACCTGCGGGCGGGACTCGATCGCGGCCAGGTAGACGTCCAGCACGTGCTCGACCCGGTCGCGGCGCTCCAGCGGCTCGTTGAGCGCGGCCCGGACGGCGGCCAGCAGGCCGCTGGTGTGACGCTCCGTCAGGGCGCCGATCAGGCCGTTCCGGTCGCCGAAGTGCCGGTACAGGATGGGCTTGGTGATGCCCGCCTCGGCGGCGATCGCGTTCATGCTGGCGCCCGGGCCCTCGCGCTGGACGACCCGGTCGGCGGCGTTGAGCAGCTGTTCGCGGCGGGGTTCGGGGCGGGGTTCGGTGGTCATGCGCTGCTCCTGGTGCGGGCGGGGGCCGGCGGCTCGGCGGACGTTGACAGCGGTTACCTATCGGTAGCAGACTCGCGGCCATGTTACCGGAGGTAACAGCGCAGTGGCGCGGACCCTCCGGACCGCACCCCGTCTCCTGGAGGCCGACATGACCACCTTCTCGCTCGACCCCGGGCCGGACCAGATCGCCGTCCGCGACTGGCTGCACGGCTTCGCCGCCGACGTCATCCGCCCCGCCGCCGCGGAGTGGGACGAGCGCGAGGAGACCCCCTGGCCGATCATCCAGGAAGCCGCCAAGCTCGGCATCTACTCGCTCGACTTCTACGCCCAGCAGTTCTTCGACCCCTCCGGCGTCGGCATCCCGATCGCCATGGAGGAGCTGTTCTGGGGCGACGCCGGCATCGCGCTCGCCATCACCGGCACCACGCTGGCCGCCGTCGCCGTGCTCGCCAACGGCACCGAGGAGCAGATCGGCACCTGGGCCCCGCAGATGTTCGGCACCCCCGACGACGTCAAGGTCGCCGCGTTCTGCTCCTCCGAGCCCGACGCCGGCTCCGACGTCTCCGCGCTGCGCACCCGCGCCGTCTACGACGAGGCCAAGGACGAGTGGGTGATCAACGGCACCAAGACCTGGGCCACCAACGGCGGCATCGCCCACGTCCACGTGGTGGTCGCCACCGTCGACCCCGAGCTCGGCTCGCGCGGCCAGGCGTCCTTCGTGATCCCGCCCGGCACCCGGGGCCTCAGCCAGGGCCAGAAGTTCAAGAAGCACGGCATCCGCGCCTCGCACACCGCCGAGGTCGTCCTCGACGGCGTCCGGATCCCCGGCCACTGCCTGCTCGGCGGCAAGGAGAAGCTCGACGCCCGCCTCGCCCGGGCCCGCGAGGGCACCAAGGGCGGCGGCAAGAACGCCGCGATGGCCACCTTCGAAGCCTCCCGCCCCGCCGTCGGCGCCCAGGCCATCGGCATCGCCCGGGCCGCCTACGAGGTCGCCCTCGACTACGCCAAGACCCGGGTCCAGTTCGGCAAGCCGATCATCGAGAACCAGGGCGTCGCGTTCCAGCTCGCCGACATGAAGACCCGGATCGACGCGGCCCGGCTGCTGGTCTGGCGGGCCTCCTGGATGGCCGTCAACAACCAGCCGTTCACCAGCGCCGAGGGCTCGATGTCCAAGCTGTACGCCGGTGAGACCGCCAAGTTCGTCACCGCGCAGGCCATGCAGATCCTCGGCGGCAACGGCTTCACCCGCGAGTACCCCGTCGAGCGGATGCACCGCGACAGCGCCATCTACACCGTCTTCGAGGGCACCAGCGAGATCCAGCGCCTGGTGATCGCCCGCGCCATCTCCGGGGCCCCGATCCGCTGACCCTCCGTCGGCCCACCGAACGGCCCGGCGGCGGCGGTACCCACCAGTGCAGCCGCCGCCGTCGGGCTCCTACCCGCGGGGAGCCGGAGCGGCGGGGAAGTCCGGTTCGCGGCGCTCCAGGAACGCGGCCAGGCCCTCGCGGACGTCCGGGGCGGTGCGCGAGGCCCGCTCCCACGGGGCCAGCGCGCCGGCCGCCGCCTCCGCCGGGCCGGACAGCGCGGCCTTGGCGGCGCCCAGGGTCTGCGGCGAGCGGCGGGCCAGCAGCCGGGCGAACTCCCGCGCCCGGCCGGGAAGTTCGGCGTCCGGCAGCACCTCCTCCACCAGGCCGTACCGCTCCGCCCGGTCGGCCGGCAGCAACTCGCCCGAGAACAGCAGGTACTTGGCCCGGGCCGGGCCGACCAGCGCCGCCAGCCGGACCGTCGGCACCGCCGGGTAGACCACGCCCAGCTTCGCCGGGGTGATCCCGAACCGGGCGCCCGCGGCGGCCAGCCGCAGGTCGCAGGCCACCGCCAACTGGCAGCCGCCGCCCACGCAGGCGCCCCGCACCACCGCCACCGTCGGGCGCGGGAAGGCCGCCAGCGCCTCCTCCGCCGCCACGTTCTGCGCGTGGTACGCGTCCGCCGACGCCGGATCGCCGTACACCCCGGCCAGTTCGGCGATGTCCGCGCCCGCCGAGAACGTCCCCGCCGCGCCGGTCAGCAGCAGCACCCGGACCTCCGGGCGGGCCGCCAGCTCCGCCAGCAGCCCCGGCAGCGCCCGCCACATCGCGCCCGTCACCGCGTTGCGCCGCTCTGGCCGGTCCAGCAGCAGCGTCGCCACCCCGTCCCGGGCCACCCAGCAGCGCAGGCCCGCCGCGCCGGCGGGCAGTTCGACGTCCCCCGGGCCGGGGCGGTCGAGGGCGGGAGCAGCGGTCATCGGGGCCTCCGGACGGACGGCGGACGGACCGTCAGCCTTCCACAGGCCGACCGGCGGGCACCATGTGAGCAGGATCAAACGGAGGGGTGGGGAGTCACGGGGTCAGGCGGTGGCGCGGGCGGCCTTCCACTCCGGGGCGAGCATCGACCAGATCTCCAGGTCCAGCCGCTCGCCGAGGTGCTCGGTGTAGCCGCGCAGGGTGCCGTCGTGCTGCATGCCGACCCGCCGGGCGGTGGCCCGGCTGCGCACGTTCACCGTGGAGTTCCACCACTCGGCGCGGTACAGGCCGCGCTCGATCAGCGCGTAGTCCAGCAGGTGGCGCACCGCGGTGGTGACCAGGCCGCGGCCCTGGCCGGCCGGCTCCGACCAGACGCCGATCTCGCAGACCCCGCCCTTGGCGTCGAAGTTCACGAACATCACGCCGCCGACCAGGGTGCCGTCCAGCCAGATCCCGTACAGCCGGCCGCTGTCGCTGCACTGCTTGTCGGCGAACAACTGCAGGGTGGCGCGGGCCGATTCGAGGTCCGTGGTGCGGGTCGCCCACGGGATGAACGGGTCGATGCCGGCCCGGCCCCGGTCGATGTGCTCCAGGAACTCCTGGGCCTGCCACGGCTCCAGCGGGCGGAGTTCGGCGTCCTCGGCGAGCGCGACGGCATACATGGTGATTCCCTCCGACATGCCTGTCCGGCGTACCTGTTCGGCGTACCTGTCCGACATACATAACAAACGTTTGGTAGGTACTCTAGCGCGCATGACACCACCCGCACGCGGCGATCACGAGGCCCGTCGGCGCGAGGTCTCCGAGGCGGTCCGGCGGGTGCTCGCCGCCCGCGGCTTCGGGGGCCTGACCCTGCGCGCGGTCGCCGCCGAGCTCGGCGCCAGCACCGGACTGCTCACCCACTACTTCCCGAACAAGCGGGCTCTGGTGGCGCACGCGCTGGAGGTCCTCGACCGGCAGACCGCCGAACGGCACCGGCCCGCGACCGAGGCCGCCGCCACTTCCCGCGGCCTCGCCGTGCTGCGGGCCGCGCTGCTCGACAACCTGCCGCTGGACGCCGAGGCCGCTGCCGGGAACCGGATCTGGGTCGGCTCCTGGGGTCCGGCGCTCGCCGACCCCGAACTCGCCGCCGAGCACGCCGAGCGCTACCGCCGCTCCCGGCGGCGGATGGCCGAACTCTGCGCCGAGGCGCAGGAACTCGGCGAGCTCCCGGCCGGCGAGGCGCCCGCAGACCTGGCCGCGCGGGCCCAGTCCTTCACCCTCGGGCTGATCGTCCAGGCGCTGCTGGCCCCCGAGGAGTACCCGCCCGAGCGGCAGCGCGCACTGCTGGACGCCTTCCTGGCGGACCTGGCGGCCGGTGGGCGGTAGGGGGCGGGAGGCTCGGTGGGGCGGGGGTTCGGTGCGGGGCCGGGTGTACGGCGCGGGGCCGGGCGGGCGGTGGTTTTCGGAAGGCGGTCGGTCCGCGGGCGCCGGGGGAGCGGTGGCGCGGGGCGATCGCGCCCGGTCGGCGCCGGTGTGCGCCCCCAGCAGGATTCGAACCTGCGACCTACCGCTTAGAAGGCGGGTGCTCTATCCGCTGAGCTATGGGGGCCGGGGTGGTGTCCGTCGGCCCGCTTGCCGGGCCTGGGCCGGGACGGGATGTTCCGGGACAGGATACGGGTGTTCAGTTCCGCCCCCCGGACTTCGGAGCCCGGGCCGCGGTGTGTCGAGCCCCGTGGGGCGGTCCGATAATCGCAGGTAGCGTCGCGGTCCGCAGCGGTCTGCGGGGTATCGGAGCCGGACGTTGTGCAGTCGTTACGGGGCTGTCGGCCGACCCGTTATGGATTCGGTGCGGGCAATCGCCCGGGACGTCCGGCGGGTGGGGGGCGATTTCCGGGGTTCCACCGGTCGGATGACATGGACGGGGCGAGTGCTTCGCCACCCGTTCGGGGTTTCGGCGGTGGTGCCGAGGTGTCCGCCGGGGGTGTCCGGGGCGGCCGGCCGGGGCGGTCAATGGGGCGTCCGGGGTGGGTGTCCGAACGATCGTCGCGGCGGCCCGCCGGGGCGGCGGCGGGGCCCCGGCCTGGGGGTTCTTGTCGTGGACACGCCGTCCAAAGGGGCGGGTTCCGACCGGAAATCAACCGGAATTCACTCGGGCGAGTTATCCGGTTTTTCCACAGGGCGGGGTTTTCCACAGGGCTTCGGAAGGCGCTGGTGCGGGCATTCCGGGCCGGGCAGGATCATTCCGCGGCGGAAATTCCGTCGGCGAATCGAGATCCGTCCGTCGGGCGCTCCGGGAGTGCTCGGAGGGTGTGCGGGGCGGGTCCGGGAGCGGAGGAGCGGAAATGGACGAGGCCCTGGTGACGATGGTCGGAAATGCGGCGTCGGACGTGACGTACCGGGAGACGGCGGGCGGGGTGTCGGTGGCGAACTTCCGGCTCGCGGCGAAGGAGCGCCGCTACGACCGGGAGCGCGGCGACTGGTCGGACGGCGAGACGACCTGGGTGACGGTGGTGGCCTGGCGCCGGCTCGCGGTGAACCTGGTCGGCTCGATCAGCAAGGGCGATCCGGTGCTGGTGAACGGGCGGCTGCGGGTGCGCGAGTGGGGCGAGGAGGGCGCCCGCCGGGTCGAGGTGGAGGTGGAGGCCCGCTCGGTCGGCCACGACCTGTCCCGCGGCACCAGTCTCTTCCGGCGTGCGGTGGAGGCCAAGTCCCCTCCGCCGCAGGGTGGTTCGCCCGCCGACCGGCTGCCGGGCGCCGTCCGCGCCGGGGAGCGCGCCGGGGCGGGCGGGGCGCGGGCGGTGCGCCTGGTGGAGGAGGCGGTTCCGGAGTGGATCGTGGCGGCGGTGGCCCGGCACCGGGCGGAGGCGGCCGTCGCCACGGAGGCCGGGGCCGGGGTCGGATCGGGGGCCGGGGCCACCGGGGCTGCCGGGCCGGGCGGTTCGGGTGCGGCGGAGGAGGTGCTGAACTGACGGATTCCGGGCACTTCCTGAGCCGCGGAGTGCAATCCTGATTGCCGCGGAGCCGTCCCGTGGCTTTATGTCGACACATCAACTTCCCAGCGTGGACCGCTCCTTGATAACAGAACAGCCACAATGTCGTCCTGATTTGCTACGGCCGCCGGGTGGCCGGATCGCGTCAATAGGATGCATCTGGTCCACACACGTGCAGCGGCGCCGCAGGGAGTGCCGCTTTGCAGGGGGCGGGTTGCCGCTGGCACGTCGCCGCCCGGAGGGATCGCACATGTTCCACAAGCAAGGGCGGGTCGTCTCCCGCATAGCAGCTGTCATGCTCGCGTCGGGTCTCGCTGTGGGTTCGGGCCTGGCCGTGTCCGGTACCGCGGCGGCGGCCGACCCCTCCTCGGGTGTCACGGCGAAGCTGTCCTACAACGACGACCATCGCCTGGTCGAGTACGGCGAGAAGTTCGAGCAGCAGTCCACCGCCCGCCCCGGCGACTGGATTCCGGTCACCGCCGGCCAGTTCAAGCTGAAGGTGATCGGCACCGAGACCGTCCTCCAGGTGTACTGCATCGACGTGCTCAACGAGACGCTCAAGGACGCGACCTACCACGAGACCGACTGGGCCTCGACCTCGCTGGGCCAGGCGGCGAAGGTCAAGGCCAAGGCCGGTCCGAAGATCCAGTGGCTGCTGGAGAACTCCTTCCCGCACCTCGACGAGAGTGCGCTCGGCAAGGCCGCCGGCATCGAGGGCCTCACCAAGGACGACGCCGCGGCCGCCACCCAGCTCGCGATCTGGCACTACTCCGACCCGACCATCGTGCTCCGCCAGGTCGACGACAACGCGCGGACCAAGAAGCTCATCGACTGGCTGATCGCCCAGGCCGACGCCAAGGGCGGCGCCGAGGAGCCCAAGCCCTCGCTCGCCCTCGACCCCGCCTCGGTGGCCGGCAAGAGCGGCGACCTGCTCGGCCCGATCACCGTCACCGCGGGCGGCACCGCCGACAACGTCACCGTCGCCCTGGACAAGAAGGGCGCCGACGCGGGCATCACCCTCGTCGACAAGAACGGCGCCGCGGTCAAGAACGCCAAGAGCGGCGACCAGCTGTTCGCCAAGGTTCCGGCCGGTGCGGCCGCCGGCACCGCGAGCGTCACCGCCACCGCCACCGCCACCATCAACCTCGGCCGGGCCTTCGTCGGCGACGACAACGGCAGGCACAGCCAGACCCTGATCCTGGCCGGCACCGACAAGGTCAAGGTCAACGCCCTCGCCACCCTCGCCTGGGCGCCCAAGGGCCCGATCCCGGCCGCCACCGCCAAGGTCGACTGCGCCAAGGGCGCGGTCGTGATCACCGCCACCAACAAGGGCGACCAGGACTGGACGTTCAACGTCGGCGGCAAGGACGTCACGGTCAAGCCCGGCGAGACCCAGGACGTCACCCTGCCGGTCGCCGAGGACACCGCCTACAAGTTCACCGTCACCGGCCCCGGCGGCTTCTCGCAGACCTTCAGTGGCGTGCTGAACTGCAAGACCGACAGCAACACCCTGCCGCCGGTCACCCCGTCGCCCAGCCCGAGCGGCCCCGAGCTGGCCTCCACCGGTGGCGGCATGGGCACCGGCACCACCGCCGCCGTGGCCGGTGCGTTGGTGATCGCCGGTGCGGCCGCGGTCTACCGCCTGCGCCGCCGCGGCCGGCACAGCCGCACCTCCTGACGCGCTGAGCCCTCCCCGGCGAGCCCGCCGGGGAGGGGGCGGCCCCGCTCCCGCTTCCCGGGGGCGGGGCCGTTCGCGTACCGGGCCGCCCGCAGCCGGCGGCCCGCGCGGCCGCCGGCCGGGCCGAAAGGCGTTCGGGGCGGCCCCGGCCTTACGGCACAATGGAAGGCTGCAAGCCGATTACTCACGACGACGCCGGAGCGATCTCAACGTGGCGGAATACATCTACACCATGCGCAAGGTGCGCAAGGCACACGGCGACAAGGTCATCCTTGACGACGTGACGCTCAGCTTCCTCCCCGGGGCGAAGATCGGCGTCGTCGGCCCCAACGGCGCCGGCAAGTCGACCGTGCTGCGGATGATGGCGGGCCTCGACCAGCCCTCCAACGGCGACGCCTTCCTCTCACCGGGCTTCACCGTCGGCATGCTCCAGCAGGAGCCGCCGCTGGACGAGACCAAGACGGTCCTGGAGAACGTCGAGGACGGCGTCAAGGAGACCAAGGCCAAGCTCGACCGGTTCAACGAGATCGCCGAACTGATGGCGACCGACTACTCGGACGCGCTGCTCGACGAGATGGGCAAGCTCCAGGAGGACCTGGACCACGCCAACGCGTGGGACCTGGAGGCCCAGCTGGAGCAGGCCATGGACGCGCTGGGCTGCCCCCCCGGCGACTGGCCGGTCACCAAGCTCTCCGGTGGTGAGAAGCGCCGTGTCGCGCTCTGCAAGCTGCTGCTGGAGCAGCCCGACCTGCTGCTGCTCGACGAGCCCACCAACCACCTGGACGCCGAGTCGGTGAACTGGCTGGAGCAGCACCTGGAGAAGTACCCCGGCACCGTCGTCGCCGTCACCCACGACCGGTACTTCCTGGACAACGTCGCCCAGTGGATCCTGGAGCTCGACCGCGGCCGCGCCTACCCGTACGAGGGCAACTACTCCACCTACCTGGAGACCAAGCAGACCCGTCTCAAGGTCGAGGGCCAGAAGGACGCCAAGCGCGCCAAGCGGCTCAAGGAAGAGCTGGAGTGGGTCCGCTCCAACGCCAAGGGCCGCCAGGCCAAGTCCAAGGCCCGCCTCGCCCGGTACGAGGAGATGGCGGCCGAGGCCGACAAGATGCGGAAGCTGGACTTCGAGGAGATCCAGATCCCGCCGGGCCCGCGCCTGGGCAGCGTCGTCATCGAGGTCGACAAGCTCAACAAGGCCTTCGGCGACAAGATCCTGATCGACGACCTCAGCTTCACCCTGCCGCGCAACGGCATCGTCGGCGTGATCGGCCCCAACGGCGCCGGCAAGACCACGCTGTTCAAGATGCTCCAGGACCTGGAGACCCCGGACAGCGGCACGGTCAAGGTCGGCGAGACCGTCAAGATCAGCTACGTCGACCAGACCCGCTCCAACATCGACCCGAAGAAGACCCTGTGGGAGGTCGTCTCCGACGGCCTCGACTGGATCAACGTCGGCCAGGTCGAGATGCCGTCCCGGGCCTACGTGTCCGCGTTCGGCTTCAAGGGCCCGGACCAGCAGAAGCCGGCCGGCGTGCTCTCCGGCGGTGAGCGCAACCGCCTCAACCTGGCGCTCACCCTCAAGCAGGGCGGCAACCTGCTGCTCCTCGACGAGCCGACCAACGACCTCGACGTCGAGACGCTCTCCTCGCTGGAGAACGCCCTGCTGGAGTTCCCCGGCTGCGCCGTGGTCATCTCCCACGACCGCTGGTTCCTGGACCGGGTGGCCACCCACATCCTCGCCTACGAGGGCGACAGCAAGTGGTTCTGGTTCGAGGGCAACTTCGAGTCCTACGAGAAGAACAAGGTCGAGCGCCTGGGCGCGGACGCGGCCCGCCCGCACCGCGCGACCTACAAGAAGCTGACCCGCGGCTGACACCCGGTCGCAACGCCGGCCCGGCAGGCTGCCCCTCGGGCGGACTGCCGGGCCGCCGCCCGTGGGCCGACTACGGGTACGAAGAATTCGAGGAGAACACCGTGGCACGCCACATCTACGCCTGCCCCCTGCGGTGGTCCGACATGGACGCCTTCGGCCACGTCAACAACGTGGTCTTCCTCCGCTACCTGGAGGAGGCCCGGATCGACTTCATGTTCACCCGGGCCGCCGAGGCCGGCGCCGGGGAGTTCGCGGGCGGGTCGGTGGTGGCGCGCCACGAGATCGACTACAAGCGCCCGCTGGTGCACCGCCCCGAGCCGGTCACCATCGAGACCTGGGTGACGAAGATCGGCGGCGCCTCGCTGACCGTCTCCTACGAGATCAAGGACGTCGCCGCGGACGGCACCGAGACGGTCTACGTCACCGCCTCCACCGTGGTCGTCCCCTACAACCTCGCCGAGGCCCGGCCGCGCCGGATCAGCCCGGTGGAGCGCGAGTTCCTCTCCCGCTTCATGGACGAGCAGCCGGTCGGCGCGGACGAGCAGCCCGCCGGCTGCGCCGCCTGATACCCCGTCAGGGCGCCCACGCCCGCCGCACCCGCCCGCCGCACCCGCCGCCGCACGGACGAAACGAGCTGAACCCGGTGACCGCGCAGACCCGCCTCGACCTCGCCGACCAGGGGGAGGCCGCCGACCTGGCCGCCTTCCTGGGCCGACTGCTCCGGTTCGACCGGGCGGCGGCGGTCCGACTGCAGGCCGTGCCGGGGGCCGGAGCCGGGTCCGGAGCCGAGGCCGGGTCCGGTTCCGGGACCGGGGCCGCGGGCGGCGGCGTGCTGGCGGTGTTCGGGCGGCTGCCGCTCGGCGGCTCCGCGGTTCTCGCGGTGCGCACCGCGCGGCTGGCGGCGCTCGCCGCACCCGCCGATCTGACCGTCTCCGCCGGGCAGTTGCTGGAGTCGGTGGACGAACCGGGCGCCGCGCTCGGCCTGCCCGCCCCGGTCACCGGGCCGGCCTGGGCCGGTCTGCTGCCGCCGCGCTCCGGCTGGCAGCCGCTCGGCAGCCCCCCGGTCGACGCGGTGCTGCGGGAAGTGCTCGCCGCCGTCGAGGAGTTCAAGGCCCGCACCGCCGAGGTGCCGGACCAGCACCGCACCCGGCAGGTGGTCGACGCCCTCGCCGACGAGATCTGGTCCCGGCCGCTGGCCGCCGTCGACGGCCTGCCGCTGCGGGCCGCGCACGCCGCGCACGCGATCGGATTCCTGCGCCCGGGGCAGCCGTTGAGCGCGCACCGGGCCGGCGCCTGGCTCCGGCTGGATGCCCCGGCCGGCTCGGTCGCGCTGCGCACCGCCGCCGCACCGGGCGCGGGCCTCGGCCTCAGCCCGCTGCGCTGAGCCCGGGCCGCTTGCGAGGAGTGCCGCTCAGCCCGCGGTGTTGATCATCGAGGCGGCCGCGTACGTCATGTAGTTCCACAGCTCGCGGTCGGCCTCGGCGGGCAGGGCGAGTTCGTCCAGGGCGGCGCGCATGTGCTTCAGCCAGGCGTCGTGCGCGGCCCGGTCGACCTGGAACGGGGCGTGCCGCATCCGCAGGCGCGGGTGGCCGCGGCGCTCGCTGTAGGTGCGCGGGCCGCCCCAGTACTGGATCAGGAACAGGGCGAAGCGCTCCTCGGCGGGCCCGAGGTCGTCCTCCGGGTACATCGGGCGGAGCAACTCGTCCCCGGCGACGCCGCGGTAGAAGAGGTGCACCAGCCGCCGGAAGGTCTCCTCGCCGCCGACCTGCTGGTAGAAGGTCTCCGCCGGCTCAGTCGTGGTGGTGTCGCTCCCGGTCTCAGTCACCCGTCCATGGTCGCAGACGCCGACGGGGGTCGTACACCGGGACTTTCGGTGTACGACCCCCGCCGGACCGAGCACGCGGGGAGGCGTCGCGGTTACGCGTCGTCCCAGTTGAAGAAGCGCCAGGCGATGGCGCAGAGCACCGCGGTGAAGCCCAGCAGGATGCCCATCCCGGGCAGCGCCTCGGCGAGGCCGCCGCCCTGGCTGAGCACCGACTTCGCGGGGACGATCAGGTACCGCAGCGGCAGGGCCTTGGAGACGTCCTGCAGCCAGCTGGGCGCGAAGTCCAGCGGGATGAACGCGCCGCCGAGGAAGGACATCGGGAGGATGATCAGCTGGTTCATGCCGTTCGCCGACTCCTCGCTCTTGGCGAGCGAACCGGTGAGCAGGCCGATCGACATGAAGGCCAGGGTGGCGCAGACCACCAGCGGGATCACCAGCCACCAGTTGCCGGTGAGCTTCAGCCCGAAGTAGTCGAGCTGGGCGATCCCGAGGAACAGCGCGGTCTGGGCGAGCGCGACCAGCACGCTGACCAGGACCCGGGCGCCGACGATGGTGCCCGCCGAGATGGGCGCCAGCCGCAGCCGGCGCAGCACCCGCTTCTTGCGCCAGGTCACCAGGGTGAAGGAGGCGCCGTAGACCGCGCCCATGGCGATCGCGTAGGCGAGCAGACCGGGGGTGAGGTACTGGATCGGCTTGGTGGAGTCGTCCTCGACCTTGCTGGCGTCCAGGGTGTACTTCGGGGCGACGTGCGCGGCCTTCTGGTTCGCGCCGTCCACCAGGGCGCCGACGATGCCCTGCACGGTGCCGGACTTGACCTGGTCGGCCTGGCTGAAGCGGAGCACCAGCTTGCCGTCGGCGTCCTGCTTGACCAGGCCGTCCAGCTCGCCCTTCCGGACCTTGGTCAGGGCGTCGTTCTCGTCGGTGACCTTGCTGATCTCCAGGGCGCTCAGCGGGCCGTCGGCCTGCCCCTGGAGCTCGTCCAGCACCTGGACCTGGCCGATCTCGGCGATCTTGATGTGCGAGCTGCCGCCGCCCTTGTAGAGGACGCCGAACAGCAGCAGGAACATCACCGGCAGGGCCAGGGTGAAGAACAGGGTGCCCTTGTCGCGGACGAAGCCCAGCAGCATCACCCGGGACAGGCCGACGAAGGCGTTGGCCTTCTCCTTGCCCTCGGCGCCCGCGCGGGGCGCGGGGGCCGAGGTGCGGGCGTTGTCGGTGGCGGTCATGCCCGGTACTCCCGTCCGGTGAGCTGGAGGAAGACGTCCTCCAGGGTGGCGCCGCGGACCTCCAGGCCGCGCAGCGCGTTCTGCTCGGCCAGCATGGACAGCACCGGCGCGGGGGCGGCGGTGGAGAGCGCCAGGGTGACCCCGTCGTCCTCCAGGTTGGCGTACTCGGCGCCGACGGCGGTCAGCAGTTCGCGGGCCCGCTCGACGGTCAGCAGTCCGGACTCCACCCGGATCCGGACGGTGTCGTCGATCTCGCGGACCAGCGCGGCGGGCGCACCGGTCTTCAGCACCTTGCCGTGGTCCATCACCGAGACGCGGTCGCAGAGGATCTCCGCCTCGTCCAGGTAGTGGGTGGTCAGCACGACGGTGCGGCCCTCGGCGTTGATGTCGCGCAGCAGGTCCCAGAGGTTGCGGCGGGCCTGCGGGTCGAGGCCGGTGGTCGGCTCGTCGAGGAACACCAGCTCCGGGTCGTGCACCAGGGCGCAGGCGATGGACAGGCGCTGGGCCTGGCCGCCGGACATCTTGTCGGTCAGCACGTTCGCCGACTCGGTCAGGCCGACCCGCTCCAGCATCGCGTCGGCGGCCTTCGGGCCGATGCCGTAGAAGGAGGCGAAGGTGCGGATGGTCTCGCGGGCGCTCAGCTTGGCGAAGAACGCCGAGGCCTGGAACTGCACGCCGATCCTCGGCAGCAGCTTGGGATTGCGCGGCCAGGGGGCCAGCCCGAGCAGCTCGATGCGGCCCTCGTCGGCCTCCCGGATGCCTTCCAGGATCTCCAATGTGGTGGTCTTGCCCGCGCCGTTGGGCCCGAGCAGACCGTAGAACTCGCCAGTCGAGACGGAGAGCGAGACTCCGTCCACGGCCTGGACATCCCCGTACCGCTTCCGGATTCCGTCCGCGGATATTGCTTCAGTCATGGGGCGAAGCGTAGGGGTTGCACTCCGGGCCCACGAGCACTTTTGTGCGAATTTTGAGCATGCGCTGTCGGAACCGGTCCGCAGTGCTATAGCGGCGGCCCGTGGTACGGGAGCGAACTCCCGTACCACGGGCCGGTGGTGACGCTGCGTGGGCTGGCGGACGGTCAGGCCCGGTGCACCGTGATGGTGGTCCAGGCGCCGACGTGGATGCGGTCGCCGTCCTGCAGCGGGATCGCGGTGTGCGGCGGCAGCGCGTCCGGGCTGCCGTTCAGGGTGGTGCCGTTGGTGGAGTCCTGGTCGACCACCGCCCAGCTGCCGTCCGGCTGTTCGGCCAGCAGGGCGTGCTGGTGCGAGGCCCCCGGGTCCTCCGGCGCGACCGACAGGTCGATCTCCGGGACGGTGCCGCGCTGCTGGCTGCGCCGCCCGATCCGGAGCTGGCCGCGGCCGGTCAGCGGGACCCGCCGCTCGTTGCCGTAGGGCGGGAAGTACAGGCCGGACGCCTCCGGGCCGCTGCGGGCCATCATGTCCTCGAAGTACGCACGGTCGGCGGCCACCACGGCGTACCAGGTGGCGCGCTGCGACGCGGCCGGCGGCTGCCCGGGCTGCCCGCCCTGGCCCGGCTGGCCGCCCCGGTCGGGCGGGGAGAGCCGGAACGAGGTGCCGAACTCCTCGCCGCCGCCGGGCTGCTGGTGCTGCTGGGACTGCTGGTGCTGGGGCTGTTGCGGCTGCTCGTAGGGCGCCTGCGGCGGCGCGGCCGGCTCGGCGTAGACCGGGCCGGTGCGCTCGTAGTCGACGTCCGGGAACGAGGCGGCCGGGCCCTTGTCGAAGGACGGCGCGGACGGGTACGCGGGCGGCGGCGGGGGAGCGGCCGGTCCGGGCGCGGCCGGCGGGAAGCCGGGACGCTCGTACGGCGACGACGAGTGCGGCTGCGCCGGGGGCTGCCGGGGCTGCTGGGGCTGCTCGTAAGGCGCCTGCGGCTGCGGCGGCCGGCGCGGCTCGAACGCCGAGGGCGCGGCCGGGGGAGCGGTCGGCGGCGCGGCGGGTGGCTGGGGGCTCGGCGGCGGGAAGCCGTGGCCCTGCGGCGCGCCCGCGGCGGGGGCCGGGCCCGGCGGGCGGGCCGTGGTGGCCAGGTTGTAGTCGTAGCCGCACTCCTCGCAGTACCGGCCGGTCTGCGGGCTGCGGCAGATCGGACAGTTCGCCAGCGCGCCGGTGGGCGGGGGCGGCGGGGCGCCGTACGGGCCGCCGGGCTGCGGGGCGCCGGGGCCGGGGCCGGGGCCGGGGCCGGTGGGCGTGCCGGCCGGCGGGGTCGGGGTGCGGCGCGGCTCGAAGTAGCCGCCGCCGGTCGGGGTGCCGGAGGGCGGGGTGCTGCCCGGTCCGGTGGGCGGGTACTGGCCGGGGTAGGGCGGGGCGGCCGGCGGCGCGGCGGGCGCGCCGGAGCCGGCGGGGCCGCCGGGGAAGCCAGGGATGGCCAGGCCGGGCGGCGGGGTCATGGGGAATCCGCAGTAGTCGCACCAGTCCTCGGCCTGCGACTCGTGTCCCCTAGGGCAGATCGGCATCAGGTCCCCACTCCAGCAGGTTCGGGTCCGGCGGGTGTCCGGCTCACTTCTTCACGCGCACGGTCTTCGTGGACCGGGTCTCGAGGGTCATCGAGTCGGCCTCGCTCACGTTCTTACGGAACCGAACGGTACCCTCCCGCTCGTCGACCACGTCCACCACCTTCCGCAGCAGCTTGAGGGTGCCCTCGTTGCCGCTGGCGTGGGCGAGCTTCACGGCGGTGCCCAACTTGGCGGTGGCGCGGTCGAGATCGCCCGCCCGGTGGGCCTCCAGGCCGTCCCGGATCGAGTCGGCCAGCTCGGCCTGGCCGGTGTAGTGCGCGACCTGGGCGTTCATCCGGGTCGAGGAGGCCAGGTCGTCGGTCCACACGGCGCGGACCAGGCCCTGGCCGAGCACCTCGGCGGTGCCGTCGGGGTGCGGCAGCACCAGGCTGATCCGGGCGGCCAGCATCTCGTTGCCGACGGCCGCGGCCGGGACCTCCACGCACACGTGGTAGTCGCGGGACTCGTCGCCCCAGGAGCCCGTCGGGTAGTCCCCGGCACGGGGCCCCGCCTCACCCCGGCGCCCGGTGAGGTCGGCGACGTCGGGGGCGACCTGCTTGACGTACTTCACCTGCGCGCCCACCGGCGTCCAGACCCGCAGCGCCACGTCGGCGACCTGCTTGCCCATCGCGGTGGTCATCATCGAGCGGAAGTCCTCGGCCAGGCCGGAGGACTCGGCGACGATGTCGACGGTGCCCAGCAGGGCGTCGGATATCCGGCGCAGCTCGGCGACCTCCCAGTCGGTGCCGACGCCGCGGCAGTCGGCGGTGAAGTACCCGGCAGCGGCGTCCAGGGCGCGCTGCAGGTCGGCGGGCTTCTCGTGCTCGTTGCGGCCGTCGGTCAGCAGGATGGCGTGCCGGATGGTCGCCTCCGGGCGGGAGTCGAACAGCTGCCGGGCCTTGGTGACCCAGGTGCCGATCGCGGTGCCGCCGTTCGGCCGCAGCCGGCGCAGCGCGTCCTTGGCGTGCGCGCGGGTGTCCCGGTCGGCGACGGCGAGCCGGCCGTTGCCCGGATAGATGTCGGCGGCCTCGTGGGTGCCGGCCACCACCGAGAAGGCCACCCCGTCGCGGAGTTCGTCGATGGCGGCGGCGGTGGCCTCGCGGGCGTGCCGGATCTTGGTGTTCGGGTACTCCATCGAGCCGGAGCAGTCGATCACCAGGACCACGGCGGCGCCGGGGCCGCCCGCCGCGCCGGCCTCCAGCGGGCGCCCGCCGGAGGTGCCGCCGCCGGTGGCGGTGACGGTGACGATGGCGTTGACCTCGCGGGCGCCCTGGGCGAGGTACTCGTTCTGGAAGACGTCGACGTCGAACCGGGGCGCGCCGGGCTTGGAGAGCGAGGCCATGGCGGAGAGCTCCTGTCGGAGGGTCGGAAGGGAGAAGGGGGAGGAGGCGGAAGGGAGCGGGAGGAGCGGAGGGGTCAGCCCGCGTCCGGTCGGGCGACCGTCCGCAGCGGGATCGTCGGGTCCGGCTCCGGGGCGGTGACCGTGCGGAGCGGCATCGTCGGGTCCGGCTCCGGCTCTGGAGGCAGGGCCGGGGCGGTGACCGTCCGCAGCGGGACGGTGGCGTCCGGGTCGGCCGCGCGCGGCAGCGGGACGTCCAGCAGGGTGTCGTCGTGGGCGGTCGAGGCGGCCGGCGGGTCGATCGGCAGGAGCGCGACGGTGATGTTGTCGTGCCCGCCGCGGTCGACCGCGAACCGCACCAACTCGCGTGCGGCGGCGAGCGGTTGGGCGCGGGCGTCGCCCGGCACCACGGCCGCGAGGTCGGTGGCGGCCTCGGCGTAGTTCCACAGGCCGTCGGAGCAGATCAGCAGCACGCCGGGGACGTGCGGGGTGAAGCCGACGGTGTGCGGGTCGAGGTCCTCGGCGTCGGCGCCGAGCCAGCCGGTGATGGCGTGGGCGCGCGGGTCGGCGTACGCCTCGGCCTCGTTCATCAGCCCGGCGGAGACCATCCGGGCCGCCCAGGAGTCGTCCTCGGTGAGCCGGTAGGGCTCGGCGGACTCCCGGTCGTCCGGAATCCAGTAGGCGCGGGTGTCGCCGACCCAGCCGATGGTGACCAGGCCGGCCGCGCTGATCGCGCTGACGTAGGTGCAGGCGGGCGCGTTGCTGTGCCGGCCGTCGGGGGCGGTGCCGTCGTGGGCGAGCGCGCTGACCGCCCGGTTGGCGGCGCCGATCGCCTCGCGCATCGCCTGCCCGGGCTCGCGGCCCGCGCGCAGCGCGGTGACCAGCGAATCGGCGGCGGCGGTGACGGCGGTGGCGGAGGCCTCGTCGGGCCGGGACGAGGAGGAGACGCCGTCGCAGACCACGGCGAGCACGGCGGGTGCGCCGCCGGGGAGTTCGGCGTTGGCGACGGTGAAGGCGTCCTCGTTGCGGTGGTGGCGCAGGCCGCGGTCGGAGACGGCGGCGACGCCGGTCGCCTCCCGCTCCTGGTGGTCGCGCTCGCGGGGCTGGGCGTGTCCGCAGGCCTGGCACCAGCCGTCCGCGAGGTCGACGGAGCCGCAGTTCGGGCAGCTGGGCACCACCGGCAGGTCGCGCAGGGTCGGCGGCCCGGTCAGCGCCGTGCCGCAGGCCCCGCAGAAGGCGTCCTGGGGTCCCAGCGGTTCGGCACAGTTCGGGCACTCGGTCTGCTGCTGCGGCATGCTCACACCCATGTCCGGGGGCGGGCCCGGTTGGCCCGTTCCACCCACTCGATCCTCGTTCCGGCCCGGTCGGACAACCGCGCCAACACCCGGTAGGAGTGTTCCAGGGCGAGCCGCAGTTCCCGTTCCGCCGCGGGATGTCCCAGCACGCTCAGCGTGGCGGGCTTCCCGGCCGCACCGGCCAGTACCCACTGCAGCGCGGCGTCCAGCACCTCGACGGCCAGCTCCTCGTGCTGGCGGGCGTCCAGCCGCAGGGCCGTCAGCTGGGCGGAGCTGTCGGCGAGTTCGGCCGCCAGCGGCTCGGTGGCGGCCCGGCCGCGCAGCCGGGCCCGGACGGCGCCGACCCGGGCCGCGGTGAAGTGCGCGGAGCTCTCCGGGACGGCCTCCAGCGCGGCCACCGCGCCGGGCCGGTCGCCGACCGCCAGCCGGACCCGGGCCAGGCCGAACGCGGCGCCGACGTAGGAGCGGTCGGTGGCGCCGACCAGGCCGTAGTAGGCGGTGGCGTCCTCGGTCTCGCCGAGCAGTTCGGCGCAGGCCGCCAGCGCCAGCTTGGGCGCGACCTCGCCGGGGAAGGCGTCGTACACCGCGTCGAAGGAGTCGGCGGCCTGCTCGGTGCGGCCCGCGGCGAGCGCGGCCAGCGCCCGGTACCAGACCACCCGCCAGTCGCCGGCGTGCTCGTCCTCCAGCCCGGCCAGCGCCTCGGCGGCGGCCGCCGGGTCGCCCAGCTCCAGGTGCGCGCGCACGGTGCGCAGCCGCAGCTCGGGGGAGTCGGCGGCGGCCCGGAGCGCCGCCAGCACCTCCGCGGGCGCGGCGGCGGGCAGCGCGGAGAGGAAGCCGGCGTTCGGGTCGGCGGGGTCGACCAGCGGTGCGGGCAGCGCCAGCGCGACCGCCCGGGCGTCCGGCGGCGCCTCGGCCGACCCGCCCTCCACCAGCCGCAGTTCGGGGCCGAACAGGGTGGAGGCGGCGGGCCGGTCGCGGCCGTCCTGGAGGCTGAGCACCTCGCGCAGCACGCCGGTGAGCTGGGCGGCCATCTCCTCGGCGGAGCCGAACCGGCGGGCCGGGTCGGGGTCGGTGGCGCGGAGCAGGAAGCGGTGGAAGGACTCGTAGCGGGCGAACACCTCGACCTCGTCGGCGCCCGGCAGTTCGTGCCGCCAGCGGTCCGCGTAGCCCTGGAAGTCGAAGGTCAGCACGGCCAGCGAGCGGGCCACGGTGTACAGGTCGGAGGAGGGCGAGGGCCCGTCGGTGGCGATCTCCGGGGCCTGGTAGCCGGTGGTGCCGTAGATCGGGCCGTCGTCGTCGTGCCGGCGGACCGCGCCCATGTCGATCAGCTTGAGCGTGTCGTCCGACTGGATCACGTTGTCGAGCTTGAAGTCGCAGTACACCAGCCCGCGCGCGTGCAGGTAGCCGAGCGCCGGCAGCGCCTCCAGCGCGTACGCGATGGCCTGCTCGACCGGCAGCGGGTCGCGCCGCCCGTCGGGGGTGCGGCGCTCGTTGGCGATGTCCTTGAGCGACTTGCCGCCGACGTACTCCATCACGATGTAGCCGTCGGGCAGGCCGGTGCGGGCGTCCGGGTGCTCGACGAAGTTGATGATCCGGACGATGTTGGGGTGGTCGACCTCGGCCAGGAACCGGCGCTCGGCGATCGCCACCGCCAGCGCGTCCTCGTCACCGGTGTCGAGCAGGCCCTTCAGCACCACCCAGCGGTCGTTGACCTGGCGGTCCACCGCCAGGTAGATCCAGCCCAGGCCGCCGTGCGCCAGGCAGCCCATCACCTCGTACTGGCCGCCGACCAGGTCGCCGCGGCCCAGCTTCGGGCTGAACGAGTACGGGGTGCCGCACTTGGTGCAGAAGCCCTCCGGACGGCCCGGGACGCCGTTCTTCTCCCGGCCCACCGGCTGGTCGCAGCGCGAGCAGAACCGCTTGCGCTCCGGCACCTCCGGGTTCTCCAGCACCGCCTGCGCCGGGTTGCGGGTCGGCACCGGCTCGATCACCACCAGGCCCGCGCCCAGGTTGCCGCGCCGACCGGTGCCCGCCGAGCCGCGCGAGCTGCGCACCGACACCGACCGGCCGGAGCCGCTGCGCGCCGAACGGCCCGCCCGGGACCGGGTGGAGGAGGTCCGGGCGGAGGACGCCCGGGCGGAGGCCGCCGAGACCGCCGAGACCGCCGAGGACGCGGAGGAAGCCACGGCGGCCAGGCCGCATTCGTCGCAGTAGCCGTCGGCGTCGATGGTGCCGTCGCAGCCCTCCCGCCCGCACGGCCCGCCCGGGGCCGGGGCGGCGGCGCGCTGCGCGGGCACCTGCCGGGAGGCCGCGGGTTCGGCGGCCAGGCCGCACGCGTCGCAGTAGCCGTCCGCGTCGATCGCGCCGTCGCAGCCCTCCCGCCCGCACGGGGCGCCGGGACCGCCGGACGCCGCGCCCGACCTGCCGGCGGACGCCTTCGCGGACGCCGTCCCGGCCCCCTCGGGGGCGAGTCCGCACGCGTCGCAGTACCCGTCCGGGTCGATCTCCCCGCCGCAACCCGCGCGGGCACACGCCTCAGCCATCGGTCTCCTCCCCCTGGTGACTGTCCTGGATGTGCGGCGCCGGCGGCCGCTCGGGCGCGCGCAGCGCCTGCTGGAACCGGCCCACCGCTTCCGCGGCCGCCCGCAGGTCGCACGGGGCGCTCCACAGCAGCCAGCGGGCCTTCTCGAAGCGTTCGACCACCTCGGGGTCCTCGGCCGCGCCGAGCCGGGCGGCCATCGCCTTGTACGCCTCCAGCCGCCCGCGCAGTTCCGCGCGGACCGCGAGCGGCTGGGCGACCTCGGTGAGCGACTGCCGGGCCCGGCCCAGCTCCTTCGCCGCGGCGTCCTCCAGCGCGTCCAGCAGCGGGCCGAGCCGGTGCCACTGGCCGGTCTGCTGGAAGTCCACGGCCTGCGCGATCGCCTCGCGCAGTGCGGACGGCGGCCCCGGCACGGCGGGCACCTCGGTGGCGGCGATCTTGGCCAGCACCTCGCCGCGGGCCCGGCGGGCCTCGGCCAGCGTCAGGTCGGCCCGCTGCAGCAGGTCGGCGACCTGCTGCAGGCGCTCGTGCGACTCGTCGCGCAGCCGCAGCAGCCCCTCCAACTCGACGCGTATATCGTCGAGTTGACGCCCCATCCGGTCGAATCCGGAGGTGTCGACGACCCCGGTCGGGGCGGCCCGGGTCGCGTCCTCGGCGGCCCGGCCGCGCTGCGCGGGCACCCGGCTGGGGCGCCACAGCGCCAGCGGGTCGGACACCACCTGGGAGCGCAGCGCCGTCAACTGCCCGGCCAGCTCGGACAGGTCGTCGGCGAGCGGGTGGCCGCCGGGGCGGACCCCGACCGAGACGGCGAGCATCTGCACCCGGCCGAGCTCGGCCAGCAGCAGGTCGATCCGGGCGGGCAGCGCCGACCAGACGGCGTCGACCGGGCCGACCACCTCCAGCACCACCGCGTACCAGTCGTTCATCCGCTCCAGCAGCTCGGCCAGCGTGACCCGCTCCACCAGCCGTGCGGGCGCGCCGAGTTGGCCGGCCGCCTCGGGGAGCCGGCCGCCCGGGACGGTGACCGCGGGGCCGGACAGCAGCTCGCTGAGCTCGGCCAGCTCGGCCGAGCCGGGCCGGGTCCGGCGGGAGCGGACCGCCCGGGCCGAGGCCAGCGCCTCCGCGTACCGGTCGAACAGCGCCCACAGCAGGGTGACGCCGCCCTCGGCGACGGCCCAGCGCTCCCGGGTGCGCCCGGACAGCTCGGCGCCGGTCAGCAGCCGCAGCCCGGGGTGGTCCTGGAGCGCCAGCAGCGCCGCCTCGACCGCGTCGCGCTCGGCACCCAGCCGGGCCAGCGCGCGGTCGACCTCCTCACGGTTCAGCACCGGGCGGGTCGTTCCGGCCAACGCGGTTCCTCCTCTCGGCCACGGTCGTGGTGACGGGGCGTGCGGACCGGGCGGTCCGGGTGACGGCCCGTCGGCCGCCCAGTCTCCCCGAAGCCCGGCGCGGAGCGGACGGCGGTCCCCCGCTCGTGCCGCGGACCGGGCCGGCCGGTCACGGCAGGTACGGGTCCGGGGCCGCGCCCATGCTGGCCCGCAGCCAGGTGTCGTAGCTCGCCCGCCAGCCGCCGGAGGACCGCCAGTCGGCCAGCACCTGGTTGACCCAGGCGATCAGGTCGGTGTCGTTCTGGTTCATCCCGACGCCCATGTAGGCGGACTGGAACGGCTGCCCGACCAGCTCCATCGTCGGGTCCTGGGCGATCATCGCGGCGGCCAGCGAGCTGTCCGACAGCGTCGCGTCGGCCTCGCCCAGCTCCATCAGCACCAGGCAGTCCAACTGGTTGTCGGGCGTGACGATCGCGGCCGCGCCCCGGGAGTCGGACTTCAGCTCGGTGTGCGAGGAGGAGTTCAGCGCGGCGCAGACCCGCCGGCCCTTCATCGCCTCCGCCGTGCTGCGGGCCTTGGCGGACTTCGGGGCCACCGCCTGCTGGGCGATCCGGAAGTACGGGACGGAGAAGGCGATGTCCTTCTTCCGCTCGCAGGTGATGGTCATCGCCCGGACCACCAGGTCGACCTCGCCGCTCTTCAGCGCGTCGATCCGGTGGGCGGTGGAGACGGTCTTCAGCACGACCTTGTCCGGGTCGCCCAGCACCGACTTGGCGACCGCGTGCGCGAGGTCGATGTCGAAGCCGACGATCTTGCCGGTCTGCGGGTTGCGGTACCCCCAGTTGTAGGCGCTCTGGTCGACGCCGACCACCAGCTTCCCGCGCTGCCGGATCTTGGCGATCTTCGCCCCGGCCTGCTGCTTCGGCGGCAGCGAGGCCGCCAGGTCGCAGTCCTCGGCGGCGGCGGTGACCGCCAGCTCGGCCGGCCGCGCCGGGGCGCCCCCGGTCAGGCCGGCGGCCGAGCCGCCGGTGCCGAGCAGGCCGCCCACCAGCACCGCGGCCGCGATCAGGCCCCGGGTCCTTGCCTTGCGCATCCTTCGATCCCCCCGTTACCGGTACTCGGCCAGCCGGCGCCCGATGCCGCGCACCGTGCCCGCGGCGGCCAGCGCGGCCAGCAGCGCGACGGCGGCGGCCTGGACGGCCAGCACGGTGTCCACCCCGCCCGCGGCGGCCTCGAACGCGCCCTGCTCGGACTGTTCGGCCGCCGCCCACTTCTGTTCGGCCGCCCCGAACGCGGTGTCGGCGGTGTCTCCGCCGTCGGGGGCCAGCGTCAGCCCCAGCGCGGCCTCGTAGTCGCCCTCCGCGTCCTTCCCGGCGGCCTTCGCGTGCCGGTCCTGCCAGTCGCCGAACGCCTTGCGGGCGTCGGCCAGTTGGTCCTTCGCCGGGGCCGGCGGGGACTGCGAGAGGCCCGCCACCGAGCCGTCCTGCCCGGCCGGGCCGGCCAGCGCCTTGGACAGTTGGTCCCAGCGCTGGGTGTAGGCGTCGGTGGCGCCCCGGGAGACCAGGTTGAGGTTCTCCGCGGTGTGCGCCTGCAGCGCCTCCACCCGGACCTGGTTGAGTCGGCGCAGCGGGTCGATGCCCTGCGCCCGGGCGTCGTCCAGGCTGCCGCCGGCCACCGCGGCGCCCGCGCCGAGCCAGACCAGCGCGGTCAGCACCGCCAGCGAGGCGGCCAGCAGGCCAGGGTTGAACACCCGGTTGGTGCGGCGGAACAGCAGCACCTGGTAGCGGGCCAGCGCGGCCAGCGCCAGTACGCCCAGGCTCAGCGCCAGCCAGGGCGCCGCCGCGGCGCGGTCGTACTCCTCGTCCAGCGCGGCGGCCTCGCTGTCGGCGAGCTTCTGCGCGGCCGGCAGGATGGTCTGCTGCATCAGCCCGGAGGCGTACCGCAGGTAGGCGCCGCCGAGCGGCAGGCCCTCCCGGTTGGCGGCCCGGGCGGTGTCCACCAGGCCCGCGTAGCGCGGCAGTTGCTGGTTCAGCTCGGCCAGCCGGAGCTGGGCGTCGCCGCCGGTGGAGCCGGTCCGGGCGGCCGCCTCGGAGATCAGCCGGGCGGCGGTCGCCAGGTCGTCCTGGTAGCGCTTGCGCAGGGCCGGGGGCTCCTGGCCGGCCAGCAGGAAGCCGGCCGCGGCGGTGGTGTCGGCGTCCGCCAGCGAGCGGTAGATCTCCGCGGCGTCCTGGCTGAGCGGCTCGCTGCGGGACACCAGCCCCCCGGAGGCGGCCGAGCGGTTCGCGGACTGCCAGAGCCCGGCCGCGCCGAACAGCAGCACCAGCGCGACCAGCACCGCGGCGGCGGCCCGCAGCCGGCCCGGTGGCGTCCGCCCGGCGGCGCGCAGCCGGGCCACCGGCCCGGGCCCGCGGGTCGCGGGCGGCGCGGCGGCGCCCTCCTGTGCCTGTCCGAGCACCGTTCCCCCCATCGGTCCGCTTCCCCCTGTCGTGGCCCGTCACCCGGCAGTATGGCGGTCGGAGGCGATCACCACACCCGAGTTGTCCGGGAGTTCTTCCACCGGTGACCGGTTCGTTCCCGATCGGCGGCGGCGCCCCGCACCCCTCGCGCCCGCTGCGACGCCCGGCGGCGGCCGTCCGGTTCCGTCCGGCGCGGCCGGGTTCCGCGCCCGGGTTCCGTCCCGGCCCCGTCGGCCCCCGTCCGGCTCGGCGCCCACCCCGGTCGGCTGCCCTCGTAAGCTGGTGGCCATGCGCCTGATCGGAACCGTCGCCCCGGACCGCCCGCTGCTCGTCGTCGCGCTGCCCGAGGAGGCCGCGCACCTGGACGGCGGCCTGCCGGTGCTGCTGACCGGCATGGGGAAGGTCAACGCCGCGACGGCGCTGGCGACCGTGCTGGCCGGCGGCGCGCACCCCGCCGAGGTGGTCAACCTGGGCACCGCCGGGGCCTTGAAGCCCGGCCTGGCCGGCACCCACGAGATCGCCCGGGTGCTCCAGCACGACCTGGACACCGCGCTGCTGGAGGGCCTGACGGGCCGTCCGATGGACGGTCCGATCGAGCTGGCCCCGGCCGGTCCGGTGCTGGCCACCGGCGACCGCTTCGTCTCCGTCGACGCCGAGCGCGACCTGCTCGCGGCCCGCGCCGACCTGGTCGACATGGAGGGCTGGGCGGTCGCCCACGTGGCCCGCCGGGCCGGACTGCCGGTCCGGCTGGTCAAGCACGTCAGCGACGAGGCCGGCGACGGCGCGGTCCGCAGCTGGCAGGAGTCGGTCGACGACTGCGCGAAGCTGCTCGCCGACTGGGCCCGCACCCGGCTGGTCTGAGGCGCCCCCGTTCCGGCGACGGCGCCGGCAACGGCGGAGCGCCCGCCCCGGCCGCGGCGGCACGGGACGGGCGCTCCGCCGGCGGATCAGGCGCTCGGCGTCTGGTACGGGTTCGGGACCGGCTGGCCCTGCGGCGGGACGCCCGGGCCGCCGCCCAGCAGGCCGGCGGTGAAGACGTCCATCTCGGCGCGCCAGTAGCGGCCGATGTTCAGGCGGGTCGGCTTCGGCTCGCCCGGCAGCTGGAAGCGCAGCGAGCTCCACAGGGTGTTGCGGCGCACGTCGCTGATCGAGGCCCGGGCCTGGTCCAGCGGGATCACGTGGACGAGCTCCTTGGGACGGTTGCTCATCCGGGAGGCCTTGTGCACGACGACCACGCGCTCGGTCAGGGTGACGAAGTAGTACTTCACGAACAGCTGGCCGATCAGGCCCAGCTCGTTCATCAGCCACGGGCTCGGGCCGGTGATGGTGTGGAAGGTCGTCACCGGACGGTCGTTCGGCTCGATCGCGGCGATCGCCGCGGCGACCTGCTCCTGCATGGTGGACTTGCGGATCGCCATCTGGCATCTGCTCCGGTCTCCGGGCGCACGCCCCCGTTCGGACGCGCTGTGAGCGCGGGACGTTAGCGGGCCGGGCCGCCGCCCTTCAACGGACAGAACGGGCAACTCGTACACCATCGTCGAATGTTCACCCAACCGAGACCCGGGCCGGGAACTTGTCGGCGCCGTGACGTACCGTCACCCCGTGGCGGCCTGCGCGCCGGCCACCCCGGGCAGCACGTCGGCCACCGCGCAGGCGACGTTGTCGGGCGCGCCCGCGCCGTGGGCCAGCGCGATCAGCCGCCGGACGGCCTCGGCCGGGTCGGGGGCCGCGGCCAGCACGGCGTGCAGCTGCTCCTCGGCGGCCCAGCGGGAGAGGCCGTCGGAGCACAGCAGGTAGCGGTCGCCCGGGCGGGCCGCGTGCAGCGAGACGTCCGGGCGGCTGTCGCCGGAGCCGGTCAACGCCCGCACCAGCAGGGTGCGTTGCGGGTGCGAGGCGGCCTCCGCCAGGGTCAGCCGGCCCTCGTCGACCATCGACTGGACCAGGGTGTGGTCGTGGGTGATCCGCAGCAGCTCGCCGTCGCGCAGCAGGTAGGCCCGGGAGTCGCCGATGTGCACCAGCGCCAGTTGCGAGCCGGACCAGAGCACCGCCGTCAGGGTGGTGCCCGCGCCCGGCAGCCCGCTCGCCGCGCCGACCTCGGCGTCCAGCCCGGCCAGCGCGTCCTCCAATGCGTTCAGCAGCTCCCCGGCCGGGGCTTCGAGCCCGCGCAGCGCGGCGATCGCGGCCTCCCCGGCCTGCTGCCCGCCGCCCTGCGGGCCCATCCCGTCGGCGACCGCGACCAGGCCGGGCCCGGCGTACGCGCAGTCGTCGTTGCGCTCGCGCACCAGGCCCCGGTCCGATCCGGCCGCGTACGCGACCCGCAGGGCGCCCGTCGTGTGCTCCATGGTGGTGCTCCTCCCCGAGAGGTGGTCGACGAGGAAGGCGGCGAGCTGCCGGCGGGCCTCGGTCTCGGCCCGCACCCGCTCCCAGTACGCGGCGACCTCGACGGCCGCCGCGCCGGGCTCCAGGGCGAGCACCGACCTGATCCGGGCCAGCGGCATGCCGAGCCGGCGCAGCCACGCCACCAGCCGGGCCCGCTCCAACTGCCCGGCGGCGTAACGCCGGTAGCCCGACACCGGGTCCACCTCGGCGGGCCGCAGCAGCCCCAGCTCGTCGTACAGCCGCAGGGCCTTCGGCGACAGCCGGGCCGCCCGGGCGAACGCCCCGATGGTCAGCAGCTCCATCCCGCCCTCCTCGTACCGGACCGCGCGGCCCGGCCCCACCGACTCTGGGCCTTTCCCGAAGGGGAAGGTCAAGCCCGATCCTCGCACCCGGCCCCGCGGGCCGGACGGACCTCGGCGGGGAAGGCCGCCCGCTCCGGAGCGGCCCGGCCGACCTGGGCGGCGGCGACCGGCGGGGCGAGGGCGATCGGCGGGGCGACGGCGATCGGCGGGGCGGCGGGCGCGGGCCCGAGCGTCGTGGTGCCGGGGGCCGCGCGGTGTCCGAGCCCGGTGCGGTAGACGTCGAGGGCGAGTTCGGTCCGGCCGGTGCGGCGCAGCAGGTCGCCGAAGAGGCGGCAGAGGTCCGCGAGGTCGCCGGCCGCGCCGGCCCGTTCCAGCAGGGAGAGCGCGCGGACGTAGTGCTCCTCGGCGGCGGCCGGATCGTCCCGGTCCTCGGCGAGCAGCCCGAGCAGGCGGTGGGCCGCACCGGCGTGGACCGCGCCCAGCTCGGCGGCGCTGCCCGGGTCGGAGGCGCTGCCCGACTCGGCGGCGCTGCCCGGGTCAGTGGCCGGGCCGGCCCCGGTGCGGGCGAGGAGGCCGGTGAGGAGGGCCTCGGCCTCGTGGTGGCGGCCCCGGCGGCGCAGCACGTCGGCGAGTTCCACGTCGACCTGGTGGATCAGGAGTTCGGCCCGCCGGGTGGCCAGCAGGTCGCGTGCCGTGCGCAGGCTGCGCTCGGCCTGGTCCAGGTCGCCGGCCTGGGCGTGCACGTAGCCGCGCATCCAGTGGCACTTGGCGAGGTCGCCGGTCAGCCTCAGCCGCTGGTAGAGCTCCTGGGCCTTGGCGAGGGAGGCGTCGGCCTCGGCGGTGCGGCCCTCGGAGAGGAGGGTGCGGGCGACGCTGCGGTGGAGGTGGGCGACGAGGGCGGGGTCGGTGGCGGTCGGGGCGAGGGCGAGGGCGAGCTCGGCGGCCTGGGCGGCGCGGGCGTGGGCACCCATGTCGATGTAGGGGCCGATGACGGCGGAGTAGAGCAGCAGCAGGGCGTCCGGGTCGTGCAGGCCGGCGGCGTTGAGCCGGTCGATCTCGGTCTCCAACAGGTAGCAGGCGTACCGCAGTTCGCCGGCCAGCAGGTGGGCGACGGCCCGGCCGCGGACGGCCGCCGCCCGGCGGGGCAGCGGCTGGTCCCCCTGGAGGTGTTCGGCCGCCTCGAAGTGCCGGCCGGCTTCGGCCAGCCGGCCGCTCTCCAGGGCGCATTCGCCGAGGCCGAGCAGGGCGGCGGGGCGGACGGCGGGCAGGTCGTGCCGGGCGGCGCGCTCCAGGACGTCGGCGAAGCGGTCGGCGGCCTCCTCGACATCGCCGGTGGCGAGCGCGCCTTGGGCCTCGGCGAGCGCGAGGTTGAGCTCGGTGGCGAGGTGGGCGGGGCGGCCGGTGGCGAGTTCGTCGTAGCCGACGCCGAGGCGCTCGGCGAGGTGGCGCAGGGCGGCTTCGGACGGGTTGGCCCGGCCGGCCTCCAGGGTGGAGACGTAGGCGGCGGTGTAGGCGGGCTCGGCGAGCGCGCGCTGGGTGAGGCCGCGCGCGCGGCGGAGCCGCTGGATGCGCTGCCCGATCGCGCCGTCCGTCCCGGACGTCCCGGACGCTCCGGACGTCCCGGTCTCCTCGGTCATGGCCTGCCCTTCCGCCGTCCGCCGTGCCCCGGCCCATTGTCGGGGACGTGGCGATGACCTACATTAACTCGGCACGTAACTCTGATTATCCATCAATTTAACGTCGATCGACGGGAGTTCCACCGTGCGCACCAGAAGTCTCGCTGCCATGGCCCTGGGTGCGGTACTGGCGCTGACCGGCGCCGGCCTCGCCCAGCCGGCCGTCGCCGCCCCCGCCCCGCCGAGCCCGGCGGCCCCGGTGGGGGCCACCCGGCAGGTCGAGGCGTTCGGGGAGGACGGCTCGATCTCCCACGCCCGGGTCCCGACCCGCTCGCCGTTCACCGCCGCCCCCAGCGCCCTTGCCGCGGACGGCGCCGACGGCACGGTCACCCCGATCGTCCAGGCCGGTCCGACCAGCGCCAAGCTCGACCTGGTGGTCGTCGGCGACGGCTACACCGCGGCCGAGCAGGGCAGGTTCCTGACCGACGCGGCGGCCAAGTGGCAGGAGATCTCGGCCGTCGAGCCGTACGCGAGCTACCGCGGGCTGTTCAACGTCTGGGCGGTGCAGGCGGTGTCCGCGGAGTCCGGCGTCTCCGGCGACCCGGACCGGGCGACGGTCCGCCGCACCGCGCTCGGCTCTTATTTCTGGTGCGGCGACGTCGAGCGCCTGCTGTGCGTCGACACCGACGCCGTCGACCGGTACGCGGCCAGGGCGCCGCAGGCCGACCTGGTGCTGGTGGTCGCCAACAGCACCAAGTACGGCGGCGCCGGCTACAACGACCTGGTCTCCCCGCTCGGCTACTCGGGCATCGCCACCGTCTCCGGCGGCAACGACCGGTCGGGGCAGATAGCCGTCCACGAGACCGGGCACTCGCTGGGGCACCTGGCCGACGAGTACTGGTACGACGGCCAGGGCCCGTACCCGGGGGCCGAGCCGGCCGAGGCCAACCTCAGCCGGCTCACCGCCGACCGGATGCGGCGCGCGAGGACCAAGTGGTACCGGTGGCTCGGCCAGGCCTCGCCGGACGGCGGCACGGTCGGCGCCTACCTCGGCGGCGGCTACTACCCGACCGGCCTCTACCGGCCCACCGACAACTCGATCATGCGGTCGCTGGGCCGCGAGTTCAGCCTGCCCGGCCGCGAGGCGATGATCGCCGGGTTCTACCGCTACGCGTCGACCCTCACCAGCACCACCCCGGCCACCGGGACGCTCACCCCGGCCGACCGGGTCGAGATCGCCCTGCCGGTCGCCGGCACCCGCGTGCGCTGGTACCTCGACGGCCGCGAGCTGACGGCCCTGCGCGACCGCACCCGGCTGGACCTCGCCGCCCTGCACCTGACCGGCCCGAAGCGCCTGCACCACCGGCTGACCGCCACCGCCACCGACCCCACCCCGGCGGTGATCGACCCGGAGCTGCTGCCCGCGCTCACCGACAGCCTCGACTGGGACCTGACCCGCTGACACCCCCCGCCGGGCCGCTGCGGCCCGCGGGTCTTCTCCGGTTTCGTGATCGGCGCGGGTCCTGGCCCAGGTCATGGTCCTCGGCCCGCGCGCCGACGAGGACGACCCGGCCTGCACGCCGCACGTCCAGGCCCTGTCCGGCGCCCGAGGGGCTGCTGGCGGCGAACGCCCTGCTCGCCTCCGCCCTGGACGAGGACCTGGAGTTCTGAGGCACCGGGAATGCCGGACGCCGCCGGCGGGAGCGGGACGGGGTATGTGCGGTACCCCGGGGCCCCCGCCGGCGGCGGGTCTGGTGGTGACGGCGGGTCAGGCAGCGACCGGACGGTCCGTCAGGTAGGCGTCGCGCAGCCGGTGGTGCGCGGCCGGGTCGGCGGCCAGGTGGTCCAGGCCGAGCAGGGCCGCGCCGAGCACCGGCGGGGCGACCACCACGCGCGGCTCGGCGAGCGGCGCCGCCGCGGCCAGCCGGGCCAGCACGTTGTCCAGCAGCAGCGGCTGCCGGGAGGCCAGCACGCCGCCGCCGAGCACCACCGGGACGGGGCGCTCCAGCAGCTCCAGCCGGGTCAGCGCGATCACCGCCAGCCGGGCCACCTCGTCGGCCTGCCGGTCGACCAGCCGCAGCGCGGTCGCGTCGCCGGCCTCGGCGGCGGCGAACAGCACCTGCGCCACCTCGTGCAGCCGGGACTCCTCGATCCGCCCCAGGTGCAGCGCCTCGGCGAGCGCGTTGGCGCCGGCCACCCCGAAGTGCGCGCCGATCATCGCGGACAGCAGGGTCGGCCCGCCGCGGCCGTCCTCGGCCCGGGCGGCGTGCCACATCGCGGCCCGGGCCAGCCCGCCGCCGCCGCCCCAGTCGCCGGTCAGCTCGCCGAGCGCGGGCCAGCGGGCGGTGCGCCCGTCCGGCCGCAGGCCGACGCAGTTGATGCCGGCGCCGCACACGACGGCCACCCCTTCGGGACCGTCGGTGCCGGCCCGCAGCAGCCCGAAGGTGTCGTTGGCGACGTACGCGGACGGCGCCCAGCCGTGCGCGGTGATCGCCGCGTGCAGCTGCTGCTCCTCGATCGGCAGGTCGGCGTTGGCCAGGCAGGCGCTGACGTGGCTGGTCAGCGGGCGGCCGCCGGGCTGCAGGTCCGCCCCGGCCTGCCGGGCCAGGTCGGCGACCAGCGGCGCCAGCGCGTCGACGGCCCCCGCCGCGCCGGTGATCTGCGGCTGGAAGCCGCCGCCGCGGGCGGTGGCCAGCACCCGCCCCTCGACGGAGACCAGCGCGAGGTCGGTCTTGCTGTTGCCGGCGTCTATGGCGAGGACGCCGGGCAGGTGTTCGGCGTGGCTCATCGGCCGGCCCCCCTCTGGTGGTGCCCGGTGGTGGTGCGGACGGTGGAGCGGGTGGTGGTGGAGCGGGTGCGCATGGCGGGGGTCACGCCCAGGCCAGGTGGTCGCGGTTGTGCGCGAGCAGCCGGTCGGTGAGCTGCTCGGCCAGGGCCAGCTGGCCGACCAGCGGGTGCGCCAGCAGCGCGTCGAAGACCCGGTCCCGGCCGCCCTTGAGCGCGGCGTCCAGCGCCAGGTGCTCGTACGCGGTGACGTTGGCGATCAGGCCCGCGTACAGCGGCTCGACCGGGCGCTGGGCGAGCGGGCGGACGCCGGCCGCGTCGACCTCGGCGGGGACCTCGATCACCGCGTCGTCGGGCAGGAAGGGCAGCACGCCGTCGTTGCGGGTGTTGACCACCTGCACGGTGGTGCGGCCGTCGGTGCCCAGCAGCGAGGCGATCAGCTGGACGGCGGCCTCGGAGTAGAACGCGCCGCCGCGCTTGCCGAGCAGCTCCGGCTTGGTGTCCAGGGCCGGGTCGGCGTACAGCTCCAGCAGCTGCTTCTCGATCGCGGCGACCTCGGCGGCCCGCGAGCCCTTGACCTTCAGTTCCTGCACCACCTGGTCGTGCTGGTAGAAGTAGCGCAGGTAGTAGGAGGGGACGACGCCGAGGCGCTCGATCACCGGCCGGGGCAGCAGCAGGTCGGCGGCGATCTCCTCGCCGTGCTCGGCGAGCAGCTGCGGCAGCACCTCGCGGCCGGTGGCGGCGTCGGGGGCGTCGAGCAGGGTGACGCCGCGCTCCCAGGTGAGGTGGTTCAGGCCGACGTGGTCGAGGCGGACCAGCTCGGGGGCGACGCCCAGGTGGGCGGCGAACTTGCGCTGGAAGCCGATCGCCACGTTGCACAGGCCGACGGCCTTGTGCCCGGCGGTCTGCAGGGCGCGGGTGACGATGCCGACCGGGTTGGTGAAGTCGACGATCCAGGCGTCCGGGTTGGCCCGGCGGACCTGCTCGGCGATGTCCAGCACCACCGGGACGGTGCGCAGCGCCTTGGCGAGGCCGCCCGCGCCGGTGGTCTCCTGGCCGACGCAGCCGCACTCCAGCGGCCAGGTCTCGTCCTGGTTGCGGGCGGCCTGGCCGCCGACGCGCAGCTGCAGCAGCACCGCGTCGGCGCCCTGGACGCCGGCCGCGACGTCGGTGGCGGTGGAGACGGTCGCGGGGTGCCCCTGCTTGGCGAAGATCCGGCGGGCCAGCCCGGCGATCAGCTCCAGCCGGTCGGCGGCCGGGTCGATCAGCACGAGTTCGCCGATCGGCAGGGTGTCGCGCAGCCGCGCGAACCCGTCGATCAACTCCGGCGTGTAGGTGGAACCACCGCCGACGATTGCCAGCTTCAGTGCGGACATCAGCCCTTGACCCCTGTCAGTGTGACGCCCTCGATGAAGGCGCGTTGTGCGAAGAAGAACAGAACGAGCACCGGCGCCATCACCAGCAGCGTGGCCGCCATGGTGAGGTTCCAGTTGGTGTGGTGGGCACTCTTGAAGGAGTCCAGGCCGTAGCTGAGGGTCCAGGCGCCCGGGTTCTCGGAGGCGTAGATCTGCGGTCCGAAGTAGTCGTTCCAGCAGTAGAAGAACTGGAACAGCGCGACGGCGGCGACGGCGGGCTTCGCCATCGGCAGCACCACCCGCAGCAGGGTGCGCAGTTCGCCGCAGCCGTCGATCCGGGCGGCCTCCATGTACTCCTTGGGAATGGTCAGCAGGAACTGGCGCAGCAGGAAGATCGAGAAGGCGTCGCCGAACGCCATCGGGATGATCAGCGGCCAGAGCGAGCCGGACAGGTGCAGCTGCTTCGCCCAGAACAGGTACATCGGGATGACGGTGACCTGCGGCGGCAGCATCATCATCGAGACGACCGCCATCAGGGCCAGGTTGCGGCCGCGGAAGCGGAACTTGGCCAGCGCGTAGGCCACCGGCAGGCTGGAGACGACGGTCAGCGCGGTGCCGGCCGCCGCGTACAGCAGGGTGTTGCGCCACCAGACCAGGAAGCCGTCGGTGTTCCACACCTTGGTGAAGTTCGACCACTGCCAGTGGTGCGGCCACAGGTCGGAGGTGAGCGCCTGCTTGTCCGTCATCACCGAGGTGAGGAAGACGAACACGAAGGGCAGCACGAAGAACAGCGCGGCGGCGATCGCCAGCGCGTGCACCGCGACCCAGTTCAGGACGGTGCGGCGGCGGGCGGTGCGTTCGGCGGCGGAGGCCGCGGCGGTGCGCCGGCGGGGGAGGGTGGAGGCGACGGCCACGGGGATCAGTCCTCCGTCAGGAAGCCGGACTTGCGTCGCAGCAGGAACGAGGTGAACGCCATCGACAGGGCGAACAGGATGACGGCGACGACGCAGGCGGAGCCGTAGTCGTGGTGCTGGAAGCCGAGGTTGTAGACCATCTGCGGCAGCGTCCAGGTGGAGCCGTGCGGGTAGCCGGACTCGAACTGCTGCCCGGAGCCGCCGATCACGCCGGAGGCGACCTTCCCGGCCACGATCGCCTGGGTGTAGTACTGCATGGTCTGGATCACGCCGGTGACCACGGCGAACATCACGATCGGCGAGATGTTCGGCAGGGTGACGTACCGGAACCGCTGCAGCGCGCTCGCGCCGTCCAGCTCGGCGGCCTCGTACTGCTCCCGGGGGACGTCCAGCAGCGCCGCCATGAAGATCACCATCAGGTCGCCGATGCCCCACATGGCCAGCATGGTCAGGGCCGGCTTCGACCAGGACGGGGCGGTGAACCAGCCGGGCTGCGGCAGGCCGAGCTCGCCCAGCAGGTGGTTGACCGGGCCGGTGCCGGGGTTGAGCAGGAAGGCGAAGGCCATCGTGGCGGCCACCGGCGGGGCCAGGTACGGCAGGTAGAAGGCGGTCCGGAAGAACCCGGCGCCGGTCTTCACCTTGGTGATCAGCATGCCGATGCCGAGGCCGAACGCCACCCGCAGGGTGACCATCACCACGACCAGCCAGAGCGTGTTGCGCAGGCCCGGCCAGAACGCCGGGTACTTGGTGAAGACGAAGTCCCAGTTCTGGAAGCCGGAGAAGGTCGGCGCCAGGAACCCGTCGTAGTGCATGAACGAGAAGTAGACGGTGGAGACCATCGGGTACAGGAAGAAGACGCCGAAGCCGATCAGCCAGGGGGAGAGGAAGGCCAGGGTCCTGGCCCGCTCCCGCCGGCGCTTCCTGCGCAGCGCCGGCGGGACGGTGGAGCTCACGAGTGCCATGGCGTCCGCGTCACTTCGCCTGGTTGACGGCGTCGTCGATCTCCTTGGCGGTGGCCGCGAGGCCCGCCTTGAGGTCGCTCTTCCGGCCGGCCTCGACCTCGAAGCTCAGGTTCTGCAGCGAGACCTGGTAGGCGCCGCCGTTGACGCTCGCCGGGGTGGTCGAGGAGTTCGGGTTCTTGGCGATGTCGATGAAGGTGCGGAAGTTCGGGTCGGCGTCCAGCTTCGGCGAGTCCAGCGCGGCCAGCGTGCTGGGCACGTTGTGGATCGCGTTGGCGAAGGACACCACCGCGTCCGTGTCGGTGGTCAGGAACTTGACGAACTCCCAGGCCGCGGTGCGCTTCTTGGAGCCGCTGGCGATGCCGATGATGGTGCCGGTCTGGTAGCCGCGGCCGTAGGTCGCCGCCTGGTCGTCCGGCACCGGGAACGGCGCGGTCGCCCACTCGAAGTCCGGCTTGTCCTCGGCCAGCGAGGCGGTCCGCCACTCGCCGTCCAGGCTCATCGCCACCTGCCCGGCGGTGAACGGGTTCTTGGCGCTGAACTCGTCGCCGAAGGTGGTCCGGTACTTCTCCAGCTTCTCGAACCCGCCGAGCTTGTCGACCAGCGACTTCTGCCAGGTCAGCCCGGCCGCCACGGTCGGGTCGGTGGCCACGTTGGACTTGCCGTCGGCGCCGAAGTAGGTCGAGCCGTACTGGCCCAGGTAGTGCGCGATCGAGGTCTCGTAGCCGTGGTAGTTCGGCATGAAGCCGAGCTGCTTGTACGAGTCGCCGTCGGGGACGGTCAGCTTGGCCGCCATCTCGGCGAGCTCGCTGAAGGTCTTCGGCGGCTGGGTGTACCCGGCGTCGGCGAACATCTTCTTGTTCCAGTACAGGCCGTAGGCGTCGCCGAGCAGCGGCAGCGAGCACTGGTTGCCCTCGAACTGGCTGTACTTGAGCATCGCGGCCGGGAAGGTCTTGGCCGGGTCGATGCCGTCCTTCTTCAGCAGCGGCCCGAGGTCCGTCCACACGTGCGAGGAGCAGAACTTGCCGACGTTGTCGGTGGTGAAGGAGGAGACCACGTCCGGCGCGTCCGGTCCGCCCGCGCGCAGTGCCTGGTCGCTCTTGTCGTCCGCGATGTTCCCGACCACCTTGACGTGGATGTTCGGGTGCGCCTTCTCGAAGGCGGCGACGTTGTCGTTGATCGCCTTCACCTCGTTGTCCTGGCTCCAGCCGTGCCAGAAGGTGATGGTGACGTCCTTGCCGGACGCCGATTCGTCGTCCCCGCCGGCCGCGTTGGTGCCGGTGCAGGCGGAGGCCAGCAGTGCGGTGCAGACGGCGGCGGTGAGCGCGGCCAGCGGCCGGCGGTATCTGCGGGTCAGGTCCACGGTGTTGCTCTCCTTGCGAGGGTGCGGGGGCAGGGCGGCAGGGCCCGGCGACCCCTGCGGGGGGACGGGAGCGGGGACGGTGTGCATCGGGTCGGTGTAACAGGGTGGGGTGAACGGTCAGTGCGTGCTGAACAGGGCGTCCCGGGCGGTGGCCAGCGCGCGCTGCAGCGCGCCGGTCAGGACGGGGGAGCCGGGCACGGTGGACAGCCGCACCTCGGGCCGCGGGATGGACATCCGGCCCAGCGCCTCCTGGACCAGCTCCCGCAGGCGTTCGCCGCCGGCGGTGGGGGTGCCGCCGGACAGCACGATCAGCTCCGGGTCGACCACCGAGGCGATCACCGCCAGCCCGACCGCCAGCCGTTCGGCCAGCTCGGCCAGGAAGGCGTTGCCTTCGGGGGCGGTCAGCGCGTCGGCCACCACCTGGGCGGCGTCGGTGCCGCGCAGCCCGTGCCGGCGGGCCAGCGCCAGCACGGCCGGGTCGCCGACCAGGTCCTGGTAGCCGCCGGCCACCTTCTGCCGGGTCCGCAGCTTCGCGGGGGCGTCCGGCACCGGCATGTAGCCGACCTCGCCGGCGCCGCCGGTGAAGCCCCGGTGCAGGCGCCCGGCCAGCACGATCGCCGCGCCGACGCCCTCCTCGGCCCACAGCAGCACGAAGTCCTCGCAGCCGGCGGCGGCCCCGCCGGACTGCTCGGCCACCGCGGCCAGATTGACGTCGTTCTCGAAGGAGACCGGCGCGCCGATCGCGGCCGCCAGCTCCTCGGCCAGCCGGGGCGAGTGCCAGCCCGGCAGGTGCGCGGCGTAGCGGAGCTTGCCGGTGGCCGGGTCCGGCGCGCCGCCGATCCCGATCACCACCTCGCGCAGCGCGTCCGGGGCGAGCTGGGCCCGGCGGACGGTCTCGGCCACCGCCTCGGCGACCTGCGGCACGGTGGCGGCGGCCGGCCAGCCCTTGGTGGGGACCCGGTGCTCGGCCAGCGTCACGCCGGTGATGTCGGCGACCGCGACCCGCACCGAGGTGCTGGTGACGTCCAGGCCCGCGACGTACCCGGCGGCCGGGTTGACCTGGTACAGCTGGGCGTTGGGCCCGGGCCCGCCGGCCGTGGTGCCGACCGGCACCACCAGTCCGACGGCCTCCAGCCGGGCCAGCAGCTGGGAGGCGGTCGGCTTGGAGAGCCCGGTCAGGCTGCCGATCCCGGTCCGGGACAGCGGACCGTGAGCGAGCAGCAGCTCCAGCGCGGCGCGGTCGTTGATGGCCCGCAACAGGCTCGGTGTACCGGCCAGCGGGGAACGGGGTGCGTTTCGGGTGGTCACGGCCCGATCCTCCTCTGCGTGAGCGCCTGCGGCCAACTGTTAGGAAAGTTTCCAATCGTGGGGCGGCGATGTCAACGGTCGGAGACGCGTTCGTTACCGGAAAGCAGACGGCAGGGCCCGGGGAGAACGCCCCGGGCCCTGCCGTCGTCGGAGGTCGTGCACGCAGCGGTGCCGCTACAGCTGGGTCGGTATCGGCTTGGTCGCCAGCGAGCGCACCGAGTTCGGGTCGGCCAGCGCGGACGGCGGCAGCACCTCCGGCGCGGCGGGCTGCGCCGGGACGGCGGCCGCCTCCTCCTTGAGCTTCACCCCGGCCAGGTCGAAGGCCGCCTTCAGCCGCAGCCGCAGGGCGCGCGCCACCTCGGCGGTCCGGCCGGGCGTGCAGCGGGCCTCGATCCGGATCTGCACCGAGTCCACCGCCACCGACTCCACGCCCAGCACCTTGACCCGGCCCCAGATCAGCTCGTCGAACGGGGACTCCTTGGACAGCTGCTCGGCGGTCTCCAGCACCAGCTCCTGCACCCGCTCCAGGTCCTCCTTGTACCCGACCTGGACGTCGATCGTGGCGGTGCCCCAGCCCTGGCTCATGTTGGCGATCCGCTTCACCTCGCCGTTGCGGATGTACCAGATCTCGCCGCCCGCGCCGCGCAGCTTGGTGACCCGCAGGCCGACCTCCAGCACGGTGCCGGTGGCCACCCCGGTGTCGATCTCGTCGCCGACGCCGTACTGGTCCTCCATGATCATGAAGACGCCGGACAGGAAGTCGGTGACCAGGTTCCGGGCGCCGAAGCCGATCGCCACGCCGGCCACGCCGGCCGAGGCCAGCAGCGGGGCCAGGTCCACGCCGAGCACCGACAGCGCCATCAGCGAGGCGGTGCCCATGATCGAGAACGAGGCCACCGAGCGCAGCACCGAGCCGATCGCCTCGGAACGCTGCTGCCGCCGCTCGGTGTTGACCACACCGCTGTTGGCCAGCAGCCCGCCCAGCACCCCGTGGTCGCTCTCGTGCTCCGCGGGCCGCCCCATCCGGGCCACCAGCTTGTCGATGACCTTCCGGACCACCGCCCGCAGCACCAGCGCCAGCGCCAGGATGAACACGATCCGCAGCCCGTCGACCAACCAGCCCTGCCAGTTGTCGTCCAGCCAGCCGGCCGCCTGCCGGGTGGTGTCGGTCACGTCGGCGGCGCTGGTCGGCAGGGTGAACGTCGGCGTCGCGGTGTCGGGAGTGGAATCGGCGAGCATCGCCCCACTGTAGCGAGCCCGTTCACCCGCCCGGACGGCCCACCGGGCGGCTTCGGCCACCCTGTGCGCCACCGCCCGCACGGTACGTGCAGGACGGCCCCGAGCTGGGCATACCGGCTATGGCGGACCGCACACGATCACCGCACGAGCGCGGCCCGTTCACGGAGAAATGGTGGCGTCGTACGACGGCGTAAGGCGACACTGAGGGAGATCGCGTCCCGCACGGGCCACGATCGCCCCGCTCGACTCGGCGCGAGCCACGCGCCGCAGGCGTCCAAGGAGGCCCCGTGCCGCATGTCCTTGTCCTCAACGCGTCGTACGAGCCACTCGGTGTCGTCTCGATGCGACGCGCCCTCATCCTCGTCCTCAACCACAAGGCGATCGCCCTGGAGGATGCGGGAACCACACTGCACAGCGCCACCGGTGCCGTCCAGGCACCGTCCGTCGTCAAACTGACCCGTTTCGTGCGGGTCCCCTACCGCGGCCCCGTACCGCTGACCAGGCGGGCGCTGTTCGCCCGCGACCACGGTCGGTGCGTGTACTGCGGGGCCGCCGCGACCAGCGTGGACCACGTCATCCCGCGCAGCCGGGGCGGCCAGCACCGCTGGGACAACGTGGTGGCGGCCTGCCGCCGCTGCAACCACACCAAGGCCGACCGGCACCTCGCCGACCTCGGCTGGCGGATGAAGCGGGCCCCGGCCGCCCCCAGCGGCCTGGCCTGGCGGGTCATCGGCACCGGGATCAAGGACCCGCGCTGGCGCCCCTACCTGGAGCCCTACGGCGGACTCGAACAGTTCCGCGAGTTCGTCGAGTTCCACGAGCACCCCGAGGCCGCGGTCCCGGCCCCGGTCCGTCCCCGTCCCGTCCGCCGCGGCGAGCAGCACGCTCCGCTCTCCGCCTGATCAGACAAGGGCCTGCCCGACACGACACCTCGGTACGCCTCATGGGCCGCCGACGCACTCCGCAGCGGGAGCGTCGGCGGCCCGCCGTGCGCCCGCCCGCGCTGCGCCCGCCCGCTCAGGGGCCCTGCACGGCGTACAGCTCGACCCCGGTCAGCGCGTACCCGTACCGGGAGGCCCGGCTGATGCCCTGCACCCGCAGGTGGCGGACGTCCGGGGCGTCGAAGCGGACCGTCTCGGTGCCGCCCTGCCCGTTCTCCACCACCGCGACGGTGGTCCACTCCACGCCGTCCGCCGAGGTCTCCACCCGGTACCCCGACGCGTACGCGGAGCCCCAGTGCAGCACCGCCGAACCCAGCCGGACCGGCTGCGGCAGCCGCAGCTGCACCCAGGCGTCGTCCTGGGGCGGCGCCGTCCAGGCCGACTTCGGGTCGCCGTCCGCCACCGCCGCGGCCGGGCCCTTCGCCGAGGCGTCGCCCGAGGAGGAGGCGCTCGCGCCGCGCGCCAGGTCCGGGCCGCCGGTCGGCGGGACCACGTGCACCAGCAGCTCCTGGCGGACCGTCAGCCCGCCGCCGGTGAACACCAGCGGCACCCGGTAGGTGCCCGACGGCGTCCCGGCCGCCGCCGTGACCAGCACCGGCGCGCCCACCCGGCCGCCGCGCGGCACCGTCACCGCCGGGGCCGGAACCACCGTCAGGCCCTTGGCCAGCGGCGGCACCTCGGCGGTCAGCGCGCCGGTCAGCGCGTCCGCCCGGCCCGACTCCACGGTCGCCCGGGTCTGCGCCGGGGCCGCCGCGCCCGCCACCACGTCCAGCGTCGGATCGGCCAGCGCCACCCGGGCCGCCGGGACGTCCGCGTACCAGGGGATCACCTGGTTCACCACCGGCGCCTCGCCGCCGGGCTGCCAGACCAGCCGGAACGCGTCCACCGGGCCGCCGTCGGCCCGCAGCTCGTTGTAGCCCGGCCGGACCGGGCCCAGCGCCGCCCAGCTGCCGTCCGGCCGGCGGACCTGCGCCACCGCCTCGGCCCGCACCGCCGGATCGGTCAGCACCGTCAGCCGGTCCAGCGGCCGGGCCGCGCCCAGCGCCACCGTCAGCGGGGCGTCGCCCGACGCCGGCGGGGCCGCCGCCCGGAACGCCGAGTCCGGGTCGCCGGAGAGCACCGCGCCCGGCGAGGAGCCCGGCAGCGCGGGCGGGCCGGACACCGCGGCGTCCACCGCGTCCGGCGCGTCGGCGGTGAACTCGCGCACCGCGACGGCGCCCTGCTGCCCGCCGGTGGCGCGCAGCCGCACCGCCTTCGCCACCGTGCCCGCCGGGGCGGTCACCCGGACGCTGCGCTGCCCGTGCACCGTCGCCAGCCGCTGCCAGCCGCCGGAGCCGCTGAAGTACTCCAGCACCCCGTCGTGCAGGTAGTCGTCGGCGGCCGGCCCGGCGTCCGGGTCGTCGCCCCAGGAGCCCATCAGCACCGTCACCGAGCCCAGCGGCCGCGGTGTGCCCAGGTCCAGGCCGAAGCTGTCGCCGAGCTGCGGCGGCGCCGAGGACCAGTAGAAGGTCTGCTGCGAGCCGTCCGCCATCAGCGCCGGGCCGTGGTCGTGCGCGGTGCCGAGCGTGGTGGTCGGCACCGCGCCCGGCGTGATGCCCGACCAGGTGTCGGCGGACTTCGCCGCCCGGTCCAGGAACGCGTCCAGCACGCCCTTGCCGACCGTCACCGGGTTCTGCTCCAGCACCGCCCGCTGCCGGCCCAGCTCCAGCCGGGCCCGCCAGGCCGCGGTGCCGTCGCCGGCGTGCTGCGCCAGCAGCATGTCCAGCGCCGCCCGGCCCGCCGCCCCGTACGCCGACAGCCGGTCCAGCCACGGCGCGGCGTCGGCCGCCAGCGGGTCGCCGGCCAGCGCGGCCGGGGCGTCCGCCATCACCGAGAACGCCTCGCGCAGCGGCTGCGCGGCCGCCGCCAGTCCGGCCGGGTCCACCGGCGTGCCGGCGGCCGGCTCGGCCGCCGCCCAGAACCGGTCCAGCAGCGGCGCCAGGTAGGCGGACTCCTTGCCGCCGAGCGGCGAGGAAGCCGAGTTCCCGGCCAGCGCCGCCGCCGCGGCCCGCTGCGCCGGACCGGCGGTGAGCAGCCGCAGCGCGGCCGCCTGGGACTGCTCGGGCCGGTAGCCGTCCGGCTGCCAGCCGAAGTCCGCGGCCGTGGCCAGCGGCAGCCGGGACGCCACCGGCCGGCTCATCGCCGAGGTCAGCAGCACCGCCGAGCGGGTGGCCACCTCCGGGTCGCGGCCCCGGTAGCCGTCCAGGAACAGCCGGTCCGGCGTCGAGTCGTTGGCCGGGTAGTTGTCCAGCGTCACCAGCGGGCGGCGGAACAGCCCGGCGGTCTCGGCCAGTTGAGCCCCCGTCACCTGCTGCGGGATCACCGCGCCGCCGCTCCACACCACCCGCACCTCGGCGGGCAGCGCCGCCGCCAGCGCCGACCGGTACGGGGTCGAGCCCTGCTTCTGGTACTCCGTCGGCACCACCGCCAGCGGCGCCAGCTCCGGGTGCGGCGCGACCAGCCGCCGCTGCACCGCCGCCACCAGCTGGGCCTGCGCCTTCACCGCGGCCACCGGGCCGGTGCCGAACTTCCGCCGGTCGGTGCCGCAGTGCCACTCGTCGTAGGAGACGTTCAGGAAGTCCAACTGGAAGGCCCGGAAGCCCAGTTGCCGCAGCCCGTCGAGCTTGGCGACCAGCGCGTCGACGTCCTTGGCGGAGGAGAAGCAGAAGTTCTGCGCCGGGGCCAGCGAGTAGCCCAGCGTCACGTGGTTGTCCCGGGCCCGGGCCGCCAGCTCGGTCAACTCCCGCTCCCGCGCGGCCGGGTAGGGCTCGCGCCAGCGCTGCGAGCGGTACGGGTCGCCGCCCGGCGCGTACAGGAAGAAGTTCTGCTTGGTCCGGCCCAGGAAGTCCACCGCGGCCAGCCGCTGCTCCGCGCTCCACGGGGCGCCGAAGAACGCCTCCGCGGTGCCGCGCACCGGCGCGCCGCTCGGCCAGTCCCGCACCAGCACGCCCGGGAAGCCCTTGTCGCCCTCGCCGCCCTGCCCCTGCCCCGGCCCGACCGGGGCCAGCAGCTGGGCCAGGCTCTGCGCCGCGTAGAAGGTGCCCGCGCCGTCCGCGCCCGCCAGCACCACCGCCCCGTACGCGCCGCCCGGGGCGGGCAGCCGCCCGGTCGCCAGCAGGTACCCGCCCGAGGGCAGGCCCGCCAGCCCCGGCACCTCGGTGTCCTTCAGCCCGGCCGCCGCGGCGAGCTGCCGCAGCGCCCGGTCGGTCGCCCCGCCGGCGCCCTCGTGCGGGCCCCCGAGGAACACCAGCAGCGAACCGGCGGCCGGCGCGTCCGGCGCCCGCTCCGCCGTCACCACCTCCTCGGCGCCCGCCCGCCGCAGCAGCCGGCGCACCGCGTCGGTGGCCGGGCCGTCCGCGCTGTCGGCGAGCACCACCGTCACCCGCCGGGGCACCGCCACGGCCTGGCCGCCGGTCCGCAGCTGCTGCGGGCGCGGGAAGACCTGCGGGTCCGTCAGCGAACCCAGCGGCGGCGGTGCCTCGGCGGTGGCCGGCGCGTCCTGTTCGGCCTCTCCGGTCTCTCCGGCGTTCCCGGCCAGCAGCCGGGCCGTCCCGTAGCCGCCGTCCCGGTCGGCGGCGAGGGCCTGCGCCGGGACCAGCAGGCCGCCGACCACGGCCGCCGCGGAGAGCGTGGCGGCCAGCCGCAGCGACCGGCCCCGGCGGCCCGCGCGGCGCTCGGCCCGCACCTCGGGCAGCAGCGGGGCGGTGCCCTTCAGATCGGCGATCAGGCGGTCCGCGGCGCGCGGCGCGACCTGCCGCGCCGTCCGGGCCGCCGCCCGCCGGGCGGCCAGCGCCACCGGATGCTCCACCACCTCGCGCAGGGCCGCGCTCTGCTCCCACCGCTGCCGCAGCCGACGCCCCGCCATCTCCGACACCCGCGCCCGCACCGGAGCCTCCTCGCCCGAAACACCCAGCTCAACGGCCCCCCGCCGACCCACCCCGAGCCCCCTCGGCCGACCGGCCCACCCAGCCCACCAGCTCCCCGCGTCCCTGTCAACGAGCCTGGCAGCTATGCCCGATATTGCACGATACGTCCGCGCGCCGCCCCGGTACGATCACCAGCGGGACGAGGATCGGGGGACACCATGGGAGAGTTGACGGCCCGGGCCCGGGAAGGGCTCCGCGGGAGCGGCTGGTTCGAGGGGCGGCAGGTGCCGATCGACGCGGCCCTGGACGCCTGGCGGGAGATCGACCGGGTGCCGGGCCCCGCGGCCCTGGCCGCGGCCCGGGAGTTCACCGGTCTCCGGCTGACGCACCCGCACTACTGGACCAAGACGCTCGACGACTTCACGGACATCGATCCGGTGGCGGCGGTCGGCCGCACCTGGCTCCCCGTCCTGACCGGCGAGTACGAGGCCGCAGCCGGCGAACCCCTGTCCCCGCTCGGCCTGACGCGGTACGGCATGCAGATCTTCCTGGGAGCGTCCGGGGCGGTCTACGGCGGTCACAGCCCCTACCTCGGCACGTACGGCGACTCGTTCCACGCGTTCTTGAACCTGCTCCACTCCGACCGCAGGCCGACGACCCTGAGCGGGACCTGACCCGGCGGGCCGTTGCGGCCGAGGCTGCTGCGACGACCGGTCCGGACGGCAACCCGGCGGGGACGGGTTCACCCGACCGGTGCGGGCGGTGGGCCGTGTCGGTCGGGGTCGGGGAGCGGCGGCGCGGGTAGGACTGTGGCTGTTGGCGTTCGGGAGTCCGAGGACGGAGTGCGCTGGGTGGCCGCATACCTTGACCGTGACCAGGCGGGAGTCGAGCAGGTGCCGGCGGAGGACAACCCGTCGGCGCCACCGGAGTTGGTGGCCCTGGCCCACGCGTACGGGGTGGACGCCCACTACGACGCCGGGGCCGGGCCGGTGCAGGTCGGGGCCCGCACGCTGAGCGCCGTGCTGGCCGCGCTCGGCGTCCCCGCCGGGACGCCGGAGCTGGCCGCGAAGGCGCTGGAGCAGCACCGCGAGGAGACCGCGCGGCGCCTGCTGCCCCCCACCGTGGTCGCCTGGCAGGGCCGCCGCACCGCGCTCGACCTGCCCGCCGACGCCGCCGTCCGGATCGAGCTGGAGGACGGCGGCGCCTGGGAGTTGGCGCACGACCACTCCTGGTGGCTCCCCGCGGACCTGCCGCTCGGCCACCACGTGCTGACCGCGCGGGCCGGGGAACGCGAGGGCCGGGCCGCCCTGATCGTCGCCCCGCCGCGCCTCCCCGAACCGCGGCAGCGCAGTTGGGGCTTCCTGGCCCAGCTGTACTCGGTGCTCGGCGAGCAGTCCTGGGGCATGGGCGACCTCGGCGACCTCGCCGAACTCGCCCAGTGGGCCGGCGCCGGACTCGGCGCCGGCTTCCTGCAGATCAACCCGCTGCACGCGGGCCTGCCCGGCGCCCCCTCCGACCCGTCCCCCTACCGGCCGTCCTCGCGCCGCTTCGCCGACCCGGTGCACCTGCGGATCGAGGCCGTCCCCGAGTACGCCCGCTGCCCGGAGGCGCACGACTTCTCCCGCCGGGCCCGGCTGCTCCGCCAGGAGGTGCTGGAGCACGACGGCCTGATCGACCGCGACGCCGTCTGGTCGCTCAAGCGGCAGGCCCTGGAACTGCTGCACGCCGTGCCGCGCGGCGTCGGCCGGGAGGCCGCCTACCGGGCGTTCGTCCGCCGCGAGGGCGAGTGGCTGGAGCGGTACGCGACCTGGAACGCCCTCGCCGAGCGGCACGGCACCGGCCGGCCCGCCTGGCCGAAGGGCCTGCGCCACCCCGACAACCCCCAGGTCGCGGCCGAGAAGGCCGAGCTGAAGGACCGGATCGAGTTCCACCGCTGGCTGGCCTGGCTGGTGGACGAGCAGCTGGGCGCCGCCCAGCGCGCCGCCCTCGACGCCGGCATGCCGATCGGCCTGATCCACGACCTCGCGGTCGGCGTCCACCCCGACGGCGCCGACGCCTGGGCCCTGCAGGACGTCCTCGCCACCGGCATCTCCACCGGCGCCCCGCCCGACGCCTTCAACGCCCACGGCCAGGACTGGGGCCTGCCGCCCTGGCGCCCCGACGCCCTCGCCGAGGCCGGCTACACCCCGTTCGCCGAGCTGATCCGGGCCGCCGCCCGGCACGCCGGCGCGATCCGGATCGACCACGTGATGGGCCTGTTCCGGCTCTGGTGGGTCCCCGAGGGCGCCCGCCCCACCCAGGGCACCTACGTCCGCTACGACGCCGAGGCGATGCTCGCCGTCCTCGCCCTGGAGGCGCACCGGGCCGGCACCGCCGTCATCGGCGAGGACCTCGGCACCGTCGAACCCGGCGTCCGGGAACGGCTCGCCGAGCACGGCGTGCTCGGCACCTCGGTGCTCTGGTTCGAACGCGACTGGCAGGCCGGCGGGACGATCCTGCCGCCCGAGCGCTGGCGGCCCGGCTGCCTGGCCACCCTCACCACCCACGACCTGCCCAGCACCGCCGCCCGGCTGACCGGCGAACACGTCGAACTCCGCCACCGGCTCGGCCTGCTGGCCCGCCCGCTGAGCGAGGAGCAGGACGCCGCGAACGTCGAACTCGCCGACTGGCAGCGCGAGTTGGTCCGGGTCGGCCTGCTCGCCGAGGGTGAGCCCACCACCCCCGAGGCGCTGTACGCCTTCCTGCTCGCCACCCCCGCGAAGCTGGTCGGCGTCTGGCTCCCCGACACCGTCGGCGACCCCCGCCCGCAGAACCTCCCCGGCACCTGGGACCAGTACCCCAACTGGCGGCTCCCGATCGCCGACGCCACCGGCACCCCCCGCACCCTGGACGCCCTCGCCGCCGCCCCCGGCACCGCCGGCATCGCCGCCACCCTCGCCCCGCTCGACGCCCCGTCACCCGGACGCGCCGACAGGCCCACCCCGCCGGGCCACCCGCTGTAGGGGGCCGGTACCTTGGAAAACGTGGACAAGAGGAACGCAATGCGCGCCGGTGCGGTCACCGCGGCGGCCACGCTGATGATGCTGATGTCGTCGCCCGCCATGGCGCTCACGCGCGACGACGGCGACGACCCGGGCAGCGGCCTGAGCGTCGGTGCCACCCTGGGCCTGTTCGTCGGCCTCCCGATCCTCGCCTTCGCGGTGATCGCGGGCCTCTGTATGGTCCCGGGCAGCAAGAAGAAGTAACCTACGGGCCCCCGGACCCGGACGGCGACCGCCCCGGCGGTCGCCGTTTTTCGGGCTCCCGGGCCTCCCGGGGGGCTGGTGCGCGTCGTGAGCGGTCCGACCGGCGCCGCGGCGCCGCCGACCACCCCGACGGTGACGGAGCATCAGGCAGCGCGCCCCGTCCCGGTGCACCGTCCGACGTCCCCGTCACCCGAGGAACGCCCATGACGCACCACCGCCTCCACCGGACCGCCGCCCTGCTCGCGGCCGGTGTCGCCCTCACCGGCTGCGCCTCCGCGACCGGCCCCGCCGCCTCCGCCGACGCGGCCCCGCCCCGCGCGACGGCCCCCGGCAAGCTCCCCGCCGGCGCCCCGGCCCCGCCGCCGACCGGCACCCCCGCCCCCGGCGGCACGGCAGCCCCGAGCACTCCCGCGCCGAGCGGCACCGGCCGCCAGGGCGACATCGTGCCCGGCGGCACCGGCACCTCGGGCTCCACGGGCACCTCGGGCTCCACGGGCACCTCCGGCTCCTCCGGCCAGGGCTCCACGGGGTCGGGTTCCACGGGTTCGGGTTCCACCGGTGGCACTTCAGGCACCGGCGGCACGGGTGGAACGGGCAGCACGGGTGGAACGGGCAGCACCCCCGCGCCGGCCCCCGCACCCGTCACGGGCAAGATCCTGTGGACGCCGAGCACCGCGGCAGGGCCGTCCGCCTTCAACGACGTCCAGTGCAAGGCCGGGAACTTCGGCGTCGTCAGCGACTCCGCCAAGGGCAAGGTCTGGCGGGCCTTCCAGGCCGCCGGTGAGGAGCGCTGCGAGACCGTCGGGCCCGACCTCAGGAACGGCGACACCTTCTACCTCGGCTGGTCGTCCCGGGTGAACATCGCCGACAGCGACAGCCGCTACGTCTTCCAGCTCAAGTGCTCGCCCAGCACCGGCACGGCCAACCACCCCATCGAGATCGACATCGCCGACGGGCGGGTCCGCCTCCAGGAGTGGGACACCGACCACGTCGCGCACGCGCTGTGGACCGCGCCGACCGCCAACGACAAGTGGCACTCCTACGCGCTGAAGATCCACCTCGGCCGCACCGACGGCACCATCGACTTCTGGTACGACGGCGTCAAGCAGACCTTCACCACCGGCTCCGGCACCTTCACCGGCACCACCTGGGACGGCGACCGCAACTACCTCAAGTGGGGCTCCTACCACCCGTCCCCGGGCGACGCGACGAACACCTTCACCAGCCCGGTCATGGCCACCACCCTCGCCCTCGCCACCTCGACCTCCTGACCAAGGAGCCCCGTCAGGGGCCCGGGGAACGGCGGAGCCGAGTGGCGGGCGTCCAACAGGCTGCGATGCGCTACCCCGTTTCGGGCCGAAGGTTCTTTTGCGAAAGCCCCGTTGCGCCCCACTGTGTTCCGGCGATCAGCCTCTCGGCCCCGCCGTTCCCCGGGCCCCTGGGTTCGCTCCTTCCGAACGTCTCTTCCCTGGTCCCGTCCGGGTGGATCGCGAACGCCGTGATGCCGTGGTCCGCGAGCCAGCGCAGTGCGTGCGGCGGGCCCATGGCGAAGGCCGCGGTGGCGAGGGCGTCGAGGCGGGCGAGGCGGGTGCCGACCAGGGTGAGGGAGGCGTAGCCGGTCGCGGGGCGGCCGGTGTGCGGGTCGAGGACGTGGGCGCCGCGTTCGGCGGTGCCGGAGGTGGCGACGGCGAGGTCGTGGCCGGTCAGGACCCGGGCGAGGGCCCCCGCGCGGTGCGGGTCGGCGATCCCGATCCGCCAGGGGCCGCCCGCGGTCTGGACGTCGCCGCCGCCGTTGACGCAGTGGTCCGCCGAGCCGGACTCGCGCAGCAGGCGGGACGCCTCCTCGACGGCCCAGCCCTTCACGTAGCCGCTGGGGTCGAGCCGCCCGCCGGGGCGGTGGGTGAACCAGCCGCCGGTCTCGGCGGCGAGCTCCGTGCAGCGGTCGAGCACCCACCGCACCTCGGGGTCGCACCCGTCGGCCCGGAGCTCGCCCCGGCCGAGCCGGGAGATCTCGCTGCCGGGCCGGTAGGTGGAGAACAGCTCGTCGATCCGGTGCAGCCGTTCGACCACCCGCTCGACCGCGGCGGCGGTCCGCGGGCCGGGGTCGCGGACGGTGATCGAGAAGACCGTCCCCATCACGTGCTCGACCCGGGTGGTCACTCGGCGGCCTTGTCGAGCGCGCTCTGCAGCGAGCGGGTGTAGCCGTCGCTGGTGTAGGTGGCGCCGGAGACCACGTCGATCTTCGCGCTCTGGGCGGCCAGCGCCTCCTGGTTGAGGACGGGGATGGCGTAGCTGTTGATCTCCTGGTCGCGGTGGTCCCGGCTGGGGTACTGGACGACGTCGATCTTCGTGATCCTCCGGTCGGCGTCCAGGGCGACCTTCACCTGCACCGGCCCGTAGCGGGTGCTGACGGCGTCTCCGGTGACGGACCGTGAAGTCCCGCCGCCGGTGCCGGTGTTGGCGGTTTCCTGCGTGCCGCCACCGGAACCCGTGCCACCAGGACCCGTGCCGCCGGAGCTGATCGCGGTGACGGGCGCGGCGGGGTCGTGGGGTTTGAGGGAGAGCAGCAGGACGACCCCGGCGGCGGTCGCGGAGGCGGTGACGACGGCTCGGCGCATGGTGGCGGGGCTCCTAGAGGGCGAAGGACTCGTGGTGGATGCGGGACGGCCGGACCCCGGCGGCGCGCAGGGCGCGGACGGCCTCGGCGGTGAACTCGGCGGGGCCGCACAGCCAGACCTCGTGCCGGGCCAGGTCGGGGACCAGCCGGGCCAGCGCGGGGCCGAGCGGGCCGACCTGCTGCCGGGTGCCGAGGAGTTCGTGGGCCCGGCGGCCGCCGCGTTCCGCGACGGCGGCGAGTTCGCGGCGGAACAGCACGTCCTCGGGGCGGCGGGCGCGCTGAACCAGCGTCACCCGTCCGGGCAGGGTCTCGAACAGGGCGCGCAGCGGGGTGACGCCGACGCCCGCGCCGAGCAGCAGCACCGGTCCGGCGCCGTGCCGGCGGCGCGCGGTGAACGCCCCGTAGGGGCCCTCGGCGCGGACGGCGGTACCGGGGGCGAGGGCGGCGACGGCGGCGCTGTGCGCGCCCAGGTCCTTGACCGTGAAGCGGAGGAAGTGCGGGTGCGCGGGGGCGGACAGCGAGTAGGGGCTGGAGGTCCAGCGCAGTCGCGGATCGGCGAACTGGAGGCGGAAGAACTGCCCGGGCTCGGGCCGCAGTTCGTCCAGGTGACGGCCGGTCAGGAAGACCGACACCACGCCCGGGCCCTCCGGGCGGACCTCGGCCACCCGGAGCCGGTGCCGCCGGTCGTGCCGCCAGGGCCGCAGCAGCCGGAACCAGCCGAGCACGGCAGCGGTGCCGACGTACAGCAGGTACCAGGCGGCCCGGGCCGGGCCGTCGCCGAGGTCGGCGCCGGTGGTGAGCTGGTGGCCGAAGCCGAGGGCCACCGCGAGGTAGGTGGCCAGGTGCAGGTAGTACCAGGTCTCGTGGCTCAGTCGGCGGCGGGCGGCCCGGGCGGAGACCGCGCCGGTGCCGAGCAGCAGCAGCGTCCCGGCGGTGGCCTTCAGCAGGTCGGGGAAGTGCAGCACGATCTCCACGCCCTGGCTCCACACCCCCCGGCCGTCGGTCAGCGCGTAGCCCCAGACGATCGTCAGCACGTGCGCGGTCAGCAGCGCGACCAGGTAGCGGCCGCCGAAGGCGTGCCAGCGGGCCAGCCGGTCGGTGCCGACCTCGCGCTCCAGCAGCGGGACCCGGGCCATCAGCAGCAGCAGGACGGGCGCGGCGTACCCGGCCAGCAGGCCGGTGATCCGGCCCGCGCCGGTCAGCCAGTCCGCGGCGCCGGCCACCCGGGGGGTGTCCGACCACCACAGGGCGAGCACTCCGAGCGCCCCGAGGGCGATCAGCGCGGGCACGGCGCACCGGACGGCGTCCGGCGGCAGGCCCCGGCGCGCGGTGGCGGCGCGCCGGGCGGCCCGGGGCGGGGTGGACAGTGCGGTCAACGGGCCCTCCTTCGGTGGTGCCGGGCCCCACCGTCGCACCGCAAGCTCTCAGTTCGCTATGAATCCGCGCCCCGCGACGGCCCTCGGAACGGCGTTCGGGCAGGTCGGGGCCGGTGTACCAGGGGAAAGGGCGGTACGACGATCTCACCGCTTTCTCATCGCGGCGGGCCAGAATGGGCCGATGCAGCCGACCGAAACCCCCTGGCGGGTCCTGGTGGTCGACGACGAACCCGACCTGGTCGACGTCGTCTGCGGCGCCCTGCGCTACGAGGGCTGGCAGGCCCGCGGCGCCACCGACGGCCTGGCCGCCGTCACCGCCGCCGCCGACTGGCGCCCGCACGCCGTGGTCCTCGACGTGATGCTGCCCGACCTGGACGGCTTCGAGGTGCTGCGCCGCCTGCACGCCGCCGACCCCGAGGTCCGGGTGCTCTTCCTCACTGCCCGGGACGCCGTCGAGGACCGGATCGCCGGGATCACCGCGGGCGGCGACGACTACGTCACCAAGCCGTTCAGCCTGGCGGAGGTCGTGGTCCGGCTGCGCGGACTGCTGCGCCGCACCGCCCCCGCCGCCCCGGCCGGTCCCGGCACCCTGGCCGTCGGCGACCTGCGGCTCGACCCGACCGCCCGGGAGACCAGCCGCGGCGGCGCGCCGGTCGAACTCAGCCCCACCGAGTTCGCCCTGCTCAAGCACCTGATGGAGCACCCCCGCCAGGTGCTCAGCAAGGCCCAGCTGCTGGACGCCGTCTGGTCCTACGACTTCGGCGGCCAGGCCCACGTGGTCGAGCTGTACATCAGCTACCTGCGCCGCAAGATCGACGCCGGCCGCCCGCCGATGATCCACACCGTCCGGGGCGCCGGCTACGTGCTGCGACCGGCCCCCTGATGCGGCGCCGGGTGCCACTGCCGCGCCGTCCACTGCCGCGCTGTCCGCTGCCGCGCCGTCCGCTGCCGCGCCGTCCGCGCACCCTGCGGGCCCGGCTGGTGGCGGGCGTGCTGGTGCTGCTCGTACTGATCTGCGCCGGGGTCGGCCTCGCCACCTGCGAGGCGCTCCGGCACTTCCTGACCGACCGGCTCGACCAGCAGCTCGCCGCCACCGGCGGCCGCTACGCCGCCAGCCTCGAACACCCCGACCGGGCCGGCAACGACACCCGGGCCCAGTCGCCCGGCACCTTCGGCGCCCGGCTGGTCGACGGCGGGCTCACCCACGCCGCCGTGGTCGGCGGCGTCCCGCCGGGCGACGACGACCCGGTGCCGATGATCGTCCAGGGGTCCGCCGCCGACGCCGCCGTCCCGCTGGACGCCGCCGACCTGCGGGCCCTGCGCGCCCTGCCCGCCGACGGCCGCCCGCGCGACCTGGAGCTCTCCGCGCTCGGCCACTACCGGGCCGCCGCCGTCACCGGCCACGACCGCGACACCCTGGTCACCGGCCTGCCGCTGCACCCCGTCGACGAGACGGTGCAACGCCTGCTGCTGATCGAACTGGTGGTCTTCGGCGCCGCGTTGGCCGTTGCCGGGGCGGTCGGCGCGCTCGGCGTCCGGCTCGCGCTGCGCCCGCTGGAGCGGGTGGTCGCCACCGCCGAGCGGGTCTCCGCGCTGCCGCTCGCCAACGGCTCGGTCGAGCTGGGCGAGCGGGTCCCGGACGCCGACCCCGGCACCGAGGTCGGCCGGGTCGGGGCCGCGCTCAACCGGATGCTCGGCCACGTCGGCGACGCGCTGACCCGCCGTCAGGCCGTCGAGGAGCGGCTGCGCGCCTTCGCCGCCGACGCCGGCCACGAGCTGCGCAACCCGGTCGCCGCCGTCCGCGGCCACGCCGAACTCGCGCTCCGGCACCCCGGTCCGGTGCCCGAGCCGGTCCGGCACTCGCTGGAGCGGATCGGCGCCGAGTCGCGCCGGATGGGCGACATCGTCGAGGACCTGCTGCTGCTGGCCCGGCTGGACGCCGGCCGGCCGCTCGCCGTCCAGGACGCCGACCTGACCCGGATCGCGCTGGACGGCGCCGCCGACGCCCGGGCCGCGCACCCCGGCCACCGCTGGCTGCTGGAGCTGCCCGCCGACCCGGTCACCGTCCCCGGCGACCCGCACCGGCTGGCCCAGGTGGTCGGCAACCTGCTCGCCAACGCGGGCACCCACACCCCCGACGGCAGCACCGTCACGCTGCGGATCGAGCCCGGGGACGGCGAGGTCCGGCTCACCGTCGCCGACGACGGCCCGGGCGTCCCGGCCGAGCTGGCCCCGCACGTTTTCGAGCGCTTCACCCGCGGCGACCGGGCCCGCTCCCGCCGCACCGGCTCCACCGGCCTCGGCCTGGCCATCGTCCGGGCCGTGGTGCGGGCCCACGGCGGGACGGTGGAGCTGAGCAGCGCCCCGGGCCGGACGGTGTTCACCGCGGTGCTGCCCGGCGGGAACGCGCAGGGCCCCGGCGCCCTGGGCCCGGCGGAGCGGGCGGGGGCGCCGGGGCCCTGACGGGCCGTCAACCGTCAATCGTTCAGCGGTCGGCGGCCTGCGCCTTCAGCGCGCGCTCCACGCCGGCCCGGGCCTCGATCACCTGGCGGCGCAGCGCCGGCGCCGGGTCCGCCTCGGCGAGCCAGGCGTCGGTGGCGTCCAGGGTGGCCTGCGAGACGGCGTAGGACGGGTACAGGCCGCCGATGATCTGCTGCGAGATCTCGTGGCTGCGGGTCTCCCACACCTGCTTGACCGAGGCGAAGTACTTCTCGGCGTAGCCGCCGATCAGCTCGCGCTGGTCGGCCTGCTGGAAGCCCGCGATCACGGCCTCCTGCACGTAGTTGGTGAGGGCGTCGGAGTCGACCACGGAGGCCCAGGCCGCGGCCTTGGCCTCGGCGGTCGGGCGGGCCGCCCGGCAGGTGGCGGCGTGCTCCTGGCCGGAGGAGGTGTTGTCGCGGGCGAGCTCGGCCTCGATCGCGGCCTCGTCGGCCCGGCCGGTGGCGGCCAGGCGGGTGAGCAGCGTCCAGCGCAGCTCGGTGTCGACGGCCAGGCCCTCGACCGTCTCGGTGCCGTCCAGCAGCCCGGCCAGCAGGGCGAGCTGGCCGTCGGTGCGGGCGACCTGGGCCAGCGTGCGGGCCCAGGCGAGCTGGTGGTCGCTGCCGGCCGGGGCCTCGCGCAGGGCGGTCTCGGCGGCGGCGGCCCAGCGCTGCAGGCCGGTCTCCCGCCACGCCGGGTCGGCGTAGACGTCCAGGGCCAGCTTGACCTGGCGCTGCACGGACTGGACGACGCCGATGTCGCTCTCCCGCTGCAGGCCGGAGAGGGCGAGCGAGAGGTAGTCGCGGGTGGCGAGCTCGCCGTCCCGGGTCATGTCCCAGGCGGAGGCCCAGCACAGGGCGCGGGGGAGCGAGTCGGTGAAGTCGCCGAGGTGCTCGGTGACGACGGCGAGCGAGTCGGCGTCGAGCCGGACCTTGGCGTAGGACAGGTCGTCGTCGTTGAGCAGCAGCACGGCGGGCCGCGCCCGGCCGGTCAGCTGCGGGACCTCGGTGCGCGCGCCGTCCACGTCGAGCTCGATCCGGTCGGTGCGCACCAGGGCGCCGTCGACCAGCTCGTACAGGCCGACCGCGATCCGGTGCGGGCGCAGCACGGCCTCGCCGCGGGCCCCGGCCGGCAGCGCGGGGGCCTCCTGGAGGACGGCGAAGGAGGCGATGGTGCCGTCCTCGGCGACCTCCAGCGCGGGCCGCAGCACGTTGATGCCGGCGGTCTCCAGCCAGGCGGCGGACCAGGCGCGCAGGTCGCGGCCGCTGGCCTCCTCCAGCGCGCCGAGCAGGTCGGAGAGCCGGGTGTTGCCCCAGGCGTGGCGCTTGAAGTAGGCGCGCACGCCCTGGAAGAAGGCGTCCTGGCCGACGTAGGCGACCAGCTGCTTGAGCACCGAGGCGCCCTTGGCGTAGGTGATGCCGTCGAAGTTGACCTGGACGTCCTCCAGGTCGTTGATCTCCGCCATGATCGGGTGGGTGGACGGCAGCTGGTCCTGCCGGTACGCCCAGGTCTTCATCTGGTTGGCGAAGGTCGTCCAGGAGTGCGGCCACTTGGAGCCGGGGGCCTCGGCCTGGCAGACCACCTCGGCGAAGGTCGCGAAGGACTCGTTCAGCCAGAGGTCGTTCCACCACTCCATGGTCACCAGGTCGCCGAACCACATGTGGGCGAGCTCGTGCAGGATCGTCGCGGCCCGGGCCTCGTAGGAGGCGTCGGTGACCTTGGAGCGGAAGACGTACTGGTCGCGGAAGGTGACGGCGCCCGCGTTCTCCATCGCGCCGGCGTTGAACTCCGGGACGAAGAGCTGGTCGTACTTGGCGAAGGGGTAGGGGAAGTCGAACTTCTCCTGGAAGTAGTCGAAGCCCTGGCGGGTCACCGCGAAGATCGCGTCCGCGTCCAGGAACTCGCGCAGCGACGGGCGGCAGTAGACGCCGAACGGCACGTGCTGGGCGCCGTTGTCGTAGCTGTCGAAGACGCCGACGTAGGGGCCGGCGATCAGCGCGGTGATGTAGGTGGACATCCGCGGGGTCGGCTCGAACGTCCAGACCCGGGTGTCGCCCTCGCCGACCGGCTCGGGGGTGGGGGAGTTGGAGACCACGACCCAGCCGGCCGGGGCGGTCACGGTGAAGGCGAAGGTGGCCTTCAGGTCGGGCTGCTCGAAGTTGGCGAAGACCCGGCGGGCGTCCGGCACCTCGAACTGGGTGTAGAGGTAGGTCTCGCCGTCGGCCGGGTCGACGAAGCGGTGCAGGCCCTCGCCGGTGTTGGTGTAGGCGCAGTCCGCGACCACCCGGAGCTCGTTCTCGGCGGCCAGGTCGGGCAGCGCGATCCGGCTGTCGGCGAAGTTCTCCAGCGGCAGGGCGCGGCCGTTCAGGACGATCTCGGTGACGGCGGGGGCGACCAGGTCGATGAAGGTGGCGGCGCCCGTCTCGGCGGCCGTGAACCGGACCACGGTGGTGGACCGGAACGTGCCGCCCTCGCGCGCCGAGCTCAGGTCGAGCTCGATCTCGTACGCGTCCACGTGCAGGAGCGCGGCCCGGGTGCGGGCCTCCTCACGGGTCAAGTTGGTGCCAGGCACTCGCAGGACTCCTTCGTCAGGGCATGGTTACCGGGCATCCTCCCACGTGGGTAACAATTCGTGTTCGTATTTGACCGCCCCTCCGGTGGGTGCCCGAGCATAGAGTTCAGAAGTTGAAGCTGAACTTTGGACGAACCGCAAGTACGCCCTGGAGGGTGGAACATGTCGACGGACACACCGGGATCGCAGTCCTCGCTGCACCGGGCGAATCTCGAGCGGGTGCTCCGGGCGGTCCGGATGGCCGGATCGCTGACCCAGGCGGAGATCGCCCGCGGCACGGGGCTGTCGGCCGCGACGGTGTCCAACATCGTCCGGGAGCTGAAGGAGTCCGGCACCGTGGTGGTGGCGGACACCTCCTCGGGCGGGCGCCGGGCCCGCAGCGTCTCGCTCAGCGGGGACGCCGGGATCGTGGTGGGCGTCGACTTCGGCCACACCCACCTGCGGGTGGCGGTCGGCAACCTGGCGCACCGGGTGCTGGCCGAGGAGAGCGAGCCGCTGGACGTGGACGTCTCCGCCCAGCAGGGCTTCGACCGGGCCGAGCGGATGGTCGAGCGGCTGCTCGGCCAGGCCGGGTTCCCGGCCGACAAGGTGATCGGGGTGGGTCTGGGCGTGCCCGGCCCGATCGACCAGGAGACCGGGGCGCTCGGCTCGACCGCGATCCTGCCGGGCTGGTCGGGCGTGACGCCCGGGCAGGAGCTGGCCGGGCGGCTCGGCATGCCGGTGCACGTGGACAACGACGCCAACCTGGGCGCGCTGGGCGAGCTGGTCTGGGGCGCCGGACGGGGCCTGGGCGACCTGGCGTACATCAAGGTGGCCAGCGGCGTCGGCTCCGGCCTGGTGATCAACGGGCAGATCTACCGCGGCCCCGGGGGTACCGCGGGCGAGATCGGCCACCTCACGCTGGACGAGGCGGGGCCGGTCTGCCGCTGCGGCAACCGCGGCTGCCTGGAGACCTTCGTGGGCTCGCGCTACCTGCTCAACCTCTTGAACGCCAACCACCCCGGCGAGCTCTCGCTGAGCAAGGTGGTCCAACTGGCCCAGCAGGGCGACCTGGGCTGCCGCCGGGTGATCGCCGACGCGGGCCGGCAGATCGGGATGGGCGTGGCCACCCTGTGCAACCTGCTCAATCCCCGCCGGGTGATCCTCGGCGGCGACCTGGCCGAGGCCGGTGAGCTGGTGCTTTCCCCGATCCGGGACTCGGTGGCACGGTACGCGATCCCCAGCGCCGCCCGGCAGCTCTCGGTCGTCCCGGGCACCCTGGGCGGCCGGGCCGAGGTGCTCGGCGCGCTGGCCCTGGTGATGAGCGAGATGAGCGAGACCGGGGTGCTCTGAGGCGCTCGGACCACTCCGGAGGGGGAGTCCGGAGGCTCGCCCGGTCTCGGGTGAGCCTTCAGGAAGATAACGAATGGGTTTGAATTCCAGGGCCTCCGGTTTTACTTATTGACGACAAGCTTGGTGACGGGGTTGACTCCTGCCCACCTCGCCGCGATGTTCCGCGGCTCTGTCAGGGAGGCACCCCCCACCATGAACGCAATGATGCGTCGCGTCGTCATCGGTACCGCCGCCGTCTCGATGGCTCTGACCATGGCCGCCTGTGGCAAGGCCGGCGATGACAAGAAGGCCGACGCGGGTTCGGGCAACAACAAGTCGATCGGCCTGCTGCTGCCGGAGAACGCGTCCTCGACCCGCTACGAGTCCTTCGACAAGCCGTTCATCGAGGCCAAGGTCAAGGAGCTGTGCGCCGACTGCAAGGTCGAGTACAACAACGCCGAGGGCTCCGCCGCGAAGCAGAAGCAGCAGTTCGACACCCTGATCGCCCAGGGCGTCAAGGTGATCATCCTGGACGCGTTCGACGCCAAGTCCACCCAGGCCTGGGTGTCCGACGCGGCCAAGAAGGGCGTCAAGGTCATCGCGTACGACCGCCTGGCCACCGGCCCGGTCGCCGCCTACGTCTCCTTCGACAACGAGAAGGTCGGCGAGCTGCAGGGCCAGGCCCTGGTCGACGCCCTCGGTGCCAAGGCCGCCGACGCCAACGTCGTGATGATCAACGGTGACGAGGCCGACCCGAACGCCGCCAAGTTCAAGGCCGGCGCGCACAAGGTGCTCGACAGCAAGGTCAAGAAGGTCGTCTACGAGCAGAGCGGTGAGTGGAAGCCCACCGTCGCGGGCCAGAAGGTCGGCGCCGCCATCACCCAGCTCGGCAAGGACGGCTTCCAGGCCGTCTACTCCGCCAACGACGGCATGGCCGCCGCGATCATCACCCAGCTGAAGTCCCAGGGCATCAACGTCCCGGTCGGCGGCCAGGACGCGGGCCTCGACGCCATCCAGCGGATCGTCTCCGGCGACCAGGCCTACAGCATCTACAAGGCCTACAAGCCGCTGGCCGACTCGGCCGCCGAGCTCGCGGTCAACCTGCTGCAGAACAAGGACGTCAAGGCCGTCGCCTCGTCGACCATCGACAGCGACACCGACAAGGGCATCCCGGCCAAGCTGCTCGAGCCGAAGATCGTCACCAAGGCGAACATCAACGACACCGTGATCGCCGACAAGCTCTACAAGGTCTCGGACATCTGCACCGCCGACTTCGCCGCCGCCTGCACCGCGGCCGGCCTGAAGTAGCACCCGCCGGGCGGGGAGCCGCCGACCGCTCGGCGGCCCCCGCCCCGCCCCATCCCTCGGCAGTACCCCGCGCGCCCGGCCCGGCGCGCGGGACGGCCGTGTCGGAAACGTCAGGTCCGACACGGGACTCAAGGAGTTGGTTCACGTGACAGGCGCACCCGTACTGGCGTTGCGCGGGGTCTCCAAGCGCTTCGGCGCCGTCCAGGCACTCACCGACGTGCATCTGGAGGTCCATGCGGGCGAGGTCGTCGCCCTGGTCGGCGACAACGGCGCCGGTAAGTCCACCCTGGTCAAGACCATCGCGGGCGTCCACCCGATCGACGAGGGCGTCATCGAGTGGGAGGGCCGGGCGGTCTCGATCAACCGCCCGCACGACGCCCAGGCGCTCGGTGTGGCCACCGTCTACCAGGACCTCGCGCTCTGCGACAACCTCGACGTGGTCGGCAACCTGTTCCTCGGCCGCGAGCTCAAGCGCTTCGGCACCCTGGACGAGGTCGCCATGGAGAAGCGCGCCCGCGAACTGCTGGACACCCTGTCGATCCGCATCCCCAGCGTGCGCATCCCGATCGCCGGCCTCTCCGGCGGCCAGCGCCAGGTGGTGGCGATCGCCCGCGCCCTGGTCGGCGACCCCAAGATCGTCATCCTGGACGAGCCCACCGCCGCCCTCGGCGTCGAGCAGACCGCCCAGGTCCTGGACCTGGTCGAGCGGCTCCGCCAGCGCGGCCTCGGCGTGATCCTGATCAGCCACAACATGGCCGACGTCAAGGCCGTCGCGGACACCGTCGCGGTGCTCCGGCTGGGCCGCAACAACGGCAGCTTCGAGGTCGCCAGCACCTCGCACGAGGAGATCATCTCCGCCATCACCGGCGCCACCGACAACGCGGTGACACGTCGTCAGGCCCGAATCGCGGAGGAAACGAAGTGACCACCGAGACCACCCCCACCGCCTCCCCCGAGCCGGCCCCGCCGGCCGTCGACCCGCGCCTGCTGGTCCGCAAGGAGGGCCTGGCCGGCTACTTCGAGGAGTTCACCCGCAAGATCCGCAGCGGCGAGCTCGGCTCGCTGCCGGTGGTGATCGGCCTGATCATCATCGCCGCGATCTTCCAGGTGAAGACCGGCTCCTTCCTCAACGCCGAGAACCTCACCAACATCACCAAGTGGATCGCCGGCCCCGGCCTGATCGCGGTCGGCGTGGTGTTCGTGCTGCTGCTCGGCGAGATCGACCTCTCGCTCGGCTCGGTGGCCGGCGCCACCGCCGCCATCACCTCGGTGCTGGCCGTCCGGCAGGGCATGAACGAGTGGCTGGCGATCCTGGTCGCCATCGCCTCGGCGATCGCCATCGGCGCCCTGCACGGCTACTTCTTCGCCAAGATCGGCGTCCCGGCCTTCGTGGTCACGCTGGCCGGCATGCTGGCCTGGAACGGCCTGCAGATGCTGGTGCTCGGCACCCTGGGCACCGTCAACAACCCGAACGACGGCGTGATCGCCAACCTGGACACCTACTTCCTGGGCGACGGCGACATCATCTGGGCCTGGCTGTTCGCGGTCGTCACCATCGTGCTGTTCGGCGGCGGCCAGCTGCTCGACTCCCGCCGCCGCGCCGCAGCCGGCCTGCCCGCCCGCCCGCTCAGCGAGATCGCGCTGCGCACCGGCGCGATCGCCGTGGTGGTGCTGGTCGTCGCCTACATGCTCAACCAGGACAGCGGCCTGCCGCTGCCGCTGGTGATCTTCGTGGGCATCGTCGCGCTCGGCGACTTCGTGCTCCGCCGCACCTCCTACGGCCGGCAGATCTTCGCGGTCGGCGGCGGCATCGAGGCGGCCCGCCGCTCCGGCATCAACGTCGCCTGGGTGCGGATCTCGGTCTACATGATCTCGGCCGGCCTGGCCGGCTTCGGCGGCCTGTTCATCGCCTCCCAGCAGGGCTCCGCGGACAAGGCGCTGGGCAGCGGAAACGTCCTGATGAGCGCCATCGCGGCGGCCGTCATCGGCGGCACCAGCCTGTTCGGCGGCCGGGGCAAGACCTGGTCGGCGCTGCTCGGCATCCTGGTGATCCAGTCGATCACCACCGGCCTCGACATGGTCCGCGCCCAGCAGGCCATCCAGTACATGATCACCGGCGCGGTGCTGCTCGCCGCGGTGGTCCTGGACTCGGTCTCCCGCCGCACCCAGAAGTCGCACGGACGCGGCTGACCCCGCTCCGCCCGGAACCGCGCGACCGGCACCCCCCTCTATAACAGGGGCCGGTCGCGCGGTCGCGTGCGTTCGGCCCCGGACCACCCGAAAGGTGGTCCGGGTTGCCCGCCGCACTGCGCCCGGGTAATGGACATTAGACTCGACCGGGGCGTACGCCCTCCGGGCCCGGACGGGCGCGGGAACTTGAACGAGGAGGAACGGGTGGCCCTGCTGACCCGCATTCGGGGACCGCGCGATCTCGATCGGCTCACGCCCGCGCAGCTGTCGGAGCTCGCCGAGGAGATCCGCGGCTTCCTGGTCGAGGAGGTCTCCAAGACCGGCGGCCACCTGGGCCCCAACCTCGGCGTGGTGGAGCTCACGCTGGCGATGCACCGGGTCTTCGACTCCCCGCGCGACCGCATCCTGTTCGACACCGGCCACCAGAGCTACGTGCACAAGCTGCTGACCGGCCGGCAGGACTTCTCCCGGCTCAAGATGAAGGGCGGCCTGTCCGGCTACCCCTCGCGCGCCGAGTCCGAGCACGACGTGATCGAGAACTCGCACGCCTCCACCGTCCTCGGCTACGCCGACGGCCTGGCCAAGGCCAACAAGATCCAGGGCCACAAGGACCGCCCCGTGGTCGCCGTGATCGGCGACGGCGCGCTCACCGGCGGCATGGCCTGGGAGGCGCTGAACAACATCGCCGACAGCCAGGACCTGCCGATCGTCATCGTGGTCAACGACAACGAGCGGTCCTACTCGCCGACCATCGGCGGCCTGGCCAACCACCTCTCCACCCTGCGCACCACCCAGGGCTACGAGCGCTTCCTGTCCTGGGGCAAGGACGCGCTGCAGCGCACCCCCGTGGTCGGCCAGGCGATGTTCGACACCCTGCACGGCGCCAAGAAGGGCCTGAAGGACTTCATCGCCCCGCAGGGCATGTTCGAGGACCTCGGCCTCAAGTACATCGGCCCGATCGACGGCCACGACCTGCAGGCCCTGGAGTCCGCCTTCACCAAGGCGCGCGGCTTCGGCGGCCCGGTCATCGTGCACTGCATCACCGAGAAGGGCCGCGGCTACCACGCCGCCGAGAACAACGACGAGGACCGCTTCCACGCGGTCGGCGTGATCCACCCCGACACCGGCCTGCCGGTGAAGACCGCCGGCAAGGACTGGACGTCCGTGTTCGGCGAGGAGATGGTCGCGCTCGGCCGCGAGCGCCGCGACATCGTCGCGATCACCGCCGCGATGCTGCACCCCGTCGGCCTGGCCCCGTTCGCCGAGGCCTTCCCGGACCGGATCTTCGACGTCGGCATCGCCGAGCAGCACGCCGCGGTCTGCGCCGCCGGCCTGGCCACCAACGGCCTGCACCCGGTGGTCGCGGTCTACGCGACCTTCCTGAACCGGGCCTTCGACCAGGTGCTGATGGACGTCGCCCTGCACCGGCTCGGCGTCACCTTCGTGCTCGACCGGGCGGGCGTCACCGGCACCGACGGCGCCTCGCACAACGGCATGTGGGACATGTCGATCCTGCAGGTCGTCCCCGGCCTGCGGCTGGCCGCCCCGCGCGACGCCGAGCAGGTCCGGCTCCAGCTGCGGGAGGCCGTCGAGGTCACCGACGCGCCCACCGTGGTCCGCTACTCCAAGGGCAGCGTCGGCCCGTCCGTCCCCGCCGTCGGCACCGTCGGCGGGATGGACGTGCTGCGCCGCGCCGCGGAGCGCTCCGCCGACGAGGCCGCCGACGTGCTGATCGTCTCGGTCGGCGCGATGGCCCCGCTCTGCCTGGAGGCCGCCGAGCTGCTCGCCGAGCAGGGCATCACCAGCACCGTCGTCGACCCGCGCTGGGTCAAGCCGGTGGACGCCGCGCTGCCCGGCCTGGCCGCCCAGCACCGCCTGGTGGTCACCGTCGAGGACAACGGGCGGGCCGGCGGCGTCGGCTCGGCGATCGCCCAGGCGCTGCGCGACGCCGACGTGGACGTGCCGCTGCGCGACTTCGGCATCCCGCAGGAGTTCCTCGACCACGCCTCGCGGGCCGAGATCCTGGAGCAGATCGGCCTCACCGGGCCGGCCGTCGCGGCGAAGATCGCCGCGACGCTGAACGCCCGCGCGCTCGCCCGGAGCTGACGCCCCGGAACACCCCAGGCGCACCGCCGGAACCCTTTCGGCGGTGCGCCGATCGTCCGACTGTCACACTCTTTCGCGGACCGGCACTTCCCCGCGCGTTCACGGCAGGTAGGTTGTCATCCGTGTCCCTCACCACGAGCCGAGCGCGCTCCTTCGCCGACCGACTGACGGCGAACGCGCGCACCGGGTACTGGACCGGGCTCGTCCCGCTGCTCGCGCTGGTGGCCACCCTCACCCACCTCCCGTCCTTCCTGCGCCCGGTCTGGAGCCCCGACGAGGGCTACCTCGCCACCCAGGCCCGGATGCTCGCCGACGGCGGCGTCCTCTACGACACCGTCGTCGACCGCAAGCCCCCGCTGCTGCCCTGGCTCTACGAGGCCTGCTTCGCCGTCTTCGGCTCCGTCTCGCTCTGGCCGCTGCGCGCCCTGGCGATCTGCGCCCACCTGGCCACCGCCGTGCTGCTCGCCTCGATCGCCCGCGGCCGCTGGGGCGACCGGGCCGGCCGCTGCGCCGGTCTGATCTACCTGCTGGTCTCGATCGGGCTCTCGCCCGAGGACACCCAGGCCGCCACCTTCGAAGTCTTCATGCTGCCCGCCATGGTCGCGGCGTTCCGCTACGCGGAGCGCCGCCGCTGGCTGGCCGCGGGCATCGCCGTCGCGCTCTGCTCGCTCACCAAGCAGACCGGCGGCGCCGTCCTGCTGCCGGTGCTGTGGATGCTGCTCCAGGACGCCCGCCGCCGCGGTGTCCGCTGGCCCCCCGCCCTCGCCAAGATCGGCTTCGGGTTCGCGCTGCCGATAGCGCTGGTCGCCGTCATCCTCACCAAGCCCAAGGGCTTCCTGTTCTGGGTGGTCACCGGCTCCGGCGACTACGCCGTGCTCGGCTCCAACTGGCCGCAGATGCTCGGCCGGGCGCTCGGCAACTCCGCCATCCTGCTGTCGGCCGGCCTGGCCTTCCTGCTGCCCTACGCGCACCGCCTCTGGCTGCGCCGGCACCGGCGGCCGGTGCCGGGCCGCGGCCCCGAGCACGGCTCCACCGCCGACCTCTGGGTCTGGCTGGCCTCCTCGGTCGTCGCGGTCTCGGTCGGCTTCCACTTCTTCGGCCACTACTACCTCCAGCTGATGCCGCCGCTGGTGCTGCTCGGCATCGGGGCCGTCGCCACCTCCGCCGTCCCCTGGAAACCCGTGGTCGCCTACACCGCGGTCGCCTCCACCTTCTTCTGCGCCCTGGCCGTCTTCTGGCCCGGCCAGCGCCTCACCCAGACCACCGAGGTCGCCACCGCTGTCGCCGCCCAGACCACCCCCAAGGACACCGTCCTGGTCTGGGGCATGCACCCCGAGCTCTACTGGCTGGCCGACCGGCGCCCCGCCACCCGCTACCTGACGGCCGGCTTCCTCACCAACTTCAGCGGCGGCAAGGGCGCCGAGAAGGTCGGCGAGCAGTACTCGGTCTCCGACGCCTGGCAGACCTTCGACAACGAGATCTCCACCAACGGCTTCCCCGAGGTCTTCGTCGACGACTCCGGCACCTCCCCGTACCAGCCCGACATGGTGCCCCGGATCGCCTCCCTGCTCGACACCCACTACGAGGTGGTCGGCGTCACCGGCGACACCGTCATCTACCGCCTCAAGAAGAAGTAGGGCCGTCGTGGGCTACTACCTGGAAGCCGTCGTCGCCGCCGAACCCCTGCTGCGCACCGCCGCGGCGGGCCTGCCCGGCGCGCACGTCGTCCCGCTCCGCCAGGGCCTGGCGCTGATCCCGATGACGGACGAGCTGCACGACGCGCTCACCGACCCCGCCGCCGAGCGGCTGCGGCCGTTCCGGCTGCTCCCGCACGGCTTCCAGCACACCCTGGCCGCCTGGTCCGCGAACGGCCCGGTCGCCTACGTCGAGGCCGACATCTTCGGCGGCACCGGCGACCGGTACGCCCTCGCCTGGACCGCCGGCACCCTGACCCTCGGCCCGCTCACCGAACGCACCCCCACCGGCCCCACCACCCTCTCCCTCGCCCTCCGCCACCTCGGCGCCACCTCCGACGGCCACCTCGACGAGTTCGACGCCGTCGGCCTCGGCCGCCACCGCCGCACCGAGGACTGGCTCACCGGGAACGACTGACGCCCGCCAGCACGGCCACCAGACCCGCCGCCCGGAAGTCGGGGTGCGGCGGCTCCGGACACCCCGGCAGCTCCACCGCGCCCGGCACCAGCCCCAGCAGCGCGTCCGCCGTCCACCGCCGGTGCACCGGGTTCTCCGGCACCGAGGGCAGCACCGCCACCGGCAGCCGCAGGCCCGCCAGTTCCTGGTCCGCGACCCCGCGCAGCACGCCGCCCGCCAGCAGCCCGGCCGCCTCCGCCGGGACCCGCTGGTTCAGCTCCGGGTCGCACGCAGTGGCCGGCCAGGCCAGCACCAGGCCCCGGACTCGCTCCGGCACGGCCAGCGCCAGCCGCACCGCCACCGAGCACCCGTTCGACCCGCCGACCAGTACCACCGGCCCCGCGGGCAACCCCGCCGCCAGGTGCGCCGCCTCCGCCTGCCAACTCCCGGCCCGCATCCGCCGATCCGGCGCGCTCACCGCCAGTCCCTCGGCCCGCAGCCCGGCCACCACCCCGGTCCGCCCCCAGAACCGCTCGGCGTCCATCGGGTCGTCCCACAGCCCGCCGTGCACCAGTACCAACACCGTTCGCGTCCCCCTCCGTGGTGAAGAACGGGCAGCCTACAACGCCGCAGGGCGGCACCCCAGCCCGGGAGGGGGAGGGGTGCCGCCCTGCGGCGGTGGGGCGGGGGGGGCGTCAGGCGGGGAGCGAAGCCAGGCCGGGGGCCAGGAACTTCTTGCCGTTGACGCGCTCGGAGACGCCCTCGCGGTCGAGGTACGGGGTGATGCCGCCGAGGTGGAAGGGCCAGCCGGCGCCGGTGATCATGCAGAGGTCGATGTCCTGGGCCTCGCCGACCACGTTCTCGTCGAGCATCAGGCCGATCTCCTGGGCGACGGCCTCCAGGGCGCGGGCGCGGACCTGGTCCTCCGTCAGGACGGAGTCGCCGAAGGTGAGGAGGGCGAGGACCTCGGGGTCGAGGACCTGGGCGCCGTCCTGCCAGATGTAGAAGCCGCGCTTGCCGGCCGCGACGACCTTGCCGAGGTTCTCGGAGACGGTGTACCGCTCCGGGAAGGCGCGGTGCAGGGTCTCGGAGACGTGCAGGGCGATCGCGGGACCGACCAGTTCGAGCAGGGCGATCGGCGACATTGGCAGGCCGAGCGGCTTCACCGCGGCCTCGACGGTCTCGAACGGGGTGCCCTCGTCGATGATGTTCTGGATCTCGCCCATGAAGCGGGTCAGGATGCGGTTGACCACGAACGCCGGGGCGTCCTTGGTGAGGACCGCGGTCTTCTTCAGCTTCTTGGCGACGCCGAACGCGGTGGCCAGCGAGGCGTCGTCGGTCTGCTCGGCCCGGACGATCTCCAGCAGCGGGAGGATCGCGACCGGGTTGAAGAAGTGGAAGCCGACCACGCGCTCCGGGTGCTGGAGCTTGGAGGCCATCTCGGTGACCGACAGCGAGGAGGTGTTGGTGGCCAGGATCGCGGTCGGCGAGACCACGGCCTCCAGCTCCGCGAACACCTTCTGCTTGACGCCCATCTCCTCGAACACGGCCTCGATGACGAAGTCCGCGTCGCCGAAGGCGACCGCCTTGTCGAGGTGGCCGGAGACCAGGCCCTTGAGCTTGTTGGCCTTGTCGCCGCCGATCCGGCCCTTGGCGAGCAGCTTGTCGATCTCGCCGTGGACGTAGCCGACGCCCTTGTCGATGCGCTCCTGGTCGATGTCGGTGAGGACCACCGGCACCTCCAGGCGGCGCGCGAACAGCAGCGCCAGCTGCGAGGCCATCAGGCCCGCGCCGACCACGCCGACCTTGGAGACCGGGCGGGCCAGCGACTTGTCCGGCGCGCCGAACGGCTTCTTGGCGCGGCGCTGGACCAGGTTGAACGCGTAGAGGCCGGCCCGCAGTTCGCCGCTCATGATGAGGTCGGCGAGCGCGGTGTCCTCGGCGTCGAAGCCGGCCTGCAGGTCGCCGTCCTTGACCTGCTGGATGATGTCGAGCGCCTTGTAGGCGGCCGGGGCGGCCCCGTGCACCTTGGCGTCGGCGACCCAGCGGCCCCAGAGCACGGCGTCGTCCCAGGCCTTGCCGCGGTCGAACTCCTCGCGCTCGACCGTGACCTCGCCCTTGAGGACCTGCGCGGTCCAGCGCAGCGACTGCTCCAGGAAGTCGGCCGGCTCGAAGATCGCGTCCGCGATGCCGAGGTCGAACACCTCCTGGCCCTTGAGCTGCTTGTTCTGGGCCATCGAGTTCTCGACGATGACCTTGACCGCCTTGGCGGGGCCGATCAGGTTCGGCAGCAGGGTGCAGCCGCCCCAGCCGGGGACCAGGCCGAGGAAGACCTCGGGCAGCGAGAACGCCGGGACGCCGGAGCTGACGGTGCGGTAGGTGGCGTGCAGGCCGACCTCGACGCCGCCGCCCATCGCCGCGCCGTTGTAGTAGGCGAAGGAGGGGACGGGCAGCGCGGCGATCCGCTTGAAGACGTCGTGGCCGCCCTTGCCGATGGCCAGCGCGTCCGCGTGGTCGCTCAGCACCTCGACGCCCTTGAGGTCGGCGCCGACCGCGAAGATGAACGGCTTGCCGGTGATCGCCACGGCGACCACCTTGCCTTCGGCGGCCTCGGCCTCGACCTGGTCCAGCGCCTCGGACAGCTTGGCCAGCGAGCCGGGGCCGAAGGTGGTCGGCTTGGTGTGGTCGAAGCCGTTGTCCAGGGTGATCAGCGCCAGCTTGCCGGCCTGCAGCGGCAGGTCCAGGTGGCGCACGTGCGCGGTGGTGACGACCTCGCCGGGGAAGAGTTCGGCGGCGCGGCGCAGCAGCTCAGTGGTGCTCATGGTCACTTACCACCCTCGAAGTGCGGGTTCTCCCAGATGACGGTGCCGCCCATGCCGAAGCCGATGCACATGGTGGTGAGGCCGTAGCGGACGTCCGGGCGCTGCTCGAAGCGGCGGGCCAGCTGCGACATCAGGCGCACACCGGAGGAGGCCAGCGGGTGGCCGAAGGCGATGGCGCCGCCGTACGGGTTGACCCGCTCGTCGTCGTCGGCGATGCCGTAGTGGTCGAGGAAGGCCAGCACCTGGATGGCGAACGCCTCGTTGACCTCGAACGCGCCGATGTCCTCGATGGTCAGGCCGGCCTTGGCCAGCGCCTTCTCGGTGGCGGGGACGGGGCCGATGCCCATCACCTCGGGCTCGACGCCGGCGAAGGCGTACGAGACCAGGCGCATCTTGACCGGCAGGCCCAGCTCGCGGGCCACGTCCTCGGCGGCCAGCAGCGAGGCGGTGGCGCCGTCGTTCAGACCGGCCGAGTTGCCCGCGGTGATGTTGCCGTGCGGGCGGAACGGGGTCTTCAGGCCGGCCAGGCTCTCCATCGTGGTGCCCGGGCGCATCGGCTCGTCGGTGGTGGCCAGGCCCCAACCGGTCTCGCCGACCTCGGGGTTGGTGTTGCGGATGGCGATCGGCACCAGGTCGGGCTGGATGTCGCCGTTGGCGTACGCCTTGGCGGCCTTCTCCTGCGAGCGCACCGCGTACGCGTCGCAGCGCTCCTTGGTGAGGTGCGGGAAGCGGTCGTGCAGGTTCTCCGCGGTCATGCCCATGAACAGGGCGGACTCGTCGACCAGCTTCTCCGAGACGAAGCGCGGGTTCGGGTCGACGCCCTCGCCCATCGGGTGGCGGCCCATGTGCTCGACGCCGCCGGCCACGACCACGTCGTACGCGCCGAAGGCGATGCCGCCGGCGGTGGTGGTGACGGCGGTCATCGCGCCGGCGCACATCCGGTCGATGGCGTAGCCCGGGACCGACTTCGGCAGGCCGGACAGCAGCGCGGCGGTGCGGCCGATGGTCAGGCCCTGGTCGCCGATCTGGGTGGTGGCCGCGACGGCGACCTCGTCGATCCGCTCGACGGGCAGGCTCGGGTTGCGGCGCACGAGCTCACGGATGCACTTGACGACCAGGTCGTCGGCGCGCGTCTCGTGGTAGATGCCCTTCGGGCCGGCCTTGCCGAACGGGGTGCGGACGCCGTCGACGAAGACGACGTCCCTCGCGGTACGAGGCACGGGGGCTCTCCTCCCAGGGGGACATGGCGATGAGCGCGCACATGTTCTGCGCTGCTGCGTCCACCAATCTACCCGTGAGTAACAACGCCCGGCAAGGACCGTGAGAGCCGTCACTCCGCGCGGCGCCCCGAGGTCAGCCCGCGGCCTCGCGGAAGGCCGCCGCCAGCACCGGGGCGACCAGCTCGGTCTGCCAGGCGCGGGCGCCGAGCGAGCGCAGCGCGGCGGCGATCGCCTCCGGCCCGGCCTCGGCCGGGGGCTCCCAGGCGACCCGGCGGACCAGGTCGGGCGTGATCAGGTTCTCGGCCGGCAGGTGGTGCTGCTCGGCGAGCGCCGTCACGGCGGCCCGGGCACCGGTCAGCCGGGCCGCGGCGACCGGGTCCTTCTCGGCCCAGGCGCGCGGCGGCGGCGGGCCCTCGTGCGGGGCGGTGGCGGGCGGCAGCGCGGACTCCGGGAGCTGCCGGGCCCGCTCGACCGCGGCCAGCCACTGCTCCAGCTGACGGCGGTTCACCCGCGGCCCGAAGCCCTGGACGGCGATCAGCGCGGGCGCGTTCAGCGGCATCGCCAGCGCGGCGTTGACGATGGCGGCGTCCGGCAGCACCCGGCCGGGGGAGACGTCCCGCTCGCGGGCGATCCGGTCCCGGGTCTCCCAGAGCTCGCGGACGGCGGCCAGCTGCCGGCGCCGCCGGACCTTGTGCAGCTGGGAGGTGCGCCGCCACGGGTCGACCCGGGGGGCCGGGCGCGGGGCGGCGGCGAGCGCGGCGAACTCCTGGTGCGCCCAGTCGAGCTTGCCCTGCCGCTCCAGCTCGGCCTCCAGCGCGTCGCGCAGGTCGACCAGCACCTCCACGTCGAGCGCGGCGTAGCGCAGCCAGGGCTCGGGCAGCGGGCGGGTGGACCAGTCGACCGCGGAGTGCTCCTTGGCCAGCGAGAGGCCGAGCACGTTCTCGGTCATCGGGCCGAGGCCGACCCGGGCGAAACCGGCCAGCCGGCCGGCCAGCTCGGTGTCGAACAGCACCCCGGGGTGCATGCCGACCTCGAACAGGCAGGGCAGGTCCTGGGTGGCGGCGTGCACGACCCACTCGGCGTCGTGGATCGCCGCGTCCAGACCGGACAGGTCGGGGCAGGCGATCGGGTCGATCAGCGCGGTGCCCGCGCCCCGGCGGCGGAGCTGGATCAGGTAGGCGCGCTGGCCGTAGCGGTAGCCGGAGGCGCGCTCGGCGTCGACGGCGACCGGGCCGGTGCCGGACCGGAAGGCCGCGATCGTCGCGGCCAGCGCCGCTTCGTCGGCCACCACCGGTGGGAGCCCGTCCCGGGGTTCGAGCAGCGGAACCGGGGCGGTCTCTTCGGGGATGGCGGCTACGGCGTCGGTCACCCCCCAAGGGTACGTCGTGCGCCGCCGCCGAGAGTGTTGTCCGACTGGTCGGACCATGTTCGGACATATGCCGGGCAGTGCGGGCGGCCCGTCCCGGTGCCCGTTCCGGGCGTGGCGCGGCGGGCCGCTGACGGCCCGTCACGTGCGCGAACGCGCCGCGCGCGCCGCCCGGCGCCGCCCCGGAGCGACCCCGGAGCCGGGGCGGGGGAGTGCGGAGGGGAACGGCGACGGCCCGGAGGAAACGTTCCTCCGGGCCGTCACCAGGGGCGATTCCCTCAGTGGATGATGCCGGTCCGCAGCGCGACGGCCACCATGCCGGCCCGGTCGCCGGTGCCCAGCTTGCGGGCGATCCGGGCCAGGTGGCTCTTCACCGTCAGCGCGGAGAGGCCCATCGCCACACCGATCGCCTTGTTCGACTGGCCCTCGGCCACCAGCCGCAGCACCTCGACCTCGCGGCCGGACAGCTCGCGGTAGGCGGACGGCTGCGCGCCGGGCGCACCGGGAGCGCCGGGGGCGGCGCCGGGCTGGCCGGGGGCACCGGGCGCGCCCGGGTGGTGGTGGCCGGGCATGCCGGGACGGCGCATCCGGCCGGCCAGGCCGGCGCCGATCGGCAGACCGGGGCGGCCGGGCATCGGCATGTTGGTCCGGGTCCCGGTCACCACGTAGCCCTTGACGCCGCCGGCCAGCGCCGAGCGGACCGCGCCGATGTCGTCGGCGGCGGACAGCGCCAGGCCGTTCGGCCAGCCCGCGGCGCGGGTCTCGGCCAGCACCGTCAGGCCGGAGCCGTCGGGCAGGTGGACGTCCGCGATGCAGATGTCCCGGGGGGTGGAGATGCGCGGGCGGGCCTCGGCGATCGAGGAGACCTCGATCACGTCCCGGACGCCCAGCGCCCATAGGTGCCGGGTCACCGTGTTCCGGACGCGGGGATCAGCGATGACCACCATGGCGGTGGGCTTCGTCGGACGGTACGCGACGACGCTCGTGGGGTGCTCAAGAAGGACCGACACCTGTGGCCTCCGGCGGGGAGTGGCGGACGGAACCCCGAGGGGGCGGTCGGAGTGTTCCGCGTCTGGAAAGGGTCACTGACACCTTCGGCAACAACCGTGCCCGGCTTTAGCGAGTGATCACGATCTGGTGAGTAACAATACGGACAAATCGCGCAGGTGACCGGTACGACATGCTTGGAAATCGCACAGATTCGATCGCTCCCGGCGACACGACGATCGGGAACGGGCAGGTAATTGACCGGGAGCGCATACGAAGTCACACTCCGTCAGTCCTGCGGGTGGAACCGCGCCACCGACGCGGACAAGTCCCCCCGGGGTGTGGCCGAGGCGGGGCCGGGGCGCGGCGGACCGGGCGGCGGCGGCCGGCTGACGGGCCGTCGGCGCGGGCGTGGGTGGCGGGTGCGAGTGGGGGTGCGGCTGTGGGCGCCGGCCCCGGGGTCAGTGCGAGTTGCGCGGCCGGCGGCGGGCCGGCATCGGCACCACGCCGCCGAGCAGCACCGGACCGTCGGCCGGCAGCGGGGCGGGCACCGACGGCGGCAGGCCCGCGCACACGCACAGCAGGTCGGCCCAGGCCGCCAGGTGCCGCTCGAAGCGGCGGTCGGCCGGCGTCCAGGACGCCCGCAGCTCGATCTCGGTGGACGCGCCGCGCTCCGCCAGCGCGCCGAAGTACTGGGAATGGCACCGCGTCACCGTGCCGGACGGCTCGGCGTACCGGGCGGTGTGCGCCTGCAGGGCGTCCAGCAGCCACGTCCAGCCGACCTCGGAGAGCAGCGGGTCGCCCGCCATCTCCGGCTCCAGCTCGGCCCGCGTCATGGTGACCACCCGGAAGTCGCCGTTCCACGCCTCCGGCGCGGCCGGGTCGTGCAGCAGCACCAGGGTGCCGTCCGCCAGCTCCTCGCCGTCCACCTCGACCGAGGCGGACAGCGCGAAGGTGTACGGGGCCAGCCGGCGGGGGGCGGGCTGCGGGGACAGCCGTACCTCGGGGCGCAACCGCGCCCCGGTCAGCGCCTCGACCGCGTCGCGGAAACCGATCGGCGCCGACTCCCTGCCCGTTCCTCCACCCTGTGCGGATTGCCCGCCGACCGCTGCCATGTCGGGAAGCCTAGGTGGCGCGGGCCCGCAATCCGAGCACTTTCCTCCCCCCGGCGTGCCGAAGTCCGCGAAACCGGCACCGAACCGCCCCCGAACGGACCTCTTCCGGACCCGCTCCGGCCCCGCGGCGGACCGGGCGGGCGGCCGGGGGAGCGTCGGCCCCGTGCGAGGATGGGGCCCGTGAGTGAGACCCCCGCAGCCCAGTCCGGTCAGCGGCCCCGCGGCGCCGCGTACGACTCCGTCTTCCTGCGCGCCGCCCGCAACGAGCCCGTCCCGCACACCCCGGTGTGGTTCATGCGGCAGGCCGGGCGCTCGCTGCCCGAGTACCTGAAGGTGCGCGAGGGCATCCCGATGCTGGACGCCTGCATGCGGCCCGACCTGGTCAAGGAGATCACCCTGCAGCCGGTGCGCCGGCACGGGGTGGACGCGGCGATCTTCTTCTCCGACATCGTGGTCCCGCTCAAGGCCGTCGGCATCGAGGTCGAGATCAAGGGCGGCGTCGGCCCGGTCATCGCCGACCCGATCCGGACCCGGGCCGACCTGCAGCGGCTGCGCCCGCTGGAGCCCGGCGACATGCCGTACATCACCGAGGCGGTCGGCCTGCTGGTCGCCGAGCTCGGTGCCACCCCGCTGATCGGCTTCGCCGGCGCCCCGTTCACGCTCGCCAGCTACCTGGTCGAGGGCGGGCCCTCGCGCAGCTACGAGAACACCAAGGCGATGATGTACGGCGACCCCGCGCTGTGGGCCGACCTCGTCGACCGGCTCGCGCAGATCACCTCGGCCTTCCTGGAGATCCAGATCGCGGCCGGCGCCTCGGCGGTCCAGCTCTTCGACTCCTGGGCCGGCGCGCTCGCCCCCGAGGAGTACCGCCGCTCCGTGCTGCCCGCCAGCGCCAAGGTCTTCGACGCGGTCGCCCTCTACGGCGTGCCGCGCATCCACTTCGGCGTGCACACCGGCGAACTGCTCGGCCTGATGGGGCAGGCCGGCGCGGACATCGTCGGCGTCGACTGGCGCGTCCCGCTGGACGAGGCGGCCCGCCGGGTCGGCCCCGGCAAGGGCCTGCAGGGCAACCTCGACCCGGCCGTCCTCTACGCCCCCACCCACGTCGTCGAGGCCAAGGCCCGCGAGGTGCTGGACGCCGCGAAGGTGCTCGGCGGCAGCCACCACATCTTCAACCTCGGCCACGGCGTCATGCCCACCATGGACCCCGACGCGCTGACCCGGCTCACCGCCTTCGTCCACGAGGCCAGCGCCCGCTGACACTCCGTCGGGGCCCGGCACCGGGCCCCGACGGCCGGGCCGCTACTCCTCGGTGTGCTGCGGCGGGTCGAACGGCTGCGGCGGGGCGGCCGGGACGAACTGCTTGACCCGGGGCGGCCGGCGGCGCAGGTGGCGGCGGAGCAGCCAGCCGAGCGGGGCCAGCACCAGCAGGAACGGGGCCAGGGCGGCCAGCACCATCAGCACCACCCGGAAGAAGCCGAGCAGGGCGTGCCAGCCGCCGTCCAGCGCCTTGCCGACCGAGCCCCAGAAGCCGGTCCCGTGCTGCTGCGCCACCGGCTCGGGCGGTACGACGGTGGTCAGTTCGAGGGTGATGGTGGAGAGCGAGGTCTTCGCGGACAGCTCCTGCTGCTGCCGCTGCAGGGACTCCAGGTCGGACTCGCGGCGGGTCAGCTCGCTCTCCAGCGACACCACCTCCGACAGGGTCTTGGCGTCGGCCATCAGCGCCCGCACCCGGTCCACGCTGGCCTTCATCGACTTGACCCGGCTGTCCACGTCGGCCATCTGCTGGGTCAGGTCGTCGGCCTTGCTGCTGAGCGCGATCCGGGCGCCCAGCCCGCCCAGCGCGTCCAGGGTCTTCTGGTACGACCCGGACGGCACCTTCAGGGTCAGCACCGAGCGCGCGCCGCGCTCCGCCCCGCCGCTCAGGTCCTCGCCCGAGACGTAGCCGTCGGCGGCCGTCACCAGGTCGACGGCCTTGCCGCGGGCGGTGTCCACCGCGTCCACCCGCAGGGTCAGCCGGGCCTGGTAGGCGATCCGACGGTCCGTCGCCGCCGCGCCGTTCGCCCCGGCGGTCGCCGCCCCGCCCGCCCCCGGCGTCGCCGCCTTGCCGGGCGTGGCCGCGCCCGCCGCGGCCTGCGGGGCCGCCGCGTCGTTCGCCACCACCCCGCGCGAGGACGCCGACGACCCGCCGCCCGCACTGCACCCGGCCAGCAGCAGCACCGCGGCCAACGCCCCGGCCGCGCCCGCTCTGCGCATCCGACGTTCCATCCGTACCCTCCCCGTGACTCCGGCGGGGCCGTTCGCCCGCCGCACGACCATGGGACGCACCGTCCCGGGAACGGGATCCGTTCGCGCGGTACCAGGTCGGTCACGGACCGGAGTCGGCGCGGTGACGGCGCTCCCAGGAGGAGTACAACGGGGGGATGGGGGAGTACGTCCACAGCATCGGCACCACCGTCAACACCGTGCGCGCGGAGGTGGTCGGCGGAACCGTCGTGCAGGCCGGCACGGTGACGTTCCGTCAACCCGACCCGCCCCGGCCGGCGCTGGACACCCTCCCGGCCGCCGGGATCCTCGCCGGGCGGGACGGCGAACTCGCCGACGTGCTGGCCGCGTTGGCGCCCGACCGGCCCGGGCCCCGGGCCGCGGTGGTCGGCGGTCTGGGCGGGGCGGGCAAGACCGCGCTGGCCGTGGCGGCGGCCCGGGAGGCCGTCCGGCGGGGCTGGTTCGACGGCGCGCTGTTCGTTCCGCTGCACGGCCACCACCCGGACGCCGAGGCCCGGGTGACGGTCGATCAGGCGCTGGAGGAACTGCTGCTGATGCTCGGCGTGCCCGCCGAGCGCGTCCCGGCCTCCCGGACCGGGCGGGCCGCGCTCTACCGCTCCGAACTGGCCGCGCGCGGCCGGGACGGCACCCGGCTGCTGGTGCTCGCCGACGACGCCGCCGAGGCCGCCGCCCTCGCCCCGCTGCTGCCCGCCCACCCCGGGCACGCGCTGCTCGCCACCAGCCGCGAGACGCTCGCCGAACTCGACGGCTTCCGGCTGGTCGAACTCGCCGGACTCGCCGAGGAGGACGGCCGCCACCTGCTCGACCTGGTCCTCGCCGCCGCCGACCCGGCCGACCGCCGCCCCCGCGAGGAGCCCGCGGCCGCCGCCGACCTGGTCCGGCAGTGCGCCGGACTGCCGCTGGCGCTGCGGATCACCGCCGCCCTGCTGGTCGCCGACCCCGGCCTGCGGCCGACCGACCTGGCCGCCGAACTCGCCGACGCCGCCAACCGCCTCGACGTGCTCCAGTACGGCGGGCAACTCGCCGTCCGGGCCGCCTTCGACCTCTCGCACCGGCGGCTCGACCCCGCCCTCGCCGCGCTGTTCGCCCGGCTCGCGCTCGCCCCCGGGCCGCACCTCACCCCGCCGGCCGCCGCCGCCCTCGCCGACCTCCCGCCCCGGACCGCCGCCCGGCAGCTGGCCGCCCTGCGCCGCGCCCACCTGCTGGAGGCCGCCCCGGCCGGCCGGGGCGCCGTCCGCTTCCACGACCTGGTCCGGCTGTACGCCGCCGAACGGGCCGCCCGCGACCTGACCGGCACGGAACGCACCGCCGCCGTCACCCGGCTGCTCGACCACCTGGCGGACGCCCTGCGGGACGCCGACGCCCGCCTCGGCACCGACCGGCCCGCCACTGACGACGCCGCCGAGCACGCCGCCCGCGCCGAGGCGCTCGACTGGTTCGACACCGAACGCGACAACCTGCTCGCCGCCGTCCACCTCGCCGCCGACACCCACCCCGGGCACGCCCGGACCACGGCCCGGCTGCTCGACGGCTACCTCGCCCACCGCTGGCGCAGCGCCGACCGGGTGGCGGTGGCCGCATCGCTGGCCCGGGCCTGCCGGGAGCTCGGCGACCGCCAGGGGGAGGGCTGGGCGCTCGCCACCGCCTGCGAGGCCCACCGCGACCTCGGCGACGGCGCCGCGGCCGCCCGCGCCGCCGAGGCCGCCCTCGGGGCGGCCCGCGAGATCGGGGACCAGCGGCTGACCGCCGGGGTCCACAACGACCTCGGCGACCTCGCCCGGAACCGGGGCGACCTCGACGCCGCCCTGCACCACCACCGGCAGGCCGTCCGGGTGCACCGCCTGCACGGCACCCGGCACGGCCTGGCCGTGGCCCAGCTCCGGCTGGCCGGAACCCTGCGGGCGGCCGGCCGGACGGACGCGGCGATCGTCCGCAGCGGGGCCGCGCTGCGGAACTTCCTGGCCCTCGGCGACCGGAACCGCGCGGCCTCCGCACTCGCCGAACGCGGCAGCGCCCAACTCGTCGCGGGACAGCCCGCCGCCGCCGTCGACAGCCTCGAACAGGCCCTCGCCCTCTACCTGGAGTTCCACCAGCCGCAGCGCGAGGCCGAGGTCCACGGCGCCCTCGCGCTGGCCCGGCTGCTCCTCGGGGAGACCGAGGCCGCCGCCGGTCACGCCCGCCGGTCGGTCGCCCTGGCCGACACCCACGGCCGGCCCGAACGGGGCGCCGACGCCGAGGCCCTGCTCGCCGCGATCGAGCGGGCCGCCGCCGCCCCGCCGGGCCGGCCCGGGGAGACCGCCGGGGAGACCGGATGAAGGGGGAGGCCGGGGCAAGGCCGGTCCGGGGAACCGGATAAAGGCTGGGAGACTGGTCGGCATGGCGAAACCTCACGTCGTGGTGATCGGTGGCGGGGTCGCGGGCCTGGCCGCGGCCGCGTTCCTCAGTGCCGGAAGTGCCGGAAGTGCCGGGCCGGTGCGGGTGACCGTGCTGGAGGGCTCCGGGCGGTTCGGCGGCAAGCTCCTCGGCGGCGAGGTCGGCGGCGTCCGGGTCGACCTCGGCGCGGAGTCGATGCTGGCCCGCCGCCCCGAGGGCGTCGAGCTGGCCCGCGCCGCCGGCCTCGGCGAGCGGCTGGAGCCGCCCAGCACCGCCAAGGCCGCGATCTGGACCGCCGACGGCCTGCGCCCGCTGCCCGGCGGCCAACTCATGGGCGTCCCCGGTGACCTGGCCGCGCTCGAAGCCTCCGGCGTGCTCACCCCCGAGGGCCTGCGGCGGGTCCGGGACGAACGGCCCGCCGAGCTCGGCGAGGACGCCCCGATCGGCCGGTACCTCACCGAACGGCTCGGCCGCGAGGTCGTCGACCGGCTGGTCGAACCGCTGCTCGGCGGCGTCTACGCCGGGCACGCCGACGAGATCTCGATCCGCGCCGCCGTCCCGCAACTGCTCGAACTCGCCCGCCGCCCCGGCTCGTTGACCGCCGCGATCGCCGAACTCGGCAGCCGCGCCACCGCTGCCGGACCGGTCTTCAACGGCCTGCGCGGCGGCCTCGGCACCCTCCCCGACGCGGTCGCCGCGCACGCCCGCGCGCTGGGCGCCGACCTGCGCACCGGACACCCCGTCGAGGCGCTGCGCCGCACCCCCGACGGCTGGCGGATCACCGCCGCCGGGCGGGAACTCACCGCCGACGCCGTGGTGCTGGCCGTCCCCGCCCCGCAGGCCGCCGCCCTGCTGGAGGCCGACGCCTCCGCCGCGGCCGCCGAGCTGCGCCGGATCGAGTACGCCTCGATGGCCCTGGTCACCCTGGCGTTCCGGCGCGCCGACCTCGCCGACGCCCCGCTCACCGGCAGCGGCTTCCTGGTCCCGCCGGTCGACCGTCGCCACATCAAGGCCTCCACCTTCTCCAGCAACAAGTGGGGCTGGCTGGAGCGCTCCGCCCCCGACGCCTTCCTGCTGCGCACCTCGCTCGGCCGCCACCACGAGGACGCCGCCCTGCAGTGGGACGACGACGAACTCGTCGCCCGCTCGCTCGCCGACCTGCGCACCGCCGTCGGCCTGCGCGCCACCCCCTACGACCGGGCCGTCACCCGGTGGACCGACGGCCTCCCGCAGTACCCCGTCGGCCACCTCGACCGGGTCGCCCGCATCCGCACCCGGCTCGACGCCCTCGGCGCGGTCGCGGTCTGCGGCGCCGCCTACGACGGCGTCGGCATCCCCGCCGTCGTGGCGAGCGCCCGGCGGGCCGCCGCCCTGCTCACCCCCGGCACCTGAACACCGCACCCAGAAGGGACAATGGGCCCCATGACCGATAGCACCGAAGCACCCGCGCAGCCCGTGAAGAAGAAGGCCCGCGACCTCAACCAGGTGATCCGCTACACCATGTGGTCGGTGTTCCGGCTCAAGGACGCCCTCCCCGAGGACCGCACCGCGCTGGCCGCCGAGGTCGACGCCCTCTTCGAGCAGCTCGCCGCCAAGGACGTCACCGTCCGCGGCACCTACGACGTGTCCGGTCTGCGCGCCGACGCCGACCTGATGGTCTGGTGGCACGCCGAGTCCTCCGACGACCTCCAGGAGGCGTACAACCGCTTCCGCCGCACCGGCCTCGGCCGCGCGCTGGAGCCGGTCTGGTCGAACATGGCGCTGCACCGCCCCGCCGAGTTCAACAAGTCGCACATCCCGGCGTTCCTCGCCGACGAGCAGGCCCGCGAGTACGTCTGCGTCTACCCGTTCGTCCGCTCCTACGAGTGGTACCTGCTCCCCGACGAGGAGCGCCGCGGCATGCTCGCCGAGCACGGGAAGATGGCCCGCGGCTACCCGGACGTCCGGGCCAACACCGTCGCCTCGTTCGCGCTCGGCGACTACGAGTGGCTGCTCGCCTTCGAGGCCGACGAACTGCACCGGATCGTCGACCTGATGCGCGACCTGCGCCCGTCCCGGGCCCGCCTGCACGTGCGCGAGGAGGTGCCGTTCTTCACCGGCCGCCGCAAGCCGGTCGCCGACCTGCTGGCCGGCCTGTACTGAGCCGTCGCGGTGTCGCAGGACGGGCGGGGCCCGGGGAGCGCGCGCTCCCCGGGCCCCGCCCGTCTCCGGGCCCTAACGGTGGATCAGGGCGGCGCGCAGGCGCGGGTCGGCGACCGCGTCCGGGCCGCAGATGGCCACGGCGGTGAGCAGGTCGTCCGGGGTCTCGGTGTGGTGCGGGTGCGGCCAGCGCAGCGCGCGCAGCAGGCTCTGCCCGGCCGGGGCCGCCCAGGCCGTGTAGGCGTGCACGTCCACCCGGGCCATCAGCAGGGTGCCGCCGGTGAGCACCAGCGGCAGCGCGTACCAGGCCACCGCGGTGCGGGCGGCGGCCCCGTCCGGGGCGCTCAGCAGCACCGTCAGCAGCAGCATCGCGGCCGCCCCGAGCAGCGCGTACCGGACGTGCCGGATCGCCCGCAGCGCCCGATCCCGGACCACCGCCGGCGTGGCCAGCCCCGCCAGCGCCAGCCGGTCGCCGATGTCGCGGACGGTCGGGTGCGCGGCCAGCGCCGCCTTCAACTGCGCGGTGCGGCACTGCCCGTCGGGCCCGATCGCGTTGATCAGGGCCCGCTCCAGCCGGCCCCGGCCCTGCGGGTCGACCACGGTGGTCCACCCCGTGTGCGCCAGGTGCAGCCGGCCCAGCCCGGCCATCCGCACCAGCGCCAGGTCGACCACCCGGCCCGGGCCGCCGGCCAGGTACGCGGTCTCGTAGAGGCCGACCCCCGGGGGCCGGCCGGGCGGGGCCGGGAGGCGCCCGGACAGCGAGTCCGCGATCGCCGCCACCCGGACCAGCCGTAGGCAGGAGAGCACCGCGGCGGCACAGGACGGGATCAGCAGCAACACCCACATGCGTGTTGTTCTAGTCCCGCGCCGGGGCCGAACGGAACGCCTGCCCCGACCGCGATACCGAACTGTGACACTCCGCGGGCACCTGCCGGACACCCGAAAGGCACTCAGGAACCACAACCGCCACCGCCACCGCCGCAGGACGACCCGCCGCCCCCGCAGGAGCTCGACGAACCGCAGGAGTGCGAGGAGCCGCCGCACGAGTGCGAGGAGCCCCCGCAGGAGTGCGAGGAGGAGTGCGAGGAACCCCCGCAGGAGTGCCCCGAGTGCCCCGAGTGGCCGTGGTGGCCGTGCTGGTCCGTGGACGCCCCGCAGGAGGCGGTGGCCGCTCCGCACCAGGCCGCGCCGGTCGCGACGTAGCCGCTGTCCGCCGCGGAGTCCGAACCGCCGGAGCGCCGCGAGCGCCCGGACCGGCCCGCCTTGGCCAGCGTGACCGGCGCCGTCGGCCCGCCGCCCATCGCGTCCCGCAGCGGCCACAGCGCCTGGTCGGCCAGCGCCGACGTCCCCTCCAGCGCGAACGCGCCGACCAGCACGGCGTGCTCGGGGGAGACCCCGGCGGGCCGCCACGGGCTGCTGCCGCGCATCAGCAGCAGCTGCCGCCGCCCGGCCGGGGTGATCCGGGACCGCGGCGGACGCCCCACGATCAGGTGCACCAGGGTCACGATCAGCAGGGGGACGAAGAGGGCGAACGGCGGGAACCCGGAACCCGGACGGGGCCCGGACAGCCACTGCGCGACCGCCACCGCGCAGAGCACCAGCAGGGCCGGCGGCACCAGCAGCCCCAGCCGCCAGGCCCGCCGGGCGGCCCGCAGCGCCACCGGGTGCCGCAGCAGCCCGCGGGCCGCCAGCGCCTCGCCGATCCCCTGCACCTCCGGGCTGCCCACCACCGAGGCCCGCAGCACCTCCAGGTCCCGCCCCGCCCGGCCCCCGACGGCGGTGATCAGCACCCCCTCCACCGGGTCGCGCGGCGCCGGGTCGGTGACGGTGACCCGGTTGGCCCGGGAGATCACCACCCGGCCCTCGCGCTCCATCCGGACCAGGACGGTGTCCACCACCCGGCGCGGCCCGCCCGCCAGGAACGCCGCGTGCAGCAGCGGAATGCCGCGCCCGGGCAGGCCCTGCGGGTCGGTGACCCGGCGGCTGCGCCGGTTGAGGACCGTGGTGGCGGACATCGTCAGGACGACGAGTGCCAGCGCCACGACGAACGGAATGTTCCACATCCCCCGTACTTCCCTTCAGACGATGACGGTGACGGTGACGACAGCGGTGGCGAGCAGCCCGGTGCCGGTCACGGGTGCGCCCGGGCGGTGCGGCGCGGCAGCAGCCGGCCCCAGCGGCTCGGCGCGGGCCGCAGCAGCCGCTCCAGCGCGGCGTGCCAGGGCGCGGCCGGGGCGGCGTCCAGGGCCCACTCGGCGAAGGCCCGGGCGTCGGCCCGGTAGCCGCCGGTCAGCGGCCGGCCGGCGGCGTACCGGCGGAACAGCGGCGCGAACTCCGCGCCCAGCAGCTCCGGGAGCTCCGGCATCAGGTGGCCGACGGTCTCCCGGCGCTTGGCCAGCAGCCCCTCGGCCTGCACCCGCAGCTGCTCGGGGTCGAACCCCGCGGGCGCCGGGCCGCCCGCCACCAGGGCGGCCAGCAGCTCCTCCTGGCGGTGCGCCAGGTCGCGGCGGGCCAGGGCCAGTTCGGCGTCGACCCGGTCGCGGATCAGGTACTCGTTCTGCTCAGACACGGACGGTCTCCCCCCGGTGGGCGCGGGTCGCGCGGTGGACCCGGCGAACGGCGTCGAGTTCGGCGGACAGTTCGGCGGGCGGCGGGTACGCGCCGTCCCGCTCCAGCAGCACCCCGGGCGGGTCGACCCGCTCGCAGAGCGCGGCCAGCACCTCCAGCACGGGCGCGGTGACGGGATGGGTGTGGGTGTCGTGCCAGACGCCGTCCCGCTCGATCCCGCCGGCGACGTGCACGTAGGCGACGGCCGCCAGCGGCAGCCGCTCCAGTTCGGCGACCGGGTCGACCCCCAGGTTGACCCGGTTGGTGTGCAGGTTGGCGACGTCCACCAGCAGGTGCACGCCGGTGCGCTCGACCAGCTCGGCCAGGAACTGGGCCTCCGTCAGCTCGTCCCCGGGCCAGGCCAGGTGGGCCGCGATGTTCTCCAGCGCCAGCGGCGCCGGCAGCTCGGCCTGCGCGATCCGGACGTTCGCCGCCACCACCCGCAGCGCCTCCCGGGTCCGCGGCACCGGCAGCAGGTGCCCGGCCTCCAGCCCGCCCGCCCGGACGAACGCCAGGTGCTCGCTGACCAGCGGCGACCCGAGCGCCTCCGCCACCCCGGCGAGCCGGGCCAGCCGCCCCGGATCGGGCGCCGAGGCGTCCCCCAGCCCCAGCGAGACGCCGTGCGGGACGACGGTGGTGCCGCGCGCCCGCAGCAGCTCCAGCGAGGGCGGCAGGTGGTCGGCGCACACGTTCTCGGCGACCACCTCGACCCAGTCCAGACCGGGCAGCCGCTCCACCGCGGTGTCGATCTCGGACCGCCAGCCGAGCCCGGTGCCCAGTCGCGGAATACCGCTCGCAGACATGCCTCACCCCTTTTCCGACGGGCCGTGGCCGACGCCGATTCCCCCTGTTGCCGAGGGTGTATCCGGCGCGGGCCGCTGCCAAGCGGCGCAGGGCGAACTCAGAGCTGAACTTGAGCTTTCACCGGTACTGAACACGTCCGGGGGAGGTGGGGGAAATTCAGCGGCGCGCGGACGAACGAATGGCTAACGTGACATGCCTATGACTTCGCAGCCGTACCGCATCCGACCGTTCGCACCGTCCGACGCCGCCGACGCCGCCGATGCTTACCGGGCCGGCCGTCCGCACCTGGTCACCACCCCCGAGGTCGTCGCCTGGCAGGCCGGCCTGCCCGACCACCACCTGCTGGTCGCCGAACGGGCCGGCCGGGTCGTCGGCACCGCCCGGTTCGGCCCCGTCGTCGAGAGCACCACCCCGCACCAGGGCTTCCTGAACGTCAGCGTGCTCCCCGAGCACCGCGGCGCGGGCATCGGCACCGCCCTGCTCGCCGCCGCCGAACGGGACCTCGCCGCGCTCGGCGTCCGCGCGGCCCACGGCTGGGCCGACGGCACCCCCGAGGCCCTCGGCTTCGCCGCCGCCCGCGGCTACCGGCGCGGCCGGGCCGGTCGGTTCTCCGGCCTCGACCTCACCGCCCCGCTGCCGCCGCTCCCGCCGACCCCGCCCGGCGTCGAACTGCGCACCGCCGCCGACTTCCTGGACGACCCGCACCCGATCTACCTGGTCGACATCGACGGCACCCGCGCCGAGCCCGGCGACCTCGAACTCGACGACCAGCCCTACGAGAGCTGGCTCGCCGAGATCTGGCACCGCCCCGACCAGGAGCACACCCTCACCGCGGTCGTCCTCGCGGACGGCGAGCCCGTCGCCTTCTCCGCCGCCCAGACCGACGGCCACCGCACCTACTGGTCCGCCTTCACCGCGACCCGCTCCACCCACCGCGGCCGCGGCCTCGCCAAACTCGCCAAGGCCCACTCCCTGCACCACGCGCAGGCCCGCGGCCTCACCGCCGCCTACACCCAGAACGACGCCGGCAACGCCCCGATGCTGGCCATCAACGACTGGTTCGGCTACCGCGAGTGCGCGACGGAGTGGAAGCACACCCGCACGCTCTGAACCCCGGGGGGCCTCCTACGCCACGTCCACGCCGTGGTCGCGGGCCAGCCCCGCCAGGCCGTCGGACCAGCCCTGGCCGACGGCGCGGAGCTTCCAGCCGTCGGCCGGGTGGCGGTAGAGCTCGGCGACCAGCATCGCGGAGATCGCCGGGTCGGCCGGCGGCCGGAAGACCCAGGCCGCGGGGCCGGCCGAGAGCTCGACGGCGGGGTCGACCAGGTCGGCGCAGGTCGCGTCGCCGTCCGTGTCGAGGTTGACGGAGATCGCCACCCGCCGCACGGCGTCCGGCAGCCGGCCGGTCAGCACGGTCGCGCTGCGGTCCGCCGGACGGAGCGTCACCGCGCCGTCCTCGGCCGTCGGCTGGTGGTAGAAGACGAAGTCCTCGTCCCGGCGGACCTTCCCGCCGGCGTCGAGCAGCAGCAGCGTCAGGTCCGCCTCGGCCCCGCCGGAGCGGAACCGCACCCGGACCTCCCCGGCGGGCAGCACCGCGTTCTGACCGGGTTTCAACTCACTCAGGGGAGTCGGAGGTTCGGCAGCGCGCTGGCGGGGCATCTCGACTGAGGCGGGGCCCAGCCGTCCTGGCAGGCCATGCTCGCGGAGTAGTTCGATCAGCATCGACCCGTCGACCAGCGTGAGCGGTTTCCCCTGGGCATGCTTGCGGGAGCCCGGACCGAACCGCGAGGTGGTGACCAGGATGCCGCGGTTGGCGCCCTGGTGGCGCATCGTCGACTCCAGGTCGCGGACGGCGCTGGGGGAGACGGTGTGCCGGTAGCGTTTTGCCTGGATGACGATCTTTCCGCCGGTGATTGGGTCCGGGTCCTCGGCGAGGACGTCCACGCCCTCGTCGCCGCTGCGGTCGGTGGTGCTGGTGCGGAAGCCGCGGCGGCGGAACAGTTCGGCGATCAGCTTCTCGAACTCGAGTGGGTCCATCGTGAACAGGTCTGGCTCATCACCACTGGTGGAGAAGGTCGTGGCAGCAGGGCGGGCCGAGACCGGCTCGGCCTTCTCCGGGCGGGCGGACAGCTGTCCGGAGAGTGCGTGCAGCAGGCAGTCCAGCGGCTCGACCCGGTCCAAGGCCAGGGACTGGAAAGTCGCGCGGTCGACCTCGACGGCGACGAGGCAGTGTTCACGATCCTGTCCGGTGGCCGGATCCGGGACGATCGCAAATCCATTCAGGCCGACAACGGAGATCAGCCTTTCGGCATCGGCTCTGAACACCTCCGCTATCACCCGCAACGCGCACTGTGCCAGTGTCTCGCGGTAGATCTCCCGACGCTGGGTGGCCGGCCGGGTGACTTCGTCCTCACGATCGGCGGATCGCACGTAGCGGTACTTCGAGAGCGCGGGCACCACGTCGTACGGTGGCAGCAGCCACTGCACCACCAATCGGTTCGTCGACGCGTCCCAGGAGACCTCGCAGCGGATCGGGAACCCGTTGGGCCAGTCCTCGCGCCAATTGAGGACCGCTTCGAACAGTCCGACCACTGCATCGACCTCGCCGGCCCGTACCCGCTCTGCCAACTCTGCGGCCTGAGTGGATTGCCAGGCCAGCTGCCGGCCTCTTTCGAGCGCCCAAGTGTCGTACTGGACACGGTAGTCGGCGAGTTGCCGCTGCCGTTGCTGCTCGGCCCCCCAAGCCGCGTGCCAGTCGTGTTCGAACCTGCCCCGTGCCTGTGCGGCCTGCGCGTCCCAGTGTCGACGGGCGATCGGGTCGTATGCCTGAGCGCCAGTCAATGGTGGTACCAGATAGCGGTTCTGGTCGGGCATTTGGATGGGCACGCCCAGCGTTCCCGGATCGAACGGCGGCAGCGGTTCCTGACTCGCCGCCGCAATCGCAGCCAGGGAAAAGCCCCGGCCTGCCAGCCCTGTAGCCAGCACACTGCGCAGTTCGGACACCTGGGCGTCCAACTCGGCGGTTCGGCGGCTCGCTTCGGCGGCTCGCTCCTGCTCATAGCTGCGCTGCGACCTGCCGAGAGACGTCCCGCGCCCCGTCTCGCGCCGGGCGGCCGACCCGGCCGTGGGAGCGGACCTCTCCGTCTCCGTTCGGCGGTGCTGCTCGCGCTGAGCCTCTGCCAGTATCGACCACACCCCGGAAGACCGCCGTGCCACGCCCGCCCCACCCACGTCAAAGACCATTCGGAAGAAGGTCCAAGTCTTCCACGTGGGCAGGCGGGGCGGGGAGCCTACTCGGCGGGCTTCAGCTTCAGCGAGATCGAGTTGATGCAGTACCGCTGGTCCGTGGGCGTACCGTAGCCCTCGCCCTCGAAGACGTGGCCCAGGTGGCTGCCGCACTTCTTGCAGCGCACCTCGACCCGGCGCATGCCGAGCGAGGTGTCCTCCAGGTACTCCACCGAGTCGCCGGCCAGCGGCGCGTAGTACGACGGCCAGCCGCAGTGCGAGTCGAACTTGGTCTCGCTGCTGAACAGCTCCGCACCGCAGGCCCGGCAGCTGTACACGCCGACGGTCTTGGTGTCGGTGTACTCGCCGACGAACGGGCGCTCGGTGCCGGCCTCGCGGAGCACGTGGTACTCCTCGGGCGACAGCTCGGCCCGCCACTCGGCGTCGGACTTCTCGACCTCGTAGCTCACGGCACTCTCCAGGGCAGCCGGGGACTCAGACAGCAGGTGCAACGTCGGCCAGGGCGGCCAGAATTTCCGGGCCCAGGTTGGTCACGTCGCCCGCGCCCATGGTCAGCACCAGATCGCCCGGCCGGGCCAGGCCCGCCAGCACCGCCGGGGCCGCCGCGAAGTCGTGCTCGGCCCGGACGTCCGCGCCCGCCCGGCGGGCCGCGTCGATGATCAGCTCGGCGGTGACGCCGGGGATCGGGTCCTCGCGGGCCGGGTAGATGTCCAGCACCACCGAGGCGTCGGCCAGCGCCAGCGCCGCGCCCATCTCCTCGGCCAGCTGCTGGGTGCGGGAGAACAGGTGCGGCTGGAAGACCACCAGCACCCGGCCCGCGCCCGCCGCCTCCCGGATCGCCTCCAGGTCGGCGGCCATCTCGGTCGGGTGGTGCGCGTAGGAGTCGATCACCTGCACGCCGCGCGCCTCGCCCTTCAGCTGCAGCCGCCGCCGCACCCCGGTGTACGCGCCCAGCGCCTTCGCCAGCCCCTCCGCCGGGACGCCCAGCGCCACGCCCGCGGCCAGCGCCGCCACCGCGTTGTGCGCGTAGTGCCGACCGGGCACCGAGACGGTGAACACCAGCCGCTCGCCGCCCAGTTCGACCGTCACCTCGCTGGTCATGCCGTGCGCCGCGACCTCCAGCACCCGGACGTCCGCGTCCGCGGCCGCGCCGACCGTCACCACGTGCAGCCCGTCCCGCCCGGCCACCCGGCGGGTCAGCTCGCGGGCGCCTTCGTGGTCCGCCGACACCACCAGGGTGCCGCCCGGCCGGATGCGGCCGACGAAGGTCTCGAAGGACTCGTAGATCTCCTCCATCGACGCGTAGTTGGCGTGGTGGTCCAGTTCCACGTTCAGCACGATCGCCACCTCGGGCGCGTACTTGTGGAAGCTCCGGTCGCTCTCGTCCGCCTCCGCGACGAAGATCTCGCCCGCCCCGTGGTGCGCGTTCGACCCCGGCGCGTCCAGGTCGCCGCCGATCGCGTACGAGGGCTCCAGGCCCAGCTCGCCCAGGCTGACCGCCAGCATCGAGGTGGTGGTGGTCTTGCCGTGCGTCCCGGCCACCGCCAGCGCCCGGCGGCCGCCCATCAGCGCCGCCAGCGCGTCCGACCGGTGCACCACCGGCACGCCGCGCTCCTGCGCCGCCACCAGCTCCGGGTTGTCGGCCCGGATCGCGCTCGACACCACCACGCTGCTCGTCCCGGCCGGCAGGTGCTCCGCCGCGTGCCCGACGAACACCGTCGCCCCCAGCTCGCGCAGCGCCCGCACGGTCTCCGACTCCTTCGCGTCGGACCCCGAGACGGTCGCGCCGCGCACCGCGAGGATCTTCGCCAGGCCGGACATGCCGGCGCCGCCGATGCCGATGAAGTGCGGGGCGTGCAGGTCGTGGGCGGCGTCGTTCAAGGCGGGCTCCGTACGGGCGCGAGGAGAGCGGGGGCAATGGGCAGTCCCGGTGTCCTCGAAACGAGGACACCGGGACGATTCTGCCCTAATCGGCAGTCCGGTCAGGAATCGCTGGCGAACAGCTTGAGCACCGGGACGCCCACCTCGTGCCGGGCCCGGGAGGCCCAGTCGCGGTGGAAGAACTCCTCGACGAAGTGCGGCGAGGTGAGCACCAGCACCTCGTCGGCCCGGTTCTCCTCGACCACCTCGCGCAGCCGGACCAGCGGGTGCGACCCGACCACCTCGCCGACCGCCTCGGCCCCGGCCCGCTGCAGGTGGCGCAGGCTGTGCGCCAGGGATTCGCCCGCGAGGGTCGGCGCGTCGTCGTCCTCGTCGTGCTCGTGCACCGCCCGGTCCAGATGGCCGAGGGCCACGTCGTCCAGGGCGCGGAGCAGTTCGTCCTGCTTGCCGCGGGGTTGCATCAGGACGACGAAGGAGACCTTCTCCTCGCCGTGGAGTGTCGTGACCAGCTCCACGTCGGCGTCGGAGAGTGCCTTCTCGATCATCAGTACGGTCTTGAACACGTGAGTCCCTTCGCTGGTACGGGCCCCCGGGTCCGGCTCAGATCCCCTTGCTCCATAGTGCCCGGAGGAAGGATTCCTCACGCTGCACACGCGCCACACGGATCACATGATCCACATCGGTCAGGATGCGTCTCCGGTGAGGTCGTGGTCGTTCGGGGATCGGTCCGGATCGGTCGCTCGCAGGTAGCGGGTGAAGAGGAAACCTTTCTGCTCGATCAATGACACCAGTCGCATGGGGCGCACGTGCGGGATTTGCGGACCGTTCACGATCCTCGGTGAATCACCCGCAGTCACCAGGGGGGCCACCGACAGGCACAATTCGTCGAGCAGGCCCTCCGCCGCGAGCTGGCCGAGCAGGCGGGGGCCGCCCTCGGAGAGCTGTCGGCGCCAACCACGCTCCGTGAGCGCCGCCACCGCGCGGGGGAGGTCCACCGACCCCGTTCCTGCGGTGATCACATCGGCTCGTTCGGCGGTCCTGGCGAGCCGGTCGGGCGGCGCGTCGACCGTGGTGACGACCACGGTGGGCACCAGCGGCTCGGTGAACAGCGGCGCCGAGAGGTCCAGGTCCAGGCTGCGGGTCACCACGGCGATCACCGGGGCCGGCAGCTGTCCCGCCGCGGCCCGGCGCTCCGCGAACTCGGCCCGGGCCCGCCCCGGCCGGTAGCCCTCGGCCCGGACGGTCTCCGCGCCCACCAGTACCACGTCGCACAGCGCCCGCAGCACCCCGAAGATCCGCTTGTCCGCCTCGCCGGACAGGCCCTCGGAGAGGCCGTCCAGCCGGGCCGCCCCGTCCAGCGAGGTCACCATGTTCGCCCGCAGCCACCGCCCCCCGTCCGGGTAGGCGTACGCCTCGGCCAGCCACTCCAGGGTGCCGGGGCCGCCGGGGGTGCCGGGGTCCGCGCCGATCAGTTGCCGCATGTCGCTCAGCTGCTCCATGCCTCCAGAGTCTGGCAGCCGGGAGCGGCGGGGACCCCGCCTCGCGGCTCCGGGCCACCCGCTCGCGTACCCTGTTGTTCCGTGTCTGCTGCTGCCTCGGAGTCCGATATTCACACCGCGATAGCCCTGGCCGATCGGCGCCCGGTGGTCCCGGCCGAGCGGCTGGTGGCCGAGATGGTGCCGCCGCCCCGGTTCGCCGGGGTGAGTTTCGGCAGCTACCTGCCCGACCCGGCGCAGCCCAGCCAGTACGAGGCGGTCCAGGTCCTGGAGTCCTTCGCGGCCGGCCTGAACGGCGCCGCCGAACCGCCGAAGCGGGGCTGGTTCCGGCGGTCCGCGCCGGTGCCCGCCGGTCCGGCCGGGATCTACCTGGACGGCGGCTACGGCGTCGGCAAGACCCACCTGCTGGCCTCGCTCTGGCACGCCGTCCCCGGCCCGAAGGCGTTCGGCACCTTCGTCGAACTGACCAACCTGGTCGGCGCGCTGACCTTCCAGGGCGCGGTCCGCACGCTCTCCTCGCACCGGCTGCTGTGCATCGACGAGTTCGAGCTCGACGACCCGGGCGACACCGTGCTGGTCTCCACCCTGCTCGGCAAGCTGGTGGAGAACGGCGTCAAACTCTGCGCCACCTCCAACACGCTGCCGGAGAAGCTCGGCGAGGGCCGGTTCGCCGCCGCCGACTTCATGCGCGAGATCCAGGGCCTGTCCGCGCACTTCCGTCCGATCCGGATCGACGGCCAGGACTACCGCCACCGCGGCCTGCCCGACGCCCCGCCGCCGTACACCGACGCCGAGGTCACCGCCCGCGCGGCGAAGGCCCCGGGCGCCTCGCTGGACGACTTCGAGACGCTGCTGGAGCACCTGAAGGAGGTGCACCCGAGCCGCTACGGCGCGCTGCTGGACGAGGTCGGCGCGGTGTTCCTGCGTGGCGTCCGGCAGGTCGACGACCAGGCGACCGCGCTGCGCCTGGTGGTGCTGGCCGACCGGATGTACGACCGGGAGCTGCCGATCACCGCCTCCGGCGTGCCCTTCGACCAGGTGTTCACCGAGGAGATGCTGCGCGGCGGCTACCGCAAGAAGTACCTGCGCGCGGTCTCCCGGCTGGTCGCGCTGGCCCGCGACTCCGCGAAGTAGCGCCGGGGGCGGGGCTCAGCCGTACAGGGCCGGGTCCGGCTCGGTGCCCCAGGGCAGTACCGGGCAGCCCTGGTGGGTCAGCCCGGTCGGCTCCCGGCCGTCCGTCCGGGCGACCAGCAGTTCGTAGCTGTCGGTCCCGCTGAACACCGTCAGCAGCGCGCAGCCGAGGCCGGTCAGCACCCCGGACAGGTGGTCGAGCTGGCGGACCAGCAGGTCGCCGCGCTCCAGCGTCGGGTCGTTCTCGGCGGCGCGCCGGACGGCGCCGTCGTCGACACCGGTCGGGTCCGTCCCGAGGGCCCGGGCCCGCCCGGCGGCGAAGGCGGCCAGCTGGCCCGGCTCGTCCTCGCCGCTCCAGTCCAGCACGAGGAGCACCGCGTCGACATCCGCCCCGGCGGCCCGCTCGTCGGCGGTGAGGACCAGTTCTGCCAGTTCCGTCATGCCGGGGACGCTAGCAAGGGCGGCCGACAGGGCCGGACCGGCCGCGGAGTGTCGGTGCTCCGCCGTACCGTGGGGGCGTGCGTCCCATCACGAGTATTGAGCGGTCCGTGGCGCCCTTCGAGGTCGTCAGTCCCTTCCAGCCCAGTGGCGACCAGCCGGCGGCCATCGCCGAGCTGGAGCGCCGCATCCGCGCCGGGGAGAAGGACGTCGTCCTGCTCGGCGCGACCGGCACCGGCAAGTCGGCCACCACGGCCTGGATGATCGAGAAGCTCCAGCGCCCCACCCTGGTGATGGCGCCGAACAAGACGCTGGCGGCCCAGCTGGCGAACGAGTTCCGCGAGCTGCTGCCGAACAACGCGGTCGAGTACTTCGTCTCGTACTACGACTACTACCAGCCCGAGGCGTACGTCCCGCAGACGGACACCTACATCGAGAAGGACTCCTCGATCAACGAGGAGGTCGAGCGGCTGCGCCACTCCGCCACCAACAGCCTGCTCACCCGGCGGGACGTCGTGGTGGTCGCGTCCGTCTCCTGCATCTACGGCCTCGGCACCCCGCAGGAGTACGTGGACCGGATGGTCCGGCTCAGGGTCGGCGAGGAGGTCGACCGGGACGCGCTGCTCCGCCGCTTCGTGGACATCCAGTACACCCGCAACGACCTGGCCTTCACCCGCGGCACCTTCCGGGTCCGCGGCGACACCATCGAGATCTTCCCGGTGTACGAGGAACTCGCCGTCCGGATCGAGATGTTCGGCGACGAGATCGAGGCGCTCTACACGCTGCACCCGCTCACCGGCGAGGTGATCAGCCAGGACGACTCGATCCACGTCTTCCCCGCCTCGCACTACGTGGCCGGCCCGGAGCGGATGGAGCGGGCGATCAACGGCATCGAGGCCGAGCTGGAGCAGTCGCTGGCCCGGATGGAGAAGCAGGGCAAGCTGCTGGAGGCCCAGCGGCTGCGGATGCGCACCACCTACGACATCGAGATGCTCCGCCAGATCGGCACCTGCTCCGGCGTGGAGAACTACTCGATGCACTTCGACGGCCGCGAGCCCGGCTCGCCGCCGAACACCCTGCTCGACTACTTCCCGGACGACTTCCTGCTGGTCATCGACGAGTCGCACGTGACGGTCCCGCAGATCGGCGCGATGTACGAGGGCGACGCCTCGCGCAAGCGCACCCTGGTCGAGCACGGCTTCCGGCTGCCCTCGGCGATGGACAACCGCCCGCTGAAGTGGGAGGAGTTCCAGGAGCGGATCGGCCAGACCGTCTACCTGTCGGCCACCCCCGGCAAGTACGAACTCGCCCGCGGCGACGGCCAGGTGGAGCAGATCATCCGCCCGACCGGCCTGATCGACCCGGAGGTGGTGGTCAAGCCCACCGAGGGCCAGATCGACGACCTGGTGCACGAGATCCGGCAGCGGGTGGAGAAGGACGAGCGGGTCCTGGTCACCACCCTCACCAAGAAGATGGCCGAGGACCTCACCGACTACTTCCTCGGCCTCGACATCCGGGTCCGCTACCTGCACAGCGACGTGGACACGCTGCGCCGGATCGAGCTGCTGCGCGAACTGCGGGCCGGCGAGTACGACGTGCTGATCGGCATCAACCTGCTCCGCGAGGGCCTGGACCTGCCCGAGGTCTCGCTGGTGGCGATCCTGGACGCCGACAAGGAGGGCTTCCTGCGCTCCGGCACCTCGCTGATCCAGACCATCGGCCGCGCGGCGCGCAACGTCTCCGGCCAGGTGCACATGTACGCCGACAAGATCACCCCGGCGATGGACCTGGCGATCGGCGAGACCAACCGCCGGCGCGCCGTCCAGCAGGCGTACAACCAGGAGCACGGGATCGACCCGCAGCCGCTCCGGAAGAAGATCGGCGACCTGCTCTCCACGATGAGCGCGGAGGACGTCGACACCGAGGAACTGCTCGCCACCGGGTACCGGCAGCAGGGCAAGGGCCGGGCGCCCGTCCCGGCGCTGGGCACCGAGCGGAAGCCCGCCAAGAGCCTGCCCGCCGCCGAACTCGCCCAGCTGGTGCAGGACATGACGGACCGGATGCACACCGCCGCGGCCGAGCTGCAGTTCGAGGTGGCGGCCCGGTTGCGGGACGAGGTGAAGGAGCTCAAGCGCGAGCTGCGCCAGATGCGCGAGGCCGGAATGGCCTGATCCGGGGCCGGGAGGCGCCGGAAACCGCCGCTGTGTCGTGGTTCTGCCACAGTCCCGCCGCCCCGCGCCGGTGCGGCGGGACGGCGGCGTAGGCTGGGGCGCGGTCGGAGTGCGGCCATCCGGCGTTCCCGGCGCGGCCGGGGGCACGGCGAGGTCCCGGGAGACGCCGGGAGGAAGCAGAGGTCGGCAGCGTGTCCGTGAACCTGGCCAAGGGCCAGAGCGTGAGCCTGTTGAAGTCCACCGGCGAGACTCTGACCGTGGTCCGGATGGGCCTCGGGTGGAAGTCCGCCCCCGGAAAGCGCGGCTTCTTCAGCCGCCGCCCCAAGGAGATCGACCTCGACGCCTCCGCCCTGCTGTACGACGGCAAGGTGATGAGCGACGTGGTGTTCTTCTCCCACCTGGTCAGCAACGACGGCTCGGTGCAGCACACCGGCGACAACCTGGTCGGCGGTGCGGGCGCGGGCGAGGACGACGAGAGCATCGTGGTCGACCTGACCAAGGTGCCGCGCCGGGTCACCCAGATCGTCTTCACCGTCAGCTCGTACACCGGCCAGAACTTCCTGGAGGTGCAGAACGCGCACTGCCGGCTGGTCGACGAGACCACCGGCAAGGAGCTGGCCCGCTACGAGCTGACCGGCGGCGGCACCCACACCGGCCAGATCATGGCCAAGGTGGTCCGGGACGGCGACGGCTGGAAGATGACCGCGATCGGCGCCCCCGCCACCGGGCGGACCTTCCGCGACATGCTGCCCTTCGTCGAGCCCTTCCTGTAAAAGGCCGTCAGAAGACCCCGCAACAGAGGGAGTTCTTTACCTTCTTTACCTTCCCTTGGTTTTCCTGTTAATCTTCAGGGAGCGGAGGGGAGTATTCCCCGTTCAGCGACCCCGTCATCACGGGCGCCCCCAGCGGCGCCCCGGGGCGCTGGCCGTGCGACGCCGGGGAGTGTCGCACGGTGGAAGAGACCTCCGGCAAGTGACGATGTTGTTCGCCTACCTGCCGGAGGAGCAGTAGTGGACGTTTCCGTGGGCCTGTGGACCGGCACCATCGCGGTGCTGGTCGCCCTGATCGTGGCCGATTTCTTCATCGGCGGCCGAAAGCCGCACGAGGTCTCCGTCAAGGAGGCCGGTATCTGGACGGCCGTCTGGATCGCGCTCGCCGTGCTGTTCGGCGGATTCCTCTGGTGGCACGGCGGCGGGAAGCCGGCCGGTGAGTTCTTCGCGGGCTACGTCACCGAGAAGTCGCTCAGCGTCGACAACCTGTTCGTGTTCATCCTGATCATGGGCAAGTTCGCGGTGCCGCGGATCTACCAGCAGCGCGTGCTGATGTTCGGCGTGATCATCGCCCTGGTGCTGCGGGCGGTCTTCATCGCCGGCGGCGCGGCCCTGGTCGGCCAGTTCTCCTGGGTGTTCTACCTCTTCGGCGCCTTCCTGGTCTGGACGGCCTGGAAGCTGATCAAGGAGGCCCGGGCCGACGAGGAGGAGGAAGAGTTCGAGGAGAACCGCCTGCTCAAGTCGATCGAGAAGCGCTTCCCCTCCACCGACCAGTACCACGGCACCAAGCTGGTCGTCCGGGAGAACGGCCGCCGGCTGATGACCCCGATGCTGATCGTGATGCTCGCCATCGGCACCACCGACGTGCTGTTCGCGCTCGACTCGATCCCGGCGATCTTCGGCCTCACCCAGGACGCGTACATCGTCTTCACCGCCAACGCCTTCGCGCTGATGGGCCTGCGCCAGCTGTACTTCCTGATCGGCGGGCTGCTGAAGAAGCTGGTCCACCTCTCCTACGGCCTGTCGGTGATCCTCGGCTTCATCGGCGTCAAGCTGGTGCTGCACGCGCTGCACGAGAGCGGCGTGCACGTCCCCGAGATCAGCATCCCGGTCTCGCTCGGCTTCATCCTGCTGACCCTCGCGGTCACCACCGTCACCAGCCTGGTCGCGGCGAAGAAGCAGGCCGCCGCCGAGCCGGAGAAGATCGACGCCTGACGCACCGCGAGGGCCCCGCCGGAACCGTCCGGCGGGGCCCTCGCGCGTGCTGCGGCGGGTCACCAGCCGCGCTCGCGCCACTCCGCCAGGTGCGGGCGCTCGGCGCCCAGGGTGGTGTCGTTGCCGTGGCCCGGGTAGACCCAGGTCTCGTCCGGGAGGACGTCGAACAGCTTCTCGTTGACGTCCCGGAACAGCGAGTCGAAGGCGGCCGGGTCGTTCCAGGTGTTGCCCACCCCGCCCGGGAAGAGGCAGTCGCCGGTGAACACGTGCGGGTGGCCCTGCGGGTCGTCGTAGACCAGCACGATCGCGCCCGGGGTGTGGCCGACCAGGTGGCGGACCGTCAGCTCGACCTGCCCGATCCGGAGCACCGAGCCGTCCTCCAGCGGGACGTCGGTGGGCACCTCGATGCCCTCGGCGTCGATCCGCCCGGCCGCCGTCCGGGCCCCGGTGGCGGCGACCACCTCGCCCAGCGCGTCCCAGTGGTCGCGGTGCCGGTGCGTGGTGACCACCATCGCCAGCCGCTCGCCGACCGTCTCCAGCAGCACCGGCGCGTCCGCGGCCGCGTCGATCAGCAGCTGCTCGCCGGTGGCCCGGCAGCGCAGCAGGTAGGCGTTGTTGTCGTACGGGCCGACCGCGACCTTGGTGACGATCAGGTGCGCCAGCTCCCGCACGTCCGGCGCGCCGCCGACCTTCACCGCTCCGTGGTACGTCATCACGCCGCTCCTCGCTGCCGCTGTCCTGCGCTCGGGTGTCCGTCGGGTGTTCGTCGGGTGTTCGTCAACCCCGGCCATCATCCCATCGGGGGGAGCTGCGGCAGCGCGCTGCGCGGGTCGACCAGGCCCTCGCCGGCCCGGTGGACCTGGAGGCCGTCGCCGTCGGAGCGGCCGGAGAGCCAGCCGGTGAGCGCCCGCACCGGGCCCTCGACGGTCAGCTCCGGCGCGGCCTCCGGGTCGCCGAGCCGGGCCTCCAGGCCGGCGTCCTCGGCAATCAGGCGGACGGCCGGGAGCCCGGCCAGGGCGCCGAAGTGCCCGCCCAGGCGGCGGAACTCGGCGGTGGCGAAGTCCTCCGGCCAGTGCGCGGGGGTGTAGCCGGCGTTCAGGTCGACGTGGTGGTACTCCAGCTCGGCCAGCCGCTTGACCGGCAGCTGCCAGGCCGGGAAGACGTAGCCGGAGCGGTGCTTGACCTCGGCGCTCCAGTGCTCCGGGTCGAGCAGCGCGGCGGCGTCCAGGAAGCGCTGCTGGCTGTCCCGGACGTCGGCGACCTGCTCGGCGAGCGGCCGCCCGGCGCCCGCCTCGATGGCGGCGTCCCGGGCCTCGGCGCTCGGGTACTGCGGGATGTCCTGCCCGGTGCGGGCGCCGTTCAGCAGGTTGACCAGCGAGTCCGCGTTGCGGGCGAGGTGGGTGAGCACGTGGCCGCGGGTCCAGCCGGGCAGCGCGGAGGGGGCGGGCACGTCCTCCGGGCGCAGCTCGCGGAGGGTGTGCAGGAGCAGGTCGGTGCTCTCGACGGTGGCCCGCAGCTGGGCCGCTGCGGTGCTGGAGTCGCTCATCGGAGGCCTTTCCCGAGGTTCGGTGGAGCGGGTGCGGGACCGGCCCGGGCGTTGCCCGGGGCGGTTGTCAGTCGTTGACGCTACCGTCGAGCGCGGGTGCCGTTCACCCGTCCGGGTGGTCCCCGCTGGACAGCTCATGATTCGAACGAATGAGCTAGTACGCTGGCGGGCGCATCCTGGAAGAAGCACACCTCACTCTCCCCTTCGACCCGGAGAAAGGCGCCAGAAGCAGTGGCAGACCGCCTCGTCGTCCGTGGTGCACGCGAGCACAACCTCAAGAACGTCTCGCTCGACCTGCCCCGGGATTCCCTCATCGTCTTCACGGGCCTCTCCGGGTCCGGCAAGTCCTCGCTCGCCTTCGACACGATCTTCGCGGAGGGCCAGCGGCGCTACGTCGAGTCGCTGTCCTCCTACGCCCGGCAGTTCCTCGGGCAGATGGACAAGCCCGACGTCGACTTCATCGAGGGCCTCTCCCCGGCCGTCTCGATCGACCAGAAGTCCACCAACCGCAACCCGCGCTCCACCGTCGGCACCATCACCGAGGTGTACGACTACCTGCGCCTGCTGTTCGCCCGGATCGGCAAGCCGCACTGCCCGCACTGCGGCCGCCCGATCGCCCGGCAGTCGCCGCAGGCCATCGTCGACAAGGTGCTGGAGCTGCCCGAGGGCACCCGGTTCCAGGTGCTCAGCCCGGTGGTCCGGGAGCGCAAGGGCGAGTTCGTCGACCTCTTCGCCGACCTGCAGTCCAAGGGCTACGCCCGGGCCCGGGTGGACGGGCAGACCGTCCAGCTGACCGAGCCGCCGACGCTCAAGAAGCAGGAGAAGCACACGATCGAGGTGGTCGTCGACCGCCTCGCCGTGAAGTCCTCGGCCAAGCGCCGGCTCACCGACTCGGTGGAGACCGCGCTCAAGCTGGCCGGCGGCATGGTGGTGCTCGACTTCGTCGACCTGCCGGAGGACGACCCCGAGCGCGAGCGGATGTACTCCGAGCACCTCTACTGCCCGTACGACGACGTGTCGTTCGAGGAGCTGGAGCCGCGCTCGTTCTCCTTCAACTCCCCGTTCGGCGCCTGCCCGGACTGCTCGGGCCTGGGCAACCGGATGGAGGTCGACCCGGAGCTGGTCGTCCCCGACGAGGAGAAGTCGCTCGACGAGGGCGCCATCCACCCGTGGTCGCAGGGCGCCACCAAGGAGTACTTCCAGCGGCTGGTCGACGCGCTGGCCGGCGAGCTCGGCTTCCGCACCGACATCCCGTGGGCCGGCCTGCCGGTCCGGGCCAAGAAGGCGCTGCTGTACGGGCACAAGACCCAGGTCGAGGTCCGCTACCGCAACCGCTACGGCCGGGAGCGCTCGTACACCACCGCCTTCGAGGGCGCCGTCCCGTTCGTGACGCGCCGGCACTCCGAGTCGGAGAGCGACGCGGGCCGCGAGCGCTTCGAGGGGTACATGCGCGAGGTGCCCTGCCCGACCTGCAAGGGCAACCGGCTCAAGCCGGTGGTGCTCGCCGTCACGGTGATGGAGAAGTCCATCGCCGAGGTCTCGGCGATGTCGATCAACGACTGCGCGGACTTCCTCGGCGCGCTCCGGCTGGACCGGCGGGACAAGCAGATCGCCGAGCGGGTGCTGAAGGAGGTGCTGGAGCGGCTGCGCTTCCTGGTCGACGTCGGCCTGGACTACCTCTCGCTCAACCGCGCCGCCGGCACCCTCTCCGGCGGCGAGGCCCAGCGGATCCGGCTCGCCACCCAGATCGGCTCCGGCCTGGTCGGCGTGCTCTACGTGCTGGACGAGCCGTCCATCGGCCTGCACCAGCGCGACAACCACCGCCTGATCGAGACCCTGGTCCGGCTGCGGGACATCGGCAACACCCTGATCGTCGTCGAGCACGACGAGGACACCATCAAGACCGCCGACTGGATCGTCGACATCGGCCCCGGCGCCGGCGAGCACGGCGGCAAGGTGGTGCACTCCGGCTCGCTGCCCGAGCTGCTGGCCAACGAGGAGTCGCTGACCGGCCAGTACCTGTCCGGCCGGCGGAGCATCCCGATCCCGGCCGCCCGCCGCCCGCGCGACAAGAAGCGCCAGCTGGTGGTGCACGGCGCCCGCGAGCACAACCTCAAGGACGTCTCGGTCGCCTTCCCGCTCGGCACCTTCACGGCCGTCACGGGCGTCTCCGGCTCCGGCAAGTCCACGCTGGTCAACGACATCCTGTACGCGCACCTGGCCCGCGAGCTGAACGGCGCCCGCAGCGTCCCCGGCCGGCACACCCGGATCACCGGCACCGACCAGGTCGACAAGGTGGTGCACGTCGACCAGTCGCCGATCGGCCGCACCCCGCGCTCCAACCCGGCCACCTACACCGGCGTCTTCGACCACGTGCGCAAGCTGTTCGCGGAGACCCAGGAGGCCAAGGTCCGCGGCTACCTGCCCGGCCGGTTCTCGTTCAACGTCAAGGGCGGCCGCTGCGAGAACTGCTCCGGCGACGGCACCATCAAGATCGAGATGAACTTCCTGCCGGACGTCTACGTCCCCTGCGAGGTCTGCCACGGCGACCGCTACAACCGGGAGACGCTGGAGGTCCATTACAAGGGCAAGTCCATCGCCGAGGTGCTGAACATGCCGATCGAGGAGGCGCTCGACTTCTTCGAGGCCGTCCCCGCGATCGCCCGCCACCTCAGGACGCTCAAGGAGGTCGGTCTCGGCTACGTCCGGCTCGGCCAGCCCGCCACCACCCTCTCCGGCGGCGAGGCCCAGCGCGTCAAGCTCTCCGCCGAACTCCAGAAGCGCTCCACCGGGCGGACGGTCTACGTCCTCGACGAGCCCACCACCGGCCTGCACTTCGAGGACATCAGCAAGCTGATCAAGGTGCTGGAGGGCCTGGTCGACAAGGGCAACACCGTCATCGTCATCGAGCACAACCTCGATGTCATCAAGACCGCCGACTGGCTGGTCGACATGGGCCCCGAGGGCGGCTCCGGCGGCGGCTCGGTCGTGATCGAGGGCACCCCGGAGGAGGTCGCGGCCTGCACCGCCAGCCACACCGGCAAGTTCCTCCGCGACATCCTGCCGAACGTCTCGGACGCGGCGCCGGCCAAGCGCCGGAAGAAGCAGTAGCGGCACGGCAGTTCGGCCCGGGGAGCCGCGCGCGCTCCCCGGGCCGTCCCCTGCCCGCGTGCTAGGTTGCTGCGGCCGTTCCCCGCTTCCGAGGAGTCCACGTGACCGAGCCCGTCGCCTCTCGCCGTACCGTCCTGTGCTGCGCCGCCGTCGCGCTGGCCGGCGCCACGGCGGCCGGCTGCTCCTCCGGCGCCTCCACCACCGGCTCCTCCTCGAACGGCGCCGGGGAGACCAAGGACACCGGCAAGCCGACCACCCCGGCCACGCAGGCCACCCAGGCCGCCCCGGTCGACCTCGGGCCCGCGGCGGACGTCCCGGTGGGCGGCGGCAAGGTGTACCGGGAGCAGGCCGTGGTGGTGACCCAGCCGACCGCGGGCGAGTACAGGGCCTTCGGCGCCAAGTGCACCCACGCCGGCTGCCTGGTCAACGGTGTGGAGAAGCAGCAGATCCAGTGCCTGTGCCACGGCAGCCGGTTCGGCATCGCCGACGGCGCCGTCCAGGACGGCCCCGCGCCGAAGCCGCTGCCCGCGTACAAGGTCGCCGTGCAGAACGGCAACCTCCAGGTCACCAAGGGCTGACCGGCCGGCCCCCTGCCCGCACCCCCGTGCCGGGCAGGGGGCCGGGCGTCCCCCCGCGCTCCCCGCTGCCGCCCAGCATCGCGGCCCGGCCGCCCCGCGCCAAAAGCATTCAGCCCTGCCTTAAAGGCCGCTGGACCGCGCCCGCCCCCGCGCGCCAGAATCGGCACCGCCGGGGCGGGCACGACGACGGGGGGAGCGGGACGGGTGGCGCTGCGCATCCACTTCACGGCGCAGGACCTGGCCCGGGTCCGGGTGGCGCCGACCGCCGGGCCGCTCGCCGAGGCCTTCCACGGCCTGGAGGTGCTGGCGCACTGCGGCAACGCCCTGCCGTTCCGGCCCTGGCGGGCCAAGCTGCCCGGCCGGCTCGACGACGCCTGCCGCCCGCTGCGGTCGCTGCTGCCGCGGAGCGGGCCCTCGCTGGACCTGATCGGCCTGGTCGGCACCGACCCCTCCGCCGAGGCGGGCCTGGAGGCGCTGCTCGGGGTCGCCGACGAGGTCCTCCGGCTCGAACTGCTGCACATCGACGCCCCGGCCGCCGACCGGGTCTGGCTGGGCGAGCTGATGGACGGCGACCTGTCGGCCCGCCGGGTGCTCGCCGACGCGCTCGCCGCCGCCCACCGCGACCTGATCGCTCCGCACTGGGGCCGGATGCGGGCCCACCTGGACGCCTTCCGGACGGACTGCGCCCGCACCGTCCTGGACGGCGGCGTGGAGCGCCTGCTGGCGACGCTCTGCCCGCCGGCGGTCCGCTGGAGCCCCCCGGTGCTGGAGGTCGGCTACTACCGCCCGGTCGACGTGCACCTCGACGGGCGCGGCCTGGTGATCGCCCCGATGGTCTTCCTGACCGGCCGCCCCCACCTGCTCACCGACATCGCCGACGAGGCCGCCGCGCCGGTCCTGGCGGTGCCCACCGTCCGCGACCCGCTGGCCGCGGCCGCGCTGTGGGGCGAGCGGCCCGGCGGCGCCGCGCCGCTGGCCGCGCTGCTCGGCCGGACCAGGGCGGCCGCGCTGGAACTGGTCACCGACGGCTGCAGCACCACCGAGCTGGCCCGCCGCCTCGACGTCTCCCCGGCCGCCGCCAGCCAGCACGCCACCGTGCTGCGCAACGCCCGGTTGATCACCACCCGCCGCCGCGGCGGCGCGGTGCTGCACACCATCACCCCGCTCGGCACCGACCTGCTGGTCCGGAGCGCCGCCGGGTGACCCGCGCGGCGCGTTGATCGTCCGAGCCGCGGAACCGGTCACGGACCGTCAGTACGAGTCGGTACGGTAGGGGCATGGCTGACCCGTCCACCTACCGTCCGGCGCCGGGGGCGATCCCGCCCTCGCCCGGGGTGTACAAGTTCCGTGACGCGCACGGGCGGGTCATCTACGTCGGCAAGGCGAAGAGCCTGCGCCAGCGGCTCGCCTCGTACTTCCAGGACGTGGCGAACCTGCACCCGCGCACCGCGACGATGGTGACCACCGCGGCGTCCGTGGAGTGGACGGTGGTGTCCACCGAGGTCGAGGCGCTCCAGCTGGAGTACTCCTGGATCAAGGAGTTCGACCCGCGGTTCAACGTCAAGTACCGGGACGACAAGAGCTACCCGGAGCTGGCCGTCACCCTGAACGAGGAGTACCCCCGGGTCCAGGTGATGCGCGGGGCGCACAAGAAGGGCGTGCGCTACTTCGGGCCGTACGGGCACGCCTGGGCGATCCGCGAGACGGTCGACCTGATGCTCCGGGTGTTCCCGGTCCGCACCTGCTCCAACGGCGTCTTCAAGCGGGCCCGCCAGGTCGGCCGCCCCTGCCTGCTGGGGTACATCGGCAAGTGCGCGGCGCCCTGCGTGGGCAAGGTCACCGCCGCCGAGCACCGCGAACTCGCCGAGGAGTTCTGCGACTTCATGGCCGGCCGGACGGGCAACCACCTGCGCCGGCTGGAGCAGCAGATGCAGCAGGCCGCCGAGGACATGGAGTACGAGCGGGCGGCCCGGCTGCGCGACGACCTGGGCGCGCTGCGGCGGGCGATGGAGAAGAACGCGGTGGTGCTGGGCGACGGCACCGACGCCGACCTGCTGGCCGTCGCCGAGGACGAGTTCGAGGCGGCCGTGCAGATCTTCCACGTCCGCGGCGGCCGGGTCCGCGGCCAGCGCGGCTGGATCACCGACAAGGTCGAGGACGTGGACACCGCCGGCCTGGTCGAGCACGCCCTCCAGCAGCTGTACGGCGCCGGCACCGGGCAGGTCCCGCGCGAGGTGCTGGTCCCGGTGCTGCCCGAGGAGGCCGTGCACGCGTGGCTGACCGGCCTGCGCGGCGCCCAGGTCGACCTGCGGGTCCCGCAGCGCGGCGACAAGAAGGACCTGATGGAGACGGTCCGGCGGAACGCCCAGCAGGCGCTGGCCCTGCACAAGACCAGGCGCGCCTCCGACCTGACCACCCGCAGCCGCGCCCTCCAGGAGATCGCCGACGCGCTGGAGCTGGACTCGGCGCCGCTGCGGATCGAGTGCTTCGACATCTCGCACCTGCAGGGCGAGGACGTGGTGGCCTCGATGGTGGTGTTCGAGGACGGCCTGGCCCGCAAGAGCGAGTACCGGCGGTTCCAGATCAAGACCTTCGAGGGCCAGGACGACGTCCGCTCGATGCACGAGGTGATCACCCGCCGGTTCCGCCGCTACCTCCAGGAGCGCGAGCGGACCGGCGAGTGGGCCGTCCCCGAGGAGCTCCCGGAGGGCGAGGAGGCGTTGACCGACGAGAACGGCCGCCCCAAGCGCTTCGCCTACCCGCCGCAGCTGCTGGTCGTCGACGGCGGTCAGCCGCAGGTCGCCGCCGCCGCGCGCGCGCTGGCCGAACTCGGCATCGACGACGTCGCGGTCTGCGGCCTGGCCAAGCGGCTGGAGGAGGTGTGGCTGCCCGGGCAGGACGACCCGGTGGTGCTGCCGCGCTCCAGCGAGGGCCTGTACCTGCTCCAGCGGGTCCGCGACGAGGCGCACCGCTTCGCCATCGGCTACCAGCGGACCAAGCGCGCCAAGCGGCTCACGGCGGGGGAACTGGACTCCGTCCCCGGCCTCGGCGAGACTCGCCGCCGGGCCCTGCTCAAGCACTTCGGTTCGCTGAAGAAACTGCGGGCGGCCACGGTCGACGAGCTGTGCGAGGTCCCCGGGATCGGGCGCCGCACCGCGGAGACTGTTGCCGCAGCCTTGGCCTCCCGTACACCCGCCGCATTCGCGGTCAACACCGCGACCGGCGAGATCATCGAAGACAGCACCGCCACAGCAGTACCGAGAAGCGGGGAAGAGACGTGACTGTGTCCAACGGGGGAGAAGACACCCCCGAGCTGGTGATCATCTCCGGCATGTCCGGGGCGGGGCGGTCCACCGCCGCGAAGTGCCTGGAGGACCTCGGCTGGTTCGTGGTGGACAACCTGCCGCCCGCGCTGATCCCGACCATGGTCGACCTGGGCGCGCGCTCGCAGGGCGCGGTGCCGCGGATCGGCGTGGTGGTGGACGTCCGCGGCCGGACGTTCTTCGACGACCTGCTGACCTCGCTGGAGGAGCTGGAGAAGCGCGGCGTCCGGCTCCGGGTGGTCTTCCTGGACTCCTCCGACGACGCGCTGGTCCGCCGCTTCGAGAACGTCCGCCGCCCGCACCCGCTGCAGGGCGACGGCCGGATCGTCGACGGCATCGCCCAGGAGCGCGAACTGCTGCGCGAACTGCGCGGCGAGGCCGACCTGGTGGTCGACACCTCCAACCTCAACGTGCACCAGCTGCGCGCCAAGATGGACGCCCAGTTCGCCGGCCAGGACGAGCCCGAACTGCGCGCCACCGTGATGTCCTTCGGCTTCAAGTACGGCCTGCCGGTCGACGCCGACCTGGTGGTGGACTGCCGCTTCCTGCCGAACCCGCACTGGGTGCCGGAGCTGCGGGCCCGGACCGGGACCGACCCCGACGTGGCAGAGTACGTCTTCCAGCAGCCCGGGGCGCAGCCGTTCCTGGACGGCTACGCCGAACTGCTGCGGATCATCGCCGAGGGCTACCGCCGCGAGGGGAAGCGCTACATGACGCTTGCCGTAGGCTGCACCGGAGGCAAGCACCGCAGCGTGGCGATGTCCGAGCAGCTGACCAAGCGACTGATCGCGGACGGCGTCGAAACGGTGCTGGTCCACCGCGACATGGGCCGGGAGTGACGGCCGGGGACCCACCGGTCCCCGCCACCACCGCCGGCCGGGCACGAGACAGGAACATGGGGTCGGCGTGACGGTATACGGGCCACCGCGGCAGCAGCTCCAGCACCGGCCTGCCGAGCGGCCACCCCGTCGGGCGCCGCGCATCACCGCGCTCGGCGGCGGCCAGGGCCTGTCCGCCTCGCTGTCCGCGCTGCGCCGGCTCACCAACGAGCTGACCGCGGTGGTCACCGTCGCCGACGACGGCGGCTCCAGCGGGCGGCTGCGCGCCGAACTCGGCGTGCTGCCGCCCGGTGACCTGCGCAAGGCGCTGGCCGCGCTGTGCGGCGACGACGACTGGGGCCGCACCTGGTCCGAGGTGATCCAGCAGCGCTTCGCCGGCAGCGGCGAACTCGGCGGCCACGCCGTGGGCAACCTGCTGATCGTGGCGCTCTGGGAGAAGCTCGGCGACCCGGTCGAGGCGCTGAACTGGGTCGGCCGGCTGCTGAACGTGCAGGGCCGGGTGCTGCCGATGTCCGCCGTCCCGCTGGACATCGAGGCGCAGGTCCGCGGCCACGACCCGCTGCGCCCCGCCGAGGTGACGGCGGTCCGCGGCCAGGCCGCGGTCGCGGTCACCCCGGGCACCGTGCAGTCGATCCGGCTGCTCCCGGACGAGCCGCCGGCCGTCCCCGACGCCGTGCAGGCCGTCCTGGAGGCGGACTGGGTGGTGCTCGGCCCCGGCTCCTGGTTCACCAGCGTGCTGCCGCACCTGCTGGTCCCCGAGCTGGCCAAGGCGCTCATCGAGACCCGGGCCCGCCGCCTGCTCACCCTCAACCTGGCCCCGCAGCCCGGCGAGACCGAGGGCTTCACCCCGCAGCGCCACCTGGAGGTGATCGCCGACCACGCCCCCGGCCTGGCGGTGGACGCGATCCTGGTGGACGAGCGCGCGGTCAGCGGCGGCGCCTTCGGCGTCGCCGACCTGGCCGGCCTGGAACAGGCCGCCGGACGGATGGGCGCCGCACTGGTGCTCGACTCGGTGGCCCGCGACGACGGCACCCCGCGACACGACGCGGAGCTCTTGGCCGCCGCGTACGACCGGATTTTCCGGACTCATGGAAGGATCGGCCCATGGCGATGACGGCAGCGGTGAAAGACGAGATCTCCCGGCTTCCCGTCACCCGTGCCTGCTGCCGCAAGGCGGAGGTCTCGGCGATCCTGCGCTTCGCGGGCGGACTGCACATTGTGAGCGGCCGCATCGTGATCGAGGCGGAGCTGGACACCGGCATTGCGGCGCGGCGGCTGCGCAAGGACCTCCTGGAGATCTTCGGACACTCCTCGGATCTGGTGGTGATGGCCCCCGGCGGGCTGCGACGCGGCAGCCGGTACGTGGTGCGGGTGGTGAAGGACGGCGAGCTGCTGGCCCGGCAGACCGGGCTGGTGGACGGACGCGGACGGCCGATCCGGGGCCTGCCCCCGGCGGTGGTCTCCGGCGCGACCTGCGACGCGGAGGCCGCCTGGCGCGGCGCCTTCCTGGCGCACGGCTCGCTGACCGAGCCCGGGCGCTCCTCCTCGCTGGAGATCACCTGCCCCGGCTCGGAGGCCGCCCTCGCCCTGGTCGGCGCGGCCCGCCGGCTCGGCATCCCGGCCAAGGCCCGCGAGGTGCGCGGCGTCGACCGGGTGGTGATCCGCGACGGCGACGCGATCGGCGCGCTGCTCACCCGCCTCGGCGCGCACGAGTCGGTGCTGGCCTGGGAGGAGCGCCGGATGCGCCGCGAGGTCCGGGCCACCGCCAACCGGCTGGCCAACTTCGACGACGCCAACCTGCGCCGCTCGGCCCGCGCCGCGGTCGCGGCCGGCGCCCGGGTGCAGCGCGCCCTGGAGATCCTCGGCGAGGAGGTGCCCGAGCACCTGGCCGCGGCCGGCGCGCTGCGGATGCAGCACAAGCAGGCCTCGCTGGAGGAGCTGGGCGCGCTCGCCGACCCGCCGCTGACCAAGGACGCGGTGGCCGGTCGGATCCGCCGCCTGCTGGCGATGGCCGACAAGCGGGCCGCCGAACTCGGCCTGCCCAACACCGAGGCCAACCTGACCGAGGAGATGGCCCTGAGCTGACGGTTCGTCAACCGTCCGTGCACACCCGGAAGGGGCGTGCGGCACCCGTCCGGAACGGGGCCGCCCGCCCCTTCCGGCCGTTCCGGCCGTTGCGCCCTACCGGTGAGGCGATGTGCCTTGCGACACTTGGGGGAGGTAGGGTCAGCAGTGGTCGGGGAAAACCCAAAATTTCACCCCCGTCGGGCTCCGGCCCGGCGTACCTAAGAGGAGATCGGTTCGTGACGATCCGGGTAGGCATCAACGGGTTCGGCCGCATCGGCCGCAACTTCTTCCGTGCGGTCAAGGCCCAGGGCGCGGACATCGAGATCGTCGGTGTCAACGACCTGACGGACACCAAGACCCTCGCTCACCTGCTCAAGTACGACACCACTCTCGGTACCTTCCCCGGCGAGGTCTCGCACACCGAGGACAGCATCACCGTCGACGGCCACACCTTCAAGGTCACCGCCGAGCGCGACCCCGCCAACCTTCCCTGGGCCGAGCTGGGCGCCGACATCGTCGTCGAGTCCACCGGCATCTTCACCAAGGCCGATGCTGCGAAGAAGCACATCACCGCCGGTGCGAAGAAGGTCATCATCTCGGCGCCGGCCACCGACGAGGACATCACCATCGTCCTCGGTGTCAACGAGGACAAGTACGACGCCGCCGCGCACGACATCATCTCCAACGCGTCCTGCACCACCAACTGCGTCGCCCCGATGGCGAAGGTGCTGAACGAGAACTTCGGCATCGTCAAGGGCCTGATGACGACGGTGCACGCGTTCACCAACGACCAGGTCACCCTGGACTTCCCGCACAAGGACCTGCGTCGCGCCCGCGCCGCCTCGCAGAACATCATCCCGACCTCGACGGGCGCCGCCAAGGCGACCGCCCTGGTCCTGCCGGAGCTCAAGGGCAAGCTGGACGGCACCTCGCTGCGCGTCCCCGTCCCGACCGGCTCGATCACCGACCTGGTGGTCACCCTGGAGCGCGAGGTCACCAAGGACGAGGTCAACGCCGCGTTCCAGAAGGCCGCCCAGGAGGGCCCGCTGAAGGGCATCCTGGCGTACACCGAGGACCCGATCGTCTCCTCCGACATCGTGAACGACCCGCACTCCTGCATCTTCGACTCGCAGCTGACGATGGTTCAGGGCAACCAGGTCAAGGTGCTCGGCTGGTACGACAACGAGTTCGGCTACTCGAACCGCCTGGTCAACCTGGTCTCCCTGGTCGGCGACCAGCTCTGATTCCAGCGGTAGCTGACGTGCGGTAAGGGGCAGGGCCCGGACGGCTTCGACCGCCGACCGGGCCCTGCCGCTGCGCCCACCCTCGTCGTCCTACCCCTTACCGGTGGCCCGCCGTCGTGTCGCCGTCTGCGCACCGTTCCACCCCTGAGGAGCAAGACCGTGAAGACGATCGAAGACCTGGAGGTCTCCGGCAAGCGGGTGTTCGTCCGCGCCGACCTCAACGTGCCGCTGTCCGGTGACACCATCACCGACGACGGCCGGATCCGCGCCGTCGCGCCGACCATCGCCAAGCTCGTCGAGCGCGGCGCCCGCGTCGTGGTGGCCTCGCACCTGGGCCGCCCGAAGGGCGAGCCCGACCCGAAGTTCTCCCTCGCGCCGGTGGCCGTCCGCCTCGGCGAGATCCTGGGCCGCCCGGTGGCGTTCGCCACCGACACGGTCGGGGAGAGCGCGAAGGCCACCGTCGCCGCCCTCGGCGACGGCGAGGTCACGCTGCTGGAGAACCTCCGCTTCAACGCGGGCGAGACCTCCAAGGACGACGCCGAGCGCGGCGCGTTCGCCGACGAGCTGGCCGCCCTGGCGGACCTGTACGTCGGCGACGGCTTCGGCGCGGTGCACCGCAAGCACGCCTCCGTCTACGACCTGCCGGCCCGGCTGCCGCACGCCGTCGGCGACCTGATCGCCACCGAGGTCGGCGTGCTCAAGCGCCTCACCGAGGACGTGGCCCGCCCGTACGTGGTGGTGCTCGGCGGCTCCAAGGTCTCCGACAAGGTCGGCGTGATCGAGAACCTGCTCGACAAGGCCGACCGGATCCTGATCGGCGGCGGCATGATGTACACCTTCATCGCGGCCCAGGGCCACGGCGTGGGCGCCTCGCTGCTCCAGGAGGACCAGATCCCGGTCGTCCAGGACTACCTGAAGCGCGGCGCCGAGCAGGGCGTGGAGTTCGTCATCCCGCTGGACACCGCGGTCTCCGGCAGCTTCCCGGACGTCAAGACCGGCGCCCCGGTGGCGGACTACGCGGTCGTCGACGTGGACGCGATCCCGGACGGCGCGCTCGGCCTGGACATCGGCCCGAAGACCGCGCAGCTGTTCGCGGAGAAGATCGCCGACGCGCGGACGGTGTTCTGGAACGGCCCGATGGGCGTCTTCGAGCACCCCGCGTTCGCCGACGGCACCCGCGCGGTCGCCCAGGCGCTGGTCGACTCCGACGCGTTCACCGTGGTCGGCGGCGGCGACTCGGCGGCGGCGGTCCGCACCCTGGGCTTCGACGAGGCCAAGTTCGGACACATCTCGACCGGCGGTGGCGCGAGCCTCGAGTACCTGGAGGGCAAGACCCTCCCCGGTCTCGCCGCCCTGGAGGACTGAGAAGGATCATGACTGAGCGTCTCCCGCTGATGGCGGGCAACTGGAAGATGAACCTCGACCACTTCGAGGCGCTGCGCCACACCCAGGCGCTGGCGTTCTCGCTGACGGACAAGGACTACGCGGCCGTCGAGGTCGCCGTGCTGCCCCCGTTCACCGACCTGCGGTCGGTGCAGACCCTGGTCGACGGCGACAAGCTGAAGCTCAAGTACGGCTCGCAGGACATCTCGCAGCACGACGGCGGCGCGTACACCGGTGAGGTGTCCGGCCCGATGCTGGCGAAGCTGAACTGCGCCTACGCGGTGATCGGCCACTCCGAGCGCCGCCAGTACCACGGCGAGAACGAGGAGATCGTCAACGCCAAGGTGAAGGCCGCCTACCGGCACGGGATCACCCCGATCCTGTGCGTCGGCGAGCCGCTGGAGGTCCGCAGGGCCGGCACCCACGTCGCGTACACCCTCGCCCAGCTCGACGGCGCCCTGGACGGCGTCCCGGCGTCCGACGCCGAGAGCATCGTCGTCGCGTACGAGCCGGTCTGGGCGATCGGCACCGGCGAGGTCGCCACCCCCGAGGACGCGCAGGAGGTCTGCGGCGCGATCCGGGCCCGCCTCGCCGAGCTGTACGGGCCCGAGCTGGCCGACAAGGTCCGCGTCCTGTACGGCGGTTCGGTGAAGTCCTCGTCCGCGGCCGGCCTGATGGCCAAGCCCGACGTGGACGGCGCCCTGATCGGCGGGGCCTCGCTGGACGCCGACGAGTTCGTCAAGATCGTGCGCTACCGTGAGCAGGCAGTAGGCTAACGCCGCCGCAGCAACGTAGGCTTTGGGGCCGGACCGCGAGGAGCGGGCCCGGCCCCTTCGCCGCAGATTCGAGAGAGTTGGTCCCGTCGTGGTCCTCGGGTTCGAGATTGCTCTGATCATCCTCAGTGTGCTGATGATCCTGATGGTGCTGCTCCACAAGGGCAAGGGCGGTGGCCTGTCCGACATGTTCGGCGGCGGCGCGTCCTCCACCGGCGGCGGTTCCGCGGTGGCCGAGCGCAACCTCGACCGCATCACCGTGATCCTCGGCATCGCCTGGTTCGCCTGCATCGTGGTGCTCGGGCTGCTGCTCAAGAACAACTGACCCGAAGTCGTCGGGCGGTGGTGGCGCAGGCTTAACCGCCGCTTACACTAGGACGACTTCGCCACCGTCCGCCCAGCCGCGGCCGGACGGCACCAGCACGCAGGGAGTCAGACCGTGGCAAGTGGCAACGCGATCCGAGGCAGCAGGGTGGGCGCCGGCCCGATGGGCGAGGCGGAGCGCGGCGAGTCCGCTCCCCGTAACCGGATCTCCTTCTGGTGCGCGAACAAGCACGAGACGCGACCCAGCTTCGCGGCGGAGGCGGCCGTCCCGGAGACCTGGGACTGCCCCCGCTGCGGCTTCCCGGCCGGCCAGGACGAGCACAACCCGCCCGCCCCGGCCCGCAACGAGCCCTACAAGACCCACCTCGCCTACGTCCGCGAGCGGCGCACCGACGCCGACGGCGAGGCGATCCTCGCCGAGGCGCTGGCCAAGCTGCGCGGCGAGATCTGAGGCACCGTGCGGAAGGCCCGGCCCCCTGGCGGGGGCCGGGCCTTCCGGCGTGACGGGCGTGACGGGGCGTCAGGCGAGGCTGCTCGCGGCGGCCGCGTCGATCAGCCACAGGGTGCGCTCGGTGCCCGTCACGGCGCTCGCCGGGGCGGTGTCGGCGTCCGGGCCGGTCAGGGCGAGGGCGACGGCCTCGGCCTTGTCCGGTCCGGCGGCCAGCAGCCAGGCCTGGCGGGCGGTGTTGAGGGCGGGCAGGGTGAGCGAGAGCCGGGTCGGCGGCGGCTTCGGGGAGTCGTGCACCGGGAGAACCGTTCCGCCGGACTGCCGGACCCCGGGGTGGCCGGGGAACAGCGAGGCGACGTGGGCGTCCGGGCCGACGCCCAGCAGCAGGACGTCGAAGACCGGTAGCGGCTCGCCCGGTTCGGCGGCCGCGGCCAGTTCGGCGGCGTACCGGACGGCGGCCTCCTCGGCGGAGGAGCCGTCGTCGGCCGGCATCTCGTGGACGCGGGCGCCGAGCGGCCGGACGGCGTCCAGGAACGCGGCCGCCTGCACGGCGTTGCGCTCCGGGTCGCCGGCCGGCAGGTACCGCTCGTCGCCCCACCACAGGTGGACGCCCGCCCAGTCGACCGCGTCGCGCGCCGGGTGGGCGGCGAGCGCGGCCAGCAGGGCGTTGCCGTTGCGGCCGCCGGTGAGCACCGCGTGCGCGGTGCCGCGGGCGGCCTGGGCGTCGACCAGGGCGGTGATCAGCCGGGCGGCCGCGGCCTGGGCCAGCAGCGCGGCGTCCGCGTGCACCAGGACCTGACGGCCGCTCACTGACCGCTCCGCTTGCGGGCGGTGGACTTCTTGGCGGCGCCGGACTTCTTCGCCGGGGCCGCCTTCTTCGCGGGCGCGGCGGTCTCGTCCTCGGCGATCTCCTCCGCCACCTCGACCTCGGCCGCCGCCGCCTCGACCTCCGCCGCCTCGGCCTCGACCTCCGCCGCGTGGCCCTCGACGGTGCCGCCGGGGCCCGCGTGCTCGACGCCGGCGATCCGCTCGCGCAGCCGGTCCACGGGGGTCCGGACGGCAGTCGCGTAGATGTCGTCGGGGTCGAGGCGGCGCAGTTCCTCGGCGATCAGTTCGGCGGTGTCGCGGCGCTTCAGCGCGACCATCCGGTCGGGCGCGCCGGGCATGCAGAGCGTGCCGAGCAGGCCGTCGGGGCGGTCGAGCGTGATGTCGCCCTCCTCGGTGCGGAGCCGGACGGCGGTGATGCCGGGGCCGCCGGTGACGACCCGTTCGACCGGGACGCGCAGGCGGTTGTGCAGCCACAGGCCGAGCAGTTCGACGCTGGGGTTGTACGACTCGCCCTCGACCACGGCGCCGACGATCCGCACGGCGCGCTGGTCGAGCGCGGCGGCGAGCATCGAGCGCCAGCCGGTGATCCGGGTCCAGGCCAGGTCGGTGTCGCCGGGGGTGTAGCCGGCCGCCCGCTGGGCGAGCTGGCCGACCGGGGACTCCGCGGTGACGGCGTCGGTGATCCGGCGCTGGGCGAGCGCGCCCAGCGGGTCCTGGGCCGGGTTGAGCGGCGCGTTGTCCGGCCACCAGACCACCACGGGGGCGTCCGGCAGCAGCAGCGGCAGCACCACCGACTGGGCGTGCGCGGCGAGTTCGCCGTGCATCCGGAGCACGACGGTCTCGCCGCTACCCGCGTCGGTGCCGACCAGGATCTCGGCGTCCAGCCGGGTCTCGGCCCGGGCGCGGGGCGAGCGCCCGGCCCGCTTGATGACCGCGAGGGTCCGCGAGGGGTGCTCGCGGGACGCGTCGTTGGCGGCCTTCAGGGCGTCGTAGGCGCTGCCCTCGTCGGTCACGATGACCAGGGTCAGCACCATGCCGGCCGCGGTGGAGCCGCTGGCCCGGCGGGCGTCCATCAGGGCAGCGTTGATCTTGCTGGACGTGGTGTTCGTCAGGTCGATCTTCATGGCCGGCGCCAGCTCCTGCCGTCTCGTGCGAGCATCTCGTCCGCCTCGACCGGGCCCCAGGTGCCGGCCGGGTACTGCGCGGGCTTGCCGTGGCTGTCCCAGTACTGCTCGATCGGGTCGAGGATCTGCCAGGACAGCTCGACCTCCTGGTGCCGCGGGAAGAGGTTCGCGTCGCCGAGCAGCACGTCCAGGATGAGGCGCTCGTACGCCTCGGGGCTGGACTCGGTGAAGGACTCGCCGTAGGCGAAGTCCATCGTGACGTCGCGGACCTCCAGCGCGGTGCCGGGGACCTTCGAGCCGAACCGCACGGTGACGCCCTCGTCCGGCTGGACGCGGATCACCAGGGCGTTCTGGCCGAGCTCCTCGGTGGCGTAGGAGTCGAACGGCAGGTACGGGGCGCGCTGGAAGACCACCGCGATCTCGGTGACCCGGCGGCCCAGCCGCTTGCCGGTGCGCAGGTAGAACGGGACGCCCGCCCAGCGCCGGTTGTTGATCTCCAGCTTGATGGCGGCGTAGGTGTCGGTCTTCGACTCGGGGTCGATGCCGTCCTCGTCGAGGTAGCCGACCACCTCCTCGCCGCCCTGCCAGCCCGCCGCGTACTGGCCGCGCACGGTGTGCGCGCCCAGGTCGGCGGGCAGCTTGACGGCGCTGAGCACCTTCAGCTTCTCGGCCACCAGCGCCTTCGGGTGGAAGGACGCCGGCTCCTCGATCGCGGTCAGCGCCATCAGCTGCAGCAGGTGGTTCTGGATCACGTCGCGGGCGGAGCCGATGCCGTCGTAGTAGCCGGCCCGGCCGCCGATGCCGATGTCCTCGGCCATGGTGATCTGCACGTGGTCGACGTACGACCGGTTCCAGATCGGCTCGAACATCTGGTTGGCGAAGCGCAGCGCCAGGATGTTCTGGACGGTCTCCTTGCCCAGGTAGTGGTCGATCCGGAAGACCTCGTCCCGCGGGAAGACCTCGTGGACGATCCGGTTCAACTCCTGGGCGCTCTCCAGGTCGTGGCCGAACGGCTTCTCGATCACGGCGCGCCGCCAGGAGCCCTTCGGCGGGTCGGTCAGGCCGTGCTTCTTGAGCTGCTGGACCACCGTCGGGAAGAACTTCGGCGGCACCGACAGGTAGAAGGCGAAGTTGCCGCCGGTGCCCTGCGCCCGGTCGAGGTCCTCGATGGTGCGGCGCAGGGTGTCGAAGGCCTCGTCGTCGCCGAAGTCGCCCTGGACGAAGCGCATGCCCTTGGCGAGCTGCTGCCAGACCTCCTCGCGGAAGGGCGTGCGGGCGTGCTCCTTGACGGCGTCGTGCACCTCGTTGGCGAAGTCCTCGTCCTCCCACTCGCGGCGGGCGAACCCGACCAGCGAGAAGCCCGGCGGCAGCAGGCCGCGGTTGGCGAGGTCGTAGACGGCCGGCATCAGCTTCTTGCGGGACAGGTCGCCGGTGACGCCGAAGATCACCAGCCCGGACGGGCCGGCGATCTGCGGCAGTCGCCGGTCGGCGGGGTCGCGCAGCGGGTTGACGGGGCGTTCCGGGGTGTCTCCCGCGGTCGGCTCCGTCCCCTCCACGTCCGGGTACGGCTGGGTGTTGCTCACTGTGGTGTGCTCCGCTTTCGTCGCTTCAGTTCGTGAGCAGGAGTCAGTTCTTGCCGTGCGCGTCGAGCGCCGCGGCGACGGTGTCGAGCAGCTCGGTCCAGGAGGCCTCGAACTTCTGCACGCCCTCGTCCTCCAGGACCTGGACCACGTCGTCGTAGTCCACGCCCGCGGCGGCGACCGCGTCGAGCACGGCCTGCGCGTCCTCGTAGTGCGGGGTGATGGTGTCGCCGGTGACCGCGCCGTGGTCGTCGGTGGCGTCCAGGGTGGCCTCGGGCATGGTGTTGACGGTGCCCGGGGCGACCAGCTCGGTCACGTACAGGGTGTCCGGCAGGTTCGGGTCCTTGACGCCGGTGGACGCCCAGAGCGGGCGCTGCGGCTTGGCGCCGGCCGCCTCCAGGGCCGCCCAGCGGGCCGAGGCGGGCTTGCTGCCGTCGACCGAGCCGTAGACCTCCTCGTACGCCCGGTAGGCGAGGCGGGCGTTGGCCACGGCGGCCTTGGAGCGCAGCTCCTTGGCCTCGGGGGTGCCGACCGCGTCCAGGCGCTTGTCGATCTCGGTGTCGACCCGGGAGACGAAGAACGAGGCGACCGACTCGATCTGCGAGAGGTCGAGGCCGGCGGCCTTGGCGGTCTCCAGGCCGGTCAGGTGGGCGTCGATGACGGCCTTGTAGCGCTCCAGCGAGAAGATCAGCGTGACGTTGACGCTGATGCCCCTGCCGAGCACCTCGCTGATCGCGGGCAGGCCGGCCACCGTCGCCGGGATCTTGATCAGGACGTTCGGGCGGTCGACCAGCCACCACAGCTGCTTGGCCTCGGCGACGGTGGCCGCGGTCTCGTGGGCCAGCCGCGGGTCGACCTCGATGGAGACCCGGCCGTCGCGGCCGTTGGAGGCGTCGTAGACGGGGCGCAGCACGTCGGCGGCGTCGCGCACGTCCGAGGTGGTGATCATGCGGATCGCCTCGTCGGTGGTGACCTTGCGCACCGCGAGGTCGGTCAGCTGGCCGTCGTAGGCGGCGCTGCCGCCGCCGATGGCCTTCTGGAAGATGGTCGGGTTGGTGGTGACGCCGACGACGTGCTTCTCCTGCACCAGCTCGGCCAGGTTGCCGGAGTTCAGCCGGTCGCGGCTCAGGTCGTCGAGCCAGATCGCCACGCCTTCTTCGCTGAGGCGGTTCAAAGCGTCGGTCATGGTGCTCAGTCCCTCTTCTTCTTTTCGTACGTCGGGTGGAGTCCGGGGAACCGGCCCGGGGCAGTGCGGATACCCCGGGCCGGGCGGATCAGCGCGTCAGCGCGAGACGGCCTCGACCGTGCGCAGCGAGGCGCGGGCGGCGTTGGCCACCGCCTCGGCGGTGATGCCGAACTCCTGGTACAGCACCTGGTAGTCGGCGGAGGCGCCGAAGTGGTCCAGGCTGATGATCCGGCCGGCGTCGCCGACCAGCTCGCGCCAGCCCTGGGCGATGCCCGCCTCGACCGAGACCCGGGCCCGGACGTTCGGGGGCAGCACGCTGTCCCGGTACGCCTGGTCCTGCTCGTTGAACCACTCGACCGAGGGCAGCGAGACCACCCGGGTCGGGGTGCCCTCGGCCTGCAGCGCCTCGCGGGCCTGCACGGCGAGCTGCACCTCGGAGCCGGTGCCGATCAGGATCACCTTGGGCTCGCCGCCCTCGGCCTCGGCCAGCACGTAGCCGCCCCGGGCCGCGCCCTCGGCGGAGCCGAACACCTCGCGGTCGAAGGTCGGCACGCCCTGCCGGGTCAGCGCCAGGCCGACCGGGCCGGGGTGGCTGGTCTGCCGCTCCAGCACGGTGCGCCACACCACGGCGGTCTCGTTGGCGTCCGCCGGGCGGACCACGGCGAGGCCGGGGATGGCGCGCAGCGCGGCCAGGTGCTCGACCGGCTGGTGGGTCGGGCCGTCCTCGCCGAGGCCGATCGAGTCGTGCGTCCAGACGTAGACCACCGGCAGCTTCATCAGCGCGGCGAGCCGGACGGCGGGGCGCATGTAGTCGGAGAACACCAGGAAGGTGCCGCCGTAGATCCGGGTGCGGCCGTGCAGGGCGATGCCGTTCATCACGGAGCCCATGGCGTGCTCGCGGATGCCGAAGTGGATCGTCCGGCCGTACGGCGAGGCGCTCTTGAGCGGGTTGCCCTCCGGCAGGAAGGAGGACTCCTCGTCGATGGTGGTCAGGTTGGACTCGGCGAGGTCCGCGGAGCCGCCCCAGAGTTCGGGGACCAGCTTGCCGACGGCCTTCAGGGTGTCGCCGGAGGCCTTGCGGGTGGCGACGTCCTTGCCGGCCGGGAAGGACGGGATCGCCTTCTCCCAGCCGTCGGGCAGCTCGCCGGTCTGGATCCGGTCGAACTCGGCGGCGCGCTGCGGGTTGGCGGCGCGCCAGTCGGCGAGTTCGGCGTCCCAGGCGGCGCGGGCGGCCTGGCCGCGGACGACGACCTCGCGGGCGTGCGCGACGACCTGGTCGGAGACCTCGAAGGTCTTGGCCGGGTCGAAGCCGAGCACCTTCTTGGTGGCGGCGATCTCGGCGTCGCCGAGGGCCGAGCCGTGCGCCTTCGCGGTGTCCTGGGCGTTCGGCGCGGGCCAGGCGATGATGGTGCGCATCGCGATGATCGACGGCTTGCCGGTCTCGGCCCGGGCGGCCTCCAGCGCGGCGGCCAGCGCGGCCACGTCGATGTCGCCGTCGGCCTTCGGGGCGACCCGCTGGACGTGCCAGCCGTACGCCTCGTAGCGGGCCAGCACGTCCTCGGAGAACGCGGTGGCGGTGTCGCCCTCGATCGAGATGTGGTTGTCGTCGTAGAGCGCGACCAGGTTGCCCAGCTTCTGGTGGCCGGCCAGCGAGGACGCCTCGGCGGAGATGCCCTCCTCCAGGTCGCCGTCGGAGACGATCGCCCAGACGGTGTGGTCGAACGGCGAGGTGCCGGGCGCCGCGTCCGGGTCGAACAGGCCGCGCTCGTAGCGGGCCGCCATCGCCATGCCGACCGCGTTGCCGATGCCCTGGCCGAGCGGGCCGGTGGTGGTCTCGACACCGGCGGTGTGGCCGTGCTCGGGGTGGCCGGGGGTGCGGCTGCCCGCGACCCGGAAGGCCTTCAGGTCGTCCAGCGAGAGTCCGTAGCCGGACAGGAACAGCTGGGTGTACAGCGTGAGGGAGGTGTGCCCGGGGGAGAGCACGAAGCGGTCGCGGCCGACCCAGGACGGGTCGGTCGGGTCGTGGCGCAGGAAGCGCTGGAAGATCAGATACGCCGCGGGCGCGAGGGACATGGCGGTGCCGGGGTGTCCGTTCCCCACCTTCTGCACGGCGTCCATCGCCAGTACCCGGGCCGTGTCGACGGCCCGCTGGTCCCACTCGCTCCACTCGAAAACGTTCGGCGTCGTGCTCACCCTGACTCAGGGCTCCTTCCGGATTTTGTGAAGTGTGACCCCGTGAAGGGGACCGGTTCGGCCACGTCGCTGTGGTGGTGCCGATCACGGAGGGTTGATCCCGCTTCTCTGTGCGAGCCTACCGTTTGCCGGGCACCTCACCCTCTGTGCCGGGCAACGCGAGTGCCGGGCGTCGCATTCCGCCGCCGGTTCCCCGGCAGTCCCCTGGCGATCCGTCAACTGCTCTGTCCTACCTTCACCCGTCCGGGGAGGCCATGCCCGTCCGATGGGCAAGACGGGAACGGACGCGGCTCGCCGGAGGACCCCGGGGCGGATCGGGAGATATGGAACGTCTATGGTTGCGTGGTACGCGCAGAGCGGACGGCGGGCACCCTGCGGGTCTCCGGGTCGCCTGTGGAAGTTCATCGACTGTTGAGGTGTCCGTGACCGCCGTCGAATCCCGCCCCGCAGGGGTGGTGGTAGGGACGAGGACCGCGCCCCGGCCGTTCGGGGCCCGGGTCGGCGCATTCGTCGCCCTCACCAAGCCCCGCATCATCGAGCTGCTGCTGATCTCCACGGTGCCGGTGATGTTCCTCGCCCAGGGCGGCGTGCCGGACCTGTGGCGGGTGCTCGCGGTGGTGGTCGGCGGCTACCTCTCGGCGGGCGGCGCCAACGCCCTCAACATGTACATCGACCGGGACATCGACGCGGTGATGTCCCGCACCGAGCGGCGCCCGATCGTCACCGGCATGGTCTCCCCCCGGGAGGCGCTGGTCTTCGGCGTCACGCTGGCCGTGGTCTCCACCCTCTGGCTGGGCGTCCTGGTCAACTGGCTGTCCTCGGCGCTCGCGCTGGGCGCCCTGCTGTTCTACGTCTTCGTCTACACCCTGGGCCTCAAGCGCCGCACCTCGCAGAACGTGGTCTGGGGCGGCATCGCCGGCTGCATGCCGGTGCTGGTCGGCTGGTCCTCGGTGACGGACTCGCTGTCCTGGGCGGCCGTGGTGCTGTTCCTGGTGGTGTTCTTCTGGACGCCGCCGCACACCTGGGTGCTGATGATGAAGGTCCGCGACGACTACGCCAAGGCCGGCGTGCCGATGCTGCCGGTGATCCGCGGCAACATCGGCGTCGCCAAGCAGGTCGTCGTCTACTCCTGGGTGATGGTGGCGACCTCGCTGCTGCTCTGGCCGGCCGCGCACACCAGCTGGCTGTACCCGACCGCCGCCGCCGTCCTCGGCGCGCTGTGGATGAAGGAGGCGTACGCGCTCCAGTCGCGCGCCAAGGCCGGCATCGTGGGCGCCAAGCTCAAGGAGATGCGGCTGTTCCACTGGTCGATCACCTACCTGACCCTGCTGTTCCTGGTCGTGGCGATCGACCCGTTCGTGGGCTGACGCCCCCTCGCTCCACCCCCTCGGCCTCAGCGCGGCGGAAGCTCGCTGGGGCCGACGTGGTTCTCCAGCCACGCGTGCAGCGGCGCCGCCGCGTGCAGGAAGCCGGTGATCCGGCCGTACGCCGCCGCGGTGCCCAGCCAGGCCGCGGGCTCCCACTCCTGCCAGGCGATCAGGCCCTTGTGGCGCAGCAGTTCGATCCGCGGGTGGTCCTTCGGGACGCCGCGCGGCGCCGTCTTCAGGCTGTCCCGGCCCACCACCTGCGGCCCGGCCGCCCGCACCCGCGCCACCACCCGCTCCAGCTCGGCGCCCGGCACGTCCTCGGCCACCGCCGTGCGGTAGCGGGCCAGCTGGTCGCTCGCCAGGTGGTAGTACCCCAGCCCGCAGGCCAGCCCGTCGGCGGACAGCTGCACGTAGCCGCCGGACTCCAGGTACCCGCCGAGGTGCGTCTTGTACGGGGACTTGTCGGCCGAGAACCGGACGTCCCGGTTCGGCCGGAAGATCTTCCCCGGGCCGAACTCCGGCTCCAGCCGGGCCAGCAGGGCCTCCATCGGGGCCCGGACGACCTCGTCGTACACCGCGCGGTGCGCGGCCCAGAAGGTCTTCGAGTTGTCGGCCTCCAGGTGCTCGTAGAACTCCAGCGCCTCGGCCGGCCAGCCACGGAAATCGTTCACCCGGACAGTATTCCCGCCCCGGGGCGGTCCGCCGAACGGCCCGGCCCGGGCCCGGACGGCTTTGCCCGGACATGAGGTGACGTTTCGTCAGCGGAAACAGTTGTCGAGTAGGGTCGGCCACCGTTCGGTACGCCGAACGTCGTCGACATCCTCGGGGGAACCGATGCCGCTGCACTCCATCGACGTGTCCGCACACGCCTTCGCCACCCGGAAACCGGCCGAGACGGCCGTCCGGATCGGGCGCTTCGCCGCCCCGCCCACCCGGATGCTGCTCAGCACCGACGGGCTCACCACGACCCTGCTGGAGGCGTGGACCGGGGCGCCCGCCCGGATCGGCGGCGCCGACCACCGCCGGCTGCCCGCGGCCGCGGCCCCCGCCGGGACCGCCGCCCTGCTCGGCGCCGGGCCCGAGGAGCAGCTGATCGTCCGCCGCTCGGTGCTGACCGGCCGGGACGGAGCCGAGCTCTCCCGCAACGTGGTGGTTGCCCGGCCCGCCCTGGACGCCGACGCCGACCGCTGCCTGACCGACACCGACGCCCCGATCGGCGCCGCCCTGCAGGCCAGCGGCACCGCCCACCGGCGCACCGTGCTGGACGCCGGGGTCCGGGACTGGGACGGCGCGCCCGCCGCCTACAAGACCTACCTGCTCTGGCACGGCCGCCGACCGCTGGCCGCCGTCACCGAGACCTTCAACCCCGCCGTGGTGCCCGCCGCGCTCGGCGCCGGACTGCTCGCCGCCGGAGGCAGCCGGTGACCGCCCGCCGCACCGCCGTCGCCGTGGTCGGCGCCGGGCCCGCCGGACTCGTCCTCGCCCACGTGCTGCGCCGGGCCGGGATCGGGGTCACCGTCCACGAGCGGCTCTCCCGCGCCGAGCTGGAGCGCACCGCCCGGGCCGGCGTGCTCGAACACCGGGTGGTCGAGTACCTGCGCGCCCTCGGTCTCGCCGACCGGCTGACCGCCGAGGGCGAGCGGCACGGCGAGTGCGAGCTGGTCTGCCTCGGCGAGAAGGTACTGGTCGACTACGGGGCGCTCTCCGGCGGCGTCCGGCACTGGGTCTACCCGCAGCAGCTGCTGGTCCGCGACCTGATCGCCGCCTACGAGAAGGACGGCGGCGCCATCGCCTTCGAGCGGCCCGTCGAGTCGGTCGCCCTCGACGGCGACGGCCGCCCCGTGCTGCGCACCGCCGACGGCGAGCTGCGCGCCGATTGGGTGGTCGGCTGCGACGGCGCGCGCAGCACGGTCGCCGCGGCCTTCCCCGATGGCGGACTCCCCGACGGCGGACGCCCCGACGGCGGGGACGGGCCGGCCCGGCGCTACCCGTACGACTGGCTGACCGTGCTGGCCCGGATCTCCCGCCCGGTCGAGCAGATCCGCTACGCGGTGCACGCCGACGGGTTCGCCGGGATGATGCCGCGCACCGCCGATGTCGGCCGGTTCTACCTGGAGGTCCCGGCGGGGGAGGAGCTGTCCGGCTGGGACGAGCCGCGGATCCGGGCCGAGCTGGAGCGGCGGCTCGCCCTGGACGCGGGCGACCCCGCGCTCGGCGGCCTGCTGGAGACCGGCATGCTGCGGATGCGCGGCCGGGTCGCCGCCCGGATCCGGGCCGGGCGGCTGCTGCTGGCCGGGGACGCCGCGCACACCGTCACCCCGTCCGGCGCCAAGGGCCTCAACTCGGCGGTCGCCGACGTCGCCGACCTGGCCGGGGCGCTGGTGGCCGCCGTCCGGGACGGGGACGAGCGCGCCCTGGACGGCTACCAGGAGCGTCGGCTGGAGGCCGCCTGGGAGACCCAGGAGTTCTCCGACCAGCTGCTCGAACTGCTCCACCTGCCGGCCGGGATCCCGTCCGGGCAGCGCGAGTTCGCGCTGCGGCTGCGGCTGCGGCGGATCCACCGGATCGCCCGCCCCGGCCCGGAGGCCGAGGCGTTCGCCCGGGCCTACGCGGGCGCGGGGGAGCTGCCCGCCGCCCCGGCGGGTCCGGCGGTGCCCCCCGCGCGGGCGGCGGGGCGCGACGTGTGGCCGTCGGCACAGGGCGGCGGCGTCGCCAGCCGGACTACCGGTCGGTAGCATGCGGGCATGAGCAGCGCAGAGACCGCCACCACCGCCGCGCCGGACGCCCGCGCCGAGCGCCGTGCCAAGCGCATCGCCAAGCACCTCAGCAGCTTCGCTGCCCAGCACGGCGGCAGCGCGGACGGGGTGGTCGAGTACGTCGGCCGGACCGCGACCCGGATCGTCGTGGTCGGCGCCGACGGCACCTGGGGCGACCAGGTCGCCCCGACCTACGCGATCGGCCGCCGGGCCGCCGAACTGGCCGGGCTCACCCTGCACGAGGACTTCGACGGCGAGCTGGGCCTGAAGGTGCGGACCGGCCCGTACGAGTGGAAGCGGATGGCGGGCATCCAGATCTGACCGCCCGTCACCCCCGCAGGTACGAGGAAGGCCCGCCGTGCACCGGCGGGCCTTCCTCGTACCTGCGGGCGGCTCAGGCGACCAGTTCGGCGGACGGCGCCGCCGCCTGGGCCGGGATCTCGGCGCGGCTGCGCAGCGCCGGCGGGACCCGCAGCGCGGCGGCCCAGACCAGGGCGGCGCCCAGCATGTGCAGGCCGACCATCAGCTCCGGGGCGTCGGTGAAGTACTGGACGAAGCCCAGCAGGCCCTGCAGCAGCAGCAGGACGAACAGGTCGCGGACCCGGGCCCGGGCGGCCGGCGGGGCCTGCACGGCGGCGAACACCAGTAGCGCGGCCAGCGTCAGGCCGACCGAGAGGAACACCAGGTCGGCGTGGACCTGGACCAGGCGGTCGTAGTCGACCGGGATCCGGTACACCGGCTTGCCGTCCTTCGAGGAGGCGCCCGGGTGGTGGCCCGCGCCGGTGACCAGGGTGCCGGCCAGCACCAGCAGGCCGATCACCGCCACCAGCACCTGGGCCAGCCGCCGGATCGGCTCGGCGACCAGGGCGCGCGGCGGGCCGTCGCCCTCCTTCGCGCGCTCCCAGGACAGCAGCGCGACCCAGATCAGGCCCATCGCGGCCACCATGTGGGCCGCCACGATGTACGGGTTCAGGCCGGTCAGCACGGTGATGCCGCCCAGCACCGAGTTGCTCATCACCAGCCAGAACTGGGCCCAGCCCAGCTTGGTCAGCGAGCGCCGCCACGGCCTGGCGCAGCGCGCGGCCAGGATGAACCAGCCGACCGCCGCGCACAGCACGTAGGTCAGCATCCGGTTGCCGAACTCGATGACGCCGTTGATGCCCATCGCGGGCGTCGGCGTCAGGCTGTCGGCGGTGCAGCGCGGCCAGGTGGGGCAGCCGAGGCCGGAGGCGGTCAGCCGGACGGCGCCGCCGGTGACGACGATGACCACGCTCATCACCAGCGCGGCCAGGGCGGCCCGCCGGACGTGCTGCGCGCTCGGGTGCCAGCGGTCGGCGAGGAGGGAGAACGGGTTGGTCACCGGACCATCGTAGGCGGGCTTATGCCGTGCCCCGGCCCCGGACCCGCCCCGGGCGGCGGGCCGCCCCCGGGGCTACTCCCAGCGGAAGAACCGGGCCGCGGCGGCCAGGCCGAGCACCGACCAGGCCGCGAGGATTCCCAGGTCGGCCCACGGGACGCCGCCGCCGAGCTGGAGCACCGAGCGCAGGCCGTCGGAGAGCGCCGAGATCGGCAGCAGCTCCAGCACCGGGCGGACCGCGGCCGGGAACTTCGCCAGCGGGACGACCACGCCGCCGGCCAGCAGCAGCAGGACGAACACCAGGTTGGCGCCGGCCAGCGTGGCCTCCGCGCGCAGCGTGCCCGCCATCAGCAGGCCGAGGCCGGAGAACGCGGCGGTGCCCAGCACCAGCAGGAGCAGCACCGCCAGTGGATTGCCGTGCGGCGACCAGCCGAGGGACAGCGCGATGCCGGACAGCAGCAGCACCTGGAGCAGTTCGGTGACCAGCACGCAGCCGGTCTTCGCGGTCAGCAGCGCCCAGCGCGGCAGCGGCGTGGCGCCGAGCCGCTTGAGCACGCCGTAGCGGCGCTCGAAGCCGGTGGCGATGGCCTGGCCGGTGAAGGCGGTGGACATCACGGCCAGCGCCAGCAGGCCCGGGGCGAGGAAGTCGACCCGCTTGCCGGGGCCGTCCACGGCGACCACGTCGACGGCGGAGAACAGCACCAGCAGCACGGTCGGGATGACCACGGTGAGCAGCAGCTGCTCGCCGTTGCGCAGCAGCATCCTGGTCTCCAGGGCGGTCTGCGCGAGCAGCATCCGGCCGACCGGGGCGGCGCCGGGGCGGGGGGTGAGGTCGGTGGCGGTCATCGCAGGTCCCGTCCGGTCAGGTCGAGGAAGACATCCTCCAGGCTGCGGCGCTGGACGGCGAGCTTGTCGGGCATCACCCCGGCGGCGGCGCACCAGCCGGTGACGGCGGCCAGCAGGGCGGCGTCGAGTTCGGCCTCGACCCGGTAGGAGCCGGGGGCCGCCTCGGTGACGGCGGCCCGGTCGGGGAGCACCTTGCGCAGCCCGGCCAGGTCGAGGCCGGGCGGGCCGTCGAAGCACAACCGGGCCTCGCTGCCGCGCAGGTCGTCGGGGGAACCCTGGGCGATCACCCGGCCGCGGTCGACCACCGCGACGTCGTCGGCGAGCTGCTCGGCCTCGTCCATCCGATGGGTGCTCAGCACGACGGTGACGCCCGCCGCGCGCAGCTCGGCGACCAGCTCCCAGGTGGCGCGGCGGGCCTGCGGGTCGAGGCCGGCGGTGGGCTCGTCCAGGAAGACCAGCTCGGGGCGGCCGACCACGGCCATCGCCAGGGCGAGGCGCTGCTGCTGGCCGCCGGAGAGCCGGCGGTAGGGGGTGCGGCCGCAGGAGTCGAGGCCGAGGCGTTCGGCGAGCGGGCCGACCGGCAGCGGGTCGGCGTACAGCTTCGCGGTGTGGTGGAGCATTTCGAGGGCGCGCGCGCCGGCGTACACGCCCCCGGACTGCAGCATCACGCCGATCCGCGGCCGGAGCGCCGCGGCCTGCGCCACCGGGTCCAGCCCGAGCACCCGGACGGTGCCCGCGTCCGGGCGGCGGTAGCCCTCGCAGGTCTCGATCGTGGTGGTCTTGCCCGCGCCGTTGGGGCCGAGCACCGCGGTGACGGTGCCGCGCGCGATGGCCAGGTCGAGCCCGTCCACGGCCGTCTTGGCGCCGTACCGCTTGACCAGTCCGGTCACCAGGACGGCGGGTTCTGCATGCATACCGGCGAGTGTAGGAGCCGTTCACACCCCCGTTCGGGTAAGGCTTGCCTTCCGTGACGGACGACACCGGTGAGACCCGGGTCACGGCTTGTCTCCGGCGGACGAATTACGCAACAATCGTGTTGTGAAAAACATCCGCGAGCACGCCGCGCCGCTTGGGGAGCCCGAGGCCCCCGACTGCGCCGTGCCCGCGACGGGGGCGGACGTGCTCGCCGAGGGCCACCGGGCCACCCGGGACCGGGTCGCCCGGTCGATCCTCGACCACGGCCCGTCCTCGGCCGCCGACCTGGCCGCCCGCCTCGGCCTGACCGCCGCCGCGGTCCGCCGCCACCTGGACGGCCTGGCCGCCGCCGGGCTGGTCGTCTCCCGCGAGCAGCGGGTGCACGGCAGCCGCGGCCGGGGCCGCCCCGCCAAGGTCTTCGCCCTCACCGACAGCGGCCGCAGCGCCTTCTACCAGGCCTACGACCAGCTCGCCGCCGAGGCGCTGCGCTGGATCTCGGAGACCGCCGGCGGCGGCCGGGCCGGCGAGGAGGCGATCGCCGCCTTCGCCCGGGCCCGGCTCGCCAAGCAGGGCGAGCGCTACCAGGATGAGGTCGGCCGGGCCGGCGTCGAACAGCGCGCCGAGGCGCTCGCTCGGGCCTTGAGTGCGGACGGGTACGCTGCCACGGTGCGGCGCGTCCCGCCCGCCTCCGCTGCGCCCGCCGCACCGGCCGGCGCGCAGCTCTGCCAGCACCACTGCCCGGTCGCGCACATCGCCGAGCAGTTCCCGCAGCTCTGCGAGGCGGAGACCGAGGTCTTCTCGCAACTCCTGGGCACCCATGTGCAACGGCTGGCCACGATCGCCCACGGCGACGGGGTCTGCACCACGTATGTGCCGGCATCCGGTGCCGCACCGTCGCCCTCCCGGGCGCCCGGTGCAGTGCCGACTGCCGGTACGTCCCCCATCGAAAACGGCTCGTCCGCGCGGAGGAACCTCGCATGACTGACATCGCACACCCCGAGCTCGAAGGCCTCGGCACGTACGAGTACGGCTGGGCCGACTCGGACACCGCCGGCGCCGCCGCCAAGCGCGGCCTGAGCGAGGAGGTCGTCCGCGACATCTCGGCGAAGAAGAGCGAGTCCGAGTGGATGCTCGACCTCCGCCTCAAGGGCCTCAAGCTGTTCGGCAAGAAGCCCATGCCGACCTGGGGTTCCGACCTGTCGGGCATCGACTTCGACAACATCAAGTACTTCGTGCGCTCCACCGAGAAGCAGGCCGAGTCCTGGGAGGACCTGCCCGCCGACATCAAGGCGACGTACGACAAGCTGGGCATCCCGGAGGCGGAGAAGCAGCGCCTGGTCGCCGGCGTGGCCGCGCAGTACGAGTCCGAGGTCGTCTACCACCAGATCAACCAGGAGCTCGAGGCTCAGGGTGTGATCTTCATGGACACCGACACCGCGCTGAAGGAGCACCCGGAGCTCTTCAAGGAGTACTTCGGCACCGTGATCCCGGCCGGCGACAACAAGTTCGCCGCGCTGAACACCGCGGTGTGGTCCGGCGGCTCGTTCATCTACGTGCCCAAGGGCGTGCAGGTGGACATCCCGCTGCAGGCCTACTTCCGGATCAACACCGAGAACATGGGCCAGTTCGAGCGGACGCTGATCATCGTCGACGAGGACGCCTACGTCCACTACGTCGAGGGCTGCACCGCGCCGATCTACTCCTCGGACTCGCTGCACTCCGCGGTGGTCGAGATCATCGTCAAGAAGGGCGGCCGCTGCCGCTACACGACCATCCAGAACTGGTCGAACAACGTCTACAACCTGGTCACCAAGCGCGCCGTGGCGTACGAGGGCGCGACCATGGAGTGGATCGACGGCAACATCGGCTCCAAGGTCACCATGAAGTACCCGGCCGTCTACCTGATGGGCGAGCACGCCAAGGGCGAGACGCTGTCGATCGCCTTCGCGGGCGAGGGCCAGCACCAGGACGCCGGCGCGAAGATGGTCCACATGGCGCCGAACACCTCCTCGCACATCGTCTCGAAGTCGGTGGCGCGCGGCGGCGGCCGGACCTCCTACCGCGGCCTGATCGAGATCGGCGAGGGCTCGCACGGCGCCAAGTCGAACGTGCTGTGCGACGCGCTGCTGGTGGACACGGTCTCCCGCTCGGACACCTACCCGTACGTGGACGTCCGCGAGGACGACGTGTCGATGGGCCACGAGGCCACCGTCTCCAAGGTCTCCGAGGACCAGCTGTTCTACCTGATGAGCCGCGGTCTGAGCGAGACCGAGGCGATGGCGATGATCGTGCGCGGCTTCGTCGAGCCGATCGCCCGCGAGCTGCCGATGGAGTACGCGCTGGAGCTGAACCGGCTGATCGAGCTGCAGATGGAGGGCGCGGTCGGCTGACGCTCCGTCAGCCCCCGCCACCCGTCGACGATTCCCGAAAGAGAGCAACACGAACAGCCATGGCTGAGCAGAACACCCCCGGCTCCACCACCGCCGGCTCGATCGAGGTCGGCACCGCCGTCGCCGGCGCGCAGCTCGCCGGCCCGGGCACCGGGCGCGACACCGTCCGGCAGCCGATCGACGCCCGGGTCGCCGTCAAGCCGTCCTTCGACGTCAACGACTTCCCGGTGCCGACCGGCCGCGAGGAGGACTGGCGGTTCACCCCGCTGCACCGCCTCGGCGGCCTGCACGACGGCAAGGCGCTCGAAGCCCCTCGCGGTGAGGACAAGATCGAGCTGGGCCTGCCGGAGGGCGTCACCTCCGAGCTGGTCGGCCGCGCGGACGCCCGGGTCGGCAAGGCCGGCACCCCGGTGGACCGGGTCGCCGCGCAGGCGTTCAGCGCCTTCGAGCAGGCCCTGGTGGTGACCGTCCCCAAGGAGACGGTGCTCACCGAGCCGGTCCGGATCGACGTGCACGGCGAGGGCGGCACCGCCTTCGCGCACGTGGTGGTCGAGGTCGGGCCGTTCGCCGAGGCCGTCGTGGTGCTCAACCACACCGGCACCGGCACCCGGGCCGCCAACGTCGACCTGCTGGTCGGCGACGGCGCCAAGCTCACCTTCGTCTCGGTCCAGGACTGGGACCGGGACGCGGTGCACGTCGCCCAGCAGAACGCGCTGGTCGGCCGGGACGCCTCGTTCAAGTCGGTCGTCGTCACCTTCGGCGGCGACGTGGTGCGCCTGCACCCCCGCGTCAACTACGCCGCCCCCGGCGGCGAGGCCGAGCTGTTCGGCCTGTACTTCGCGGACGCCGGGCAGCACCTGGAGCACCGCCTGGTGATCGACCACGACACCCCGCACTGCCGCTCCAACGTCGCCTACAAGGGCGCCCTCCAGGGCCAGGACGCGCACGCGGTGTGGATCGGCGACGTGCTGATCCGGGCCGCCGCGCTCGGCACCGACACCTACGAGCTCAACCGCAACCTGGTGCTCACCGACGGCGCCCGGGTCGACTCGGTGCCGAACCTGGAGATCGAGACCGGCGAGATCGTCGGCGCCGGCCACGCCTCCGCGACCGGCCGCTTCGACGACGAGCAGCTGTTCTACCTGCAGTCCCGCGGCATCCCGGCCGACGAGGCCCGCCGCCTGGTGGTGCGCGGCTTCTTCGCCGAGCTGGTCCAGCAGATCGGCGTCCCCGAGGTCCAGGACCGCCTGCTGGAGAAGATCGAGGCCGAGCTGGAAGGGACGGTGGCATGAGCTACGTCCGGGCCTGCGCGCTCAGCCTGCTCCAGGAGGACGTGCCGACCAAGGTCGAGCTGAACGGCGTCCCGGTGGCGATCGTCCGCACCGACGAGGGCGTGTTCGCCATCAACGACACCTGCTCGCACGCCAACGTCTCGCTCTCCGAGGGCGAGGTCGAGGACTGCATGATCGAGTGCTGGCTGCACGGCTCCAGCTTCGACCTGCGCACCGGCAAGCCCTCCGGACTGCCCGCGACCCGGCCGGTCGCCGTCTACCCCGTAAAGATCGAAGGGGACGATGTGCTCGTCTCCGTCAACCAGGAGAACTGAGTACCCCATGGCAACGCTTGAAATCCGCGACCTGCACGTCTCCGTCGACGCGGAGGGCGGCCCGCGCGAGATCCTCAAGGGCGTCGACCTGACGGTCAAGCAGGGCGAGACCCACGCGATCATGGGTCCGAACGGCTCCGGCAAGTCCACCCTGGCCTACTCGCTGGCCGGGCACCCGAAGTACACCGTCACCGGCGGCCAGGTGCTGCTGGACGGCGAGGACGTGCTGGAGATGTCCGTCGACGAGCGCGCCCGGGCCGGCGTCTTCCTGGCCATGCAGTACCCGGTCGAGGTGCCCGGCGTCTCGGTCTCCAACTTCCTGCGCACCGCCGCCACCGCCGTCCGCGGCGAGGCCCCCAAGCTGCGGCTGTGGGTCAAGGAGGTCAAGGAGGCGATGGCCGCCCTCTCGATGGACCCGGCGTTCGCCGAGCGCAACGTCAACGAGGGCTTCTCCGGCGGCGAGAAGAAGCGCCACGAGATCCTCCAGCTGGAGCTGCTCAAGCCGAAGATCGCCATCCTCGACGAGACCGACTCCGGCCTGGACGTCGACGCGCTGCGGATCGTCTCCGAGGGCATCAACCGGGTCCGCTCCACCGGCGAGGTCGGCACCCTGCTGGTCACCCACTACACCCGCATCCTCCGCTACATCAAGCCCGACCACGTGCACGTCTTCGCGGGCGGCCGGATCGTCGAGTCCGGCGGCGCCGAGCTCGCCGACAAGCTGGAGGAAGAGGGCTACGAGAGCTACGTGAAGGGGGGCGCTTCCGCGTGACCCATCCCCATCTGACCGGACTGCTCGACACCGACGCCATCCGCAAGGACTTCCCGATCCTGTCGCGCCAGCTGCACGACGGGAAGCCCCTGGTGTACCTGGACAACGCGGCGACCTCGCAGAAGCCGCAGCAGGTGCTGGACGCGCTGAACGCCTACTACGAGCAGCACAACGCCAACGTCCACCGCGGCGTGCACGTGCTGGCCGAGGAGGCCACCGCGCTGTACGAGGGCGCCCGGGACAAGGTCGCGGCGTTCGTCAACGCGCCCAGCCGGAACGAGGTGATCTTCACCAAGAACGCCTCCGAGTCGCTCAACCTCGTGGCGAACATGCTGGGTTGGGCCGAGGAGCCGTACAAGGTCGACGCCGACTCGGAGATCGTGATCACCGAGATGGAGCACCACTCCAACATCGTGCCGTGGCAGCTGCTCGCGCAGCGCACCGGCGCGAAGCTGAAGTGGTTCGGCCTGACCGACGAGGGCCGGCTCGACCTGTCCACCATCGACGAGCTGATCACCGAGAAGACGAAGATCGTCTCGGTCACGCTGGTGTCGAACCTGCTGGGCACCGTCAACCCGGTGGACACCATCGTCCGCAAGGCGCAGTCGGTGGGCGCGCTGGTCTGCATCGACGCCTCGCAGGCCGCCCCGCACGCCGTCCTCGACGTGCAGGCGCTGGAGGCCGACTTCGTCGCCTTCACCGGCCACAAGATGCTCGCCCCCACCGGCATCGGCGTGCTCTGGGGCCGCCAGGAGCTGCTGGAGGACCTCCCGCCGTTCCTCGGCGGCGGCGAGATGATCGAGACCGTCACCATGGGCTCGTCCACCTACGCCCCCGCCCCGCACAAGTTCGAGGCAGGCACCCCGCCGATCGCCCAGGCCGTCGGCCTCGGCGCCGCCGTCGACTACCTGACGGCGATCGGCATGGACAAGGTCGCGGAGCACGAGCACGCCATCACCGCCTACGCGATCGAGCGCCTGCTGGAGGTCCCCGACCTGCGGATCATCGGCCCGCGCACGGCCGTGGACCGCGGCGCGGCGATCTCCTTCACGCTCGGTGACATCCACCCGCACGACGTCGGTCAGGTCCTCGACGAGCAGGGCATCGCCGTCCGGGTCGGCCACCACTGCGCGCGGCCGGTCTGCCTGCGGTACGGAATTCCGGCGACCACCAGGGCGTCGTTCTACCTGTACTCCACGCCCGGCGAGGTGGACGCGCTGATCGACGGCCTCCACCACGTCCGCAACTTCTTCGGCTGAGGTGGCTGCCCCATGAAGCTCGACTCGATGTACCAGGAGATCATCCTGGACCACTACCGCCACCCCCACGGCAAGGGGCTGCGGGACGGCGACGCCGAGGTCCACCACGTCAACCCGACCTGCGGCGACGAGATCACCCTGCGGGTGAAGCTCGACGGCGCGGTCGTCGCGGACGTCTCCTACGAGTCGCAGGGCTGCTCGATCAGCCAGGCCTCCGCCTCCGTGCTCAACGACCTGGTGGTCGGCAAGCCGGTCGGCGAGGCCCAGCAGATCCAGGAAGCCTTCCTGGAACTGATGCAGAGCAAGGGCCAGTCCGAGGGCGACGAGGACCTGCTGGAGGACGCCGTCGCCTTCGCCGGGGTCTCCAAGTACCCGGCCCGGGTCAAGTGCGCCCTGCTCAGCTGGATGGCCTGGAAGGACGCCACCGCCAAGGCACTCGGCGGCCAGCCCCCGATCGCCGACTGACGCCCCGTTAGGACATTGGACATGAGCGAGAACGAGACGACCGCCGAGGCCGTTGCGGCCGAGGCTCCCGCGGCCGAGGCCGCCGGGTCCGACAGCCCCGGCGCGTTCACCACCGCCGGGACGGTCTCCACCGAGGACCTCATGGAGGCCCTGATGGACGTCGTCGACCCCGAACTGGGCATCGACGTCGTCAACCTCGGCCTGATCTACGGCCTGCACATCGACGAGGACGACACCGCCACCGTCGACATGACCCTCACCTCCGCCGCCTGCCCGCTCACCGACGTGATCGAGGACCAGGCCCGGACCGCGACCGACGGCCTGGTCAAGGACCTGCGGATCAACTGGGTCTGGATGCCGCCGTGGGGCCCCGACAAGATCACCGACGAGGGCCGCGACCAGCTCCGCGCGCTCGGCTTCAACGTCTGACCGAGCGTCGGCACGTCCGCCAGGGGCGGGAACCCTCCGGGTTCCCGCCCCTTCGCGCGTTCCGCCGCCACCGGGACGAACTAGACTGCGGGGCCATGGATTTCGGGTCGGACGGCGGGGCGCCGGACTGGGCCGCGCTGGCCGAACGGCACGAGCGCGAGCAGCGGCGGCGCAGGCGGCTGCGGGCCGCCGGGGCGGTGGCCGGGGCGGCCGTCCTGCTCGTCGGGGGCGGCGCGGCCGTGGCCGGCCGGACGGGCGGCGGCGAGGACGGCGGCCCGGCGGTGGCGGTCGCCGGGAGCGCTTCGCCTGCGGCGGCCACCGGCTCGGCGACGCCGGAAGCGCGGCCCGCTCCGGAGATTCCGGCCCCGCCCCCGACGCCCGCCGCTGCGTCTCCTGCGGCCCCGGCCCGGGAGGGGAAGCGGTCCGTGCCCACCGCGAGCGCCAACAGGCCTGCCCGGGCGGCGAGTTCGGCCCCGTCCGCCGACCTGCGCGGTGGCGTCCGGGAGGAGGACGCCGGGCGGGCGCTGGAGATCGCCGACTCCGCGGCGGGTCTGTTCCTCGGAGTCCCGGCCCGCAGGGGGTGACGCCCTGCCGGGCGGGCCCGACCGGGCGTCAACTCCGCTTCTGCCACTGACGGGTGAACGTCCGGACCGTACCGGCGAGACCGGGCCCGCCGCGTTTTCGCGTTCCGGACTCGAACTAGAATCCGGCCCCATGAGTTACGGGGTGGGCGGCGGAGAGCCGGACTGGGCCGCGCTGGCGGACGAGAACGAGCGGCAGGAGCGGCGGCGCAGGCGGGCGCGGATCGCCGGGGCCGCCGCCGGGGCGATCGTGCTGATCGCGGGCGGCACCGTCGCGGTGACCCTGCTCGGTGGCGGGAAGCAGTCGCCCGCCGCGGCCCCCGCCCCGGTCGCGGACAGCGCGGTGCCGGTGCTCGCGCCCGTCCCCTCCGGAGGGACGGGCCCGGCCTCCGGGGCCCCGTCCACCTCGGCCCCGGTCTCCACCTCGGCCCCGGTCTCCGCCCCGGTCTCGGCCTCCGCCTCGTCGAGCCCGTCCGCGGCGGCCTCCCGCCGGGCCGGTGCCACGCCTTCCCCGGCCGCCCCGTCCTCCGCCGCGCCCGCCGCCCCCGCGTCGGGCGGGCCGGTGGACATCCGCGGCGGCGTCCTCAACGCCAACAGCGGCAAGGCCCTGGAGATCGAGAACTCGGTCACCGCCGACGGCGGCCGCGCCCAGCAGTGGACCTACTCCGGCATCCCCACCATGATCTGGACCATGCACTGGGTCGGCGACGGCTGGGAGCTGCGCAACCTCAACAGCGGCAAGTGCCTGGAGATCCCCGGTGCCTCCACCGCCGACGGCACCCACGCCCTCCAGCGCACCTGCGACGGCACCCCCACCCAGCACTGGGAGCTCAGGACCGGCACCGGCGGCCGGATGCTGGTCAACCGCAACAGCGGCAAGTGCCTGGAGGTCGAGAATTCCGGCACGGGCGACGGCGCCACCGTCCAGCAGTGGACCTGCCACCCGACCATGGCCAACATGGCCTGGCGGATCTGACGTATCGCCAGAAACCTTGGTCGGAGCAACGCAGAAGGGTGGTCGGCCCAAGACGGCGTTATCGAGGTGTCGCATCACGCCCTGCCGCCGAAAGAGCGTTCAACCCGACCGTAGGGTGGTGCGATGGAGGAACCACAGCGGCCAGGCGCTGCACGAGAGACGTTTGCCGAACGAATCACCGTCGCGATCACACAGTCAGGGCGGCCCACGCTGGAGCGGATTGCCCAGGTCAGCAAGACCATTCCAGGAGGTGTCGAACTCAAGCGATCCACTGTCAGCGCCTGGAGCCGCGGGCGGGGACTGCCGGACGGCCCGGATGCCCTGATGTCACTCCTGACTGTACTGGAGAAGATTGCAAGTGCCCCTGGGCGCTTCGATCGGCAGGAGTGGCACCGGCACTACCGGCGTGCACGGGAAGAACCACCGGTGGAATCGGGGGAAGAGACACGGGAGGAACCGGGGACTGTTCGTGACTTCGAACCGTCGGAACTCGGAGTGCACCGGGCGAGGACCGGAACTGACGAATCACGTGTTCCCACGTACGTTCTCCGGGACATCGACGGTGAGATACGTGCAGAATTGTCACGGACGGCATCGACGGGAGGGATGGTCCTCCTCAGCGGGGATTCGACGGCGGGTAAGACCAGAGCGGCCTACGAAGCGCTGCGAGCGGTGCTTCCCGATGCTCTGATGTTCGTTCCCGGCAGGGCGAGGGATCTGGGGGACCTGATCGGGACCCTCTCGCGCAGTCGACCTGCTCCGGGTGTTGTGAGGGTGCTCTGGCTCGACAACCTCGAACGCTATCTCGCCTCGCCGGGTTTTGATGTTTCCGCACTCCGGTCCCTGCGCCGGGCGGGAGTGGTCGTGCTCGCCACGATACGGTTGGCCGTGCGTCAGCAGTACATGGCGAGTGGCGTGGGTGCGGATGTTTTGAAATCCTGCCGCGAGTTCGCCGTTGAACGCCTCTGGTCGGACAAGGAAATCGCCCGGCTGAAGGAGGTCATCGCCGCTGAGAGTGATTCCCGCCTGGTGGAAGCCCTGCAGTGTGCGAAGGACCACGGGGTCGCCGAATATCTGGCGGCCGGACCGGAACTGTGGCGTGAACTTGTGCAGGCGTCGACAGTGCACGGAAACCCTCGGGGTGCCGCGTTCGTTCGGGCCGCGATCGCGCTTGCCCTGGCCGGCGCTCGGATGCCCGTCGGGATGGAGGTGCTGGAACGTATCCACGAGATCTTCCTTCCTGGTGCCAACAAGGCGCTCCTGACACCGGAGAGTGAGGGCGAGGCGGTGCGATGGGCGACAGAGGTGCGTTACGGGGTGACCGCACCGCTCCTGCCGGATGGGTCGGGCTTCTATCCGTTCGACTATCTGGTTGACGCGACACTCCGTGAGAGCGGTCCTGGGCGGGGCCTAGTGCCCGAAGACGCCTGGCAAGCAGCTCTCGACCTCGTACAGGAGAAGGGCGATCGCTTCGAAGTGGCACTGGCGGCATATATGAACGATTTGCCGGAGGTGTCAAAGAAGGCTCTGGGGCCACTGGTTGAAGCCGGCGATCTGGGCGCGATACGTGGGCTTGGGGAGATGCTGCGGCCGAGTGATCCCAAGGAGGCGAGGCGCGTGCTTCGGCGCGCGGTGGCACTGGGTGATCCTGTCGCGATGCGGCTGATGGGCAATCACTTCATCTTTGCCGGGAAATACGAAAAGGCCAACAAGTGGTTTCGTCGCGCGGCAAAGGCCGGGGACGAAGAGGCATACGCCTACTTCTGCAAGCCTGGCGTGTACAACCAGCCGGACGTGGTCAGTCGCTGGGACGCACTCGAATGGGACGAGGAGGACGACACGCCGTGGCAGCCGACACCGCGCACACTGGCAGTGCTGCTTGCCAACCTCGAAATCCTCGGTGACATGGTTCACGATGCGGTGGAGGAGGCCGGTGACCGTCGGATCAAGATCAAGGGCCCCTGGCACTTCGTTCTTGACCAGCTGCCGAGTCAGACCTGGCGCATGGGTGCGGCTTGGCGTCGGAATTTCGTCCGGTGCTTCGACGACCTTGCAGCGGACATCCGGAGCGGTGGCATGCCGAGCCCTCGTTGTACCGGTGAAGAGATGGCGCTCCACATCGCACTTGAGCATGCATCGGCCATGAGCCAGGACGAGCCGGACCTGGTCGAGCGGTTCGTCGAGGGGAAACCTGCCGAGGCAGGGGACTACGACTGGTGCGAGTGCTCAGAGTTGTTGTTCCAGGGCCATGACGTGCTCTTCCTCTACGACCCGTGGCTGAGCTCGGTGGCGGATCCACAGAGCAGCCTGGGGCAGCGCATGGGTGTTGCCTATCTGCAGCCCGAGGACTGGTTCGAACCCTTCGACCCCAGGAAAGCCCGGGACCCTGCGCGCGGCTACCTGCGTTGAGGAGACGGTGCCGTCCTGCCTGGAATTCCGGACCACCCCCCTTGACCTGGCGAAACGAGCAGAGCGGCCGATTGACGCTGGTCACGGCTGCTGGTCGGCTGTTCCGATGGCCCGGTCACGTGCAGCAGGTGTGTGTGACAGGACGTCAGGAGATCGGAATGGGTGCTCTGGTCATGCTGTGCACGGTCGTCGCGGTGCCGTTGGTGGCGGTCCTCGTGCTCGTCGCGGGGTTGGTCGTGGTACTCCACGGGTTGTCCGGAGCACAACGGGTGCAGGTGTTCGAACAGTTCTGTGCCGCTGTGGTCAGTGTCGGGGGCGGCGGAGGACCGTTGCGGCCAGGGCGAGGGCGGCGGTGGCGGCGGTGAGGGCGAAGGCGGTGATGGCGGGGAGGAGGCCGTAGGCGCGGGTGAGGGCGCCGACGGCGATGATCGGGGCGGAGGAGCCCAGGTAGACGATCACCCAGAGGGCGGAGAGCTCGCTGCCGCGGCGGGCCGGGTCGAGGGCGGCGACGGCGGCGGTGAACAGGGAGCGGAAGGCGATGCCCTGGGAGACGCCGGCCAGCACGCTGCCGATGAAGAGCAGGGCCGGGGTGCCGGTGGCCGCGGCGGCCGTCAGCAGGCCCAGGCCGGCGGCCAGGCCGACCAGGCCGGCCGCGACCACGATCCGGTCCGAGGTCGGCGGGACGAGCAGCTGCGCCGCGGCCGAGGAGCCCAGCAGCAGGGCCGCCACCGCGGCGCCCGCCATCCGGGAGTCGGTGTGCAGCAGGGTGGCGGAGAACGCCGGGGCGAGCGACAGGTAGACGCCGAAGACCGCGTACGAGACGAAGCCCGCCGCCGCGGCGAGCAGGAACTCGCGACGTCCGGTGCGCGGCAGCCGCAGGCGTTGCGGCCGCAGGTGGGCCGGGGTGGTGACGCGCGGCGCCGAGGCCGGCGGCCGGTGCGGGCCGGGCATCCGGGGGTGCACCAGGGCCAGCGGCACGCACAGCGCCAGCAGCGCCACGGCGTGCGGCAGGAACGGGCCGAGCAGCGGCCGGTCCTGGTCGGTCAGCGCGGCGCCGACCAGCGGCCCCAGCGCCACGCCGCCCGCCGAGCAGGCCAGCGTCAGCTTCGCGGCCAGCGAGGGCCGGTCCGGCAGCAGGTCGCCGAGGGCGGCGCCGGCCGCGCCGGTGGACAGGCCGACCGCGACGCCCTGCACGGCCCGTCCGGCGGCCAGCTGCCAGAACGAGCCAGCGGTGGCGAACACGGTGTCGCCGACGGCGGCCAGCGCTACCGCGGGCAGGATCAGGGCCCGCCGCCCCAGGTGGTCCGACCAGTGGCCGACCGCGGCCAGCACCGGGACCAGGGCGAACACGTAGACGGTGAACAGGACCGTGGTGTCCAGCGGGCTCAGCCCGAGCCGCTGCTGCAGCACCGGGTAGAGCGGGGTGGCGAGGTTCGCGCCGATCAGCAGCAGCAGCAGGGCCGCCGCGACCAGGCCGACGCGGATGCCGCGCAGCGCGTTCCAGCGGCTGATCGCGGCGAGCTGGAGCTGCTTGCGGGGGGCGAGTTCCAGCGGAAGCAGGGCCTCCGACAGTCGGCGGCCGGCGTACCGAGCGGTGCTCGGGCCGGGGCCGGCGGGGGAGAGGTCCGCCATGGCAGGGGTCTCCTGGTGTGGCCGGGCGCCGTCGGACCCGGCCAGGCCAGGAGTGGCGGCATGGCGGAGCGGCCCGGACGTCGCGGGTGTGCGCGTGGTACTGGGTTCCGGGGCTTCGTCGCTCCCGGTCCCGGGGGGGGGCGCGCGCGGGGGATGGTGCGCGGCGCCCCCCGAAGGATACGGTGTCGCGGACACTCGTTCGGCCGCACGTCCCCACTCGTTCGGGGGGACGCAGGCCCAGCTCAGGCACATGGTGGTGGCGGCCGATACGCTGGGTTGACGGGCCGCCACGCATCCGGCCCGCGCCGCCGGGCCCGACGCCCACCCCCGCGAGGACCGTCCGTCGGACGGCGGTGCCCTGCCACGACAACGGGAGATCGCGCGCGATGGCCGGACGAAGCCGTTTCACCCCTGACCAGCAGCCGTCCGAAGCCGCGGGCCTGCTCCCCGCCGACTACGACCTCGCCGACCTGTACGGCGCGCAGTCCGGCGAGGAGGACCCCGACGACACGGCCGTGGTCGTTCCGCCGATCGCCCTCCCGTCCGACCGCGAGCTGGCCGACGCCGCCCTGGCCGTCCCGCTGATCTCCCAGGTGATCGCGCTGGCCCGGTGGATCGCCCCGCACCGCGCCGTTGACGAGCACGGCGACCTGGTCGAGGAGGACCGGGTGCGGGCCGCCCGGGTGCTCGGCGTCGAGGACCCGGACGAGGACGACGTGGTCGAGGCGCTGCGGGCCTGGGCGCTGGCCTGCGACCTCGACCTGGTCGAGACCGGCACCACCGACGAGGGCGCCCACGTGGCGATCCCCGGCCCCGACCTGGAGGCCGTCGAGTCCGGCGACCCGGCGGCCGTGCTCGGCCTCTGGTTCGAGGCCGCCGAGCTGGTCCGCGAGCTCGCCGCCGAGGCCGAGTCGGTCGACCCCGAGGTGGTCGAGGGCAGCGACAGCGACGACTCCGAGGGCCTGGCCGAGGTCGAGGACGCCCGCGACCAGGCCGCCGAGATCCTCGACGAGGCCCTGCACGTCCTCTACGAGACCGCCGCGTTCGCCGAGCCCGGCGCCGAGACGGTGCCGCTCGGCGTGCTCGCCGCGCTGCTGGTCGTCCCCGACGGCGCGGAGCCCGACGAGGAGATGCTCGGCGAGATCACCGACCTGATGGTGGTGCTCGACCCGATGCTCGGCGACCTCGCCGAACTCGGCCTGGTCGAGCACACCCCGATCGACCCCGACCTGTTCGAGGAGGCCGAGGGCGACGGGGGCGACGGGGGCGACGGGGGCGCCGGGGGCGCCGGGGCGGCGGACGGCGACGGCCCGCTCAGCGACGAGGACGCCGCCCGCTTCGGCACCGTCCGGCTCACCCCGCTCGGCCAGTACGCGGTGCGCGAGTGGCTGCTCGCCGACGGCTACGACGCCCCGCTGATCGGCGACCTCGCCGACAGCGACGGCCCGACGCTGCTGCGCACCCTGGCCGAGAACGGCCAGCTGTTCGCCGAGGCCGAGCTGAAGGCCTGGGTCGCCGCCCGCGAGCCGCTGGCCGCCGCCCGCGAGCTGCTGGCCGGCGGCCGCGGCCGGGACGTGCAGTCCCCGGTGCGCCGCTACTGGTGCGTGGTGGGCCTGGGCGAGCTCGGTGCGGAGGCCGCGCCCGCCGTCGAGGAGGTGGTCGACGACGACGAGCTGGGCGGCCTGGCCCGGGAGTGGCTGCGGGCCCGCGGCGCGGACGTCGACGCCGCCGAACGCGGGGTCGCGCTCTGGCGGATGATCGACTCGATGTCCGCCGTCCTGCTGATCAGCGCGGGCGAGGGCGGCCGGTTGCAGGCCCTGGTCGCGGACCTGCCGGTCACCGACAACCCGGCCAGCTACTTCGGCGAGGTCTGGCGGGTCCCGCACCCGATGACGGCCGAGATCCTGGAGATCGTCGGCGAGCTGCACCTGGACCGCAAGGTCGCCAAGGAGGCCCGCCGGGCGGCCGTCAAGGCCCGCTCGCTGCGCGCCCGGCGCTGAGTCGCGCCGCGCGGGCGCCGTCGGACCGGCCCGGCGGCGCCCGCTCCCGGGGTTTGCGCCACCTGATGGATCGACAGGTTCCCCGGGCCGTAAGGTGGGGCCACCGCCGGGCCCGCCCGGCGGGGAACCGTGGGCGGTAGAGGTGCCGGGGGTGCGTCGAGGGATGAACAGGCAGCACGCGAACGGGCCGGTCGACGTCGAGGCCGGCTACTCCGCGCAGGAGGAGCACGGCCGGCAGGTGCTGGCGGGCGCGGACTTCCCGGTGTTCGGCTGGGTGCGGGACGCGGGCGGGGTGCTGGCCGAGTACGAGGTCGGGGACGGCGTCCTGGAGGCGGTGGAGATCCGCTCCGGGGACTGGCGCTCGCCGCACGGCCCGTACGTCACGGTGCGCACGCACCGCGCGGGCGCGGAGCCGGGCGGGCCGCTGCCGGACCTGGAGGACGTGGTCGAGGACGAGCGCGACCGGGTCTACGACGATCTCGGCGTCGACGAGGGCGAAGTCCCGGTCCGGGTCAGGGCGTTGCGCGCGTGGATCACCGTGGACGGGGAGCCGCGCGCGGTGCAGGTGCACGAGGACTCGCGGACCGCCGGCCACGGCACGGTCTGGGCGGGCCGGCTGCGGGTGGACGGCGCGACCGTGACGGTGACCGGCCGCGGCGTCGAGCCGGGCGCGGTGGAGCTGCGCCGCATCCTCGACTTCGAGCACTACCTGCGCGGCCGGACCGCGCAGTTGCGGCAGCTCGCCGAGCGGCGGGCGGCCCGGCCCGGGCCCGCGCCGGAGCCCGTCGCCCTGGGGCTGGCGGCGCACCGCGCGCTGGTGGAGCAGGGCATCGCCCGGGCGGTGGAGCGGGAGGCCCGGCTGCGGGCGGGCCGCTCGCCCCGGCTGCCGCGGCGGCTGCGCGGCGAGGACCACCAGGCGCACTGGGAGACCGCGGTGCGGCAGCAGATGCGGCTGGCCTCGGAGACCCGGGAGGAGGCGGACGCGGCGGTCACCTCGATGGTCAACCACCTGGGCCGGCTGGCGCACCACGCCGACTGGCTGAGCGGGACGGCGGAGGGCGCGGCGGCCGTCGAGGAGGTCGTCCGGTTCACCGCGTTCGCCAGCGAGGTGCCGAGCCTGCCCGCGCAGCGGGCCTGGGAGCGGCTGTGGGCGGGCGGGACGCCGGAGCTCCCGTCGGGCACGGAGGAGGCCTGGCTGACGGCGTGGGAGCTGTGGCGGGTCGAGCGTACCCAGCACCTGCCCCGGCGGTAAAGCCCCGGTCATGGGGATGTCTATGGTTGGTAAATCGGCACGCGGGCGACGCGTCCGATTCATGCCCGGTTCACCCGGGGCCCGGACTCTGGCGGTCACCGAAGCACACCCCCTCCTCCAGGAGTGACCGTCATGTCGCTGTCCCGCCGGGACTTCGTGAACCGTTCCACCATGCTCGGGGCAGGTGTCCTGATCGCCGGCAGTGCCGAGGTGCTGGCCACCGCGCCCGGCGCGATCGCCGCCCCCGCGGGCGGTGAGGCCCCCGTCGACGCCGCCCTCGCCAAGGGCGGGCGCACCGCGGTCGGGTACGGCGAGCTGGTCCCCGACCCGGCGGGCGTCCTGGCGCTGCCCAAGGGCTTCTCGTACGAGGTCATCACGCACTCCGGCAGGACCACGCTGGTCACCGGCGAGACCACGCCCAGCAACCACGACGGCACCGCCGCGTTCGAGGGCCGCCACGGCGCGACCCTGCTGGTCAACAACCACGAGCTGGCCGGCCCGCGGTCCAAGTGGCCGCACCCCGTGCCGCTGCTGGACGGCTTCGTCTACGACCCGGCCGCGGCCGGCGGCTGCACCGTCGTCGAGGTCTCCGGGCACGGCCACGGCCACGGGCACGACGCGCAGGGCGAGGACGCGCAGGGCAAGGGCCGCGGGCACGGCAAGCGCCAGGTCCGCGAGTGGGTCGGCATCGCCGGCACCGCCACCAACTGCGCCGGTGGCGCCACCCCGTGGGGCACCTGGCTGACCTGCGAGGAGACCGAGGACAAGGCCGGCACCAACGGCTTCACCAAGGACCACGGCTACGTCTTCGAGGTCGACCCGCGCGACCAGGACGCCAACCGGAACCCGCAGCCGATCAAGGCCTTCGGCCGGTTCGCGCACGAGGCCGTCGTGATCGACGAGAAGCGCGGCCACGCCTACCTGACCGAGGACGCGTCCAAGCCGAACGGCCTGTTCTACCGCTGGACCCCGCCGGCCGGCTTCAAGCACGGCAAGGGCAGGCTGCGCACGCTGGCCGCCGACGCCGGCGCGTTCGAGGCGCTGAAGGCGTTCGACGCGCAGGGCAAGCTGGTCGACGACCTGTCCCGCGCCACCAAGCCCGGCACCACCTACGGCGCCGACTGGGTCAAGGTGCAGGACCGGGACGCCCGCACCACCTCGATCCGCAAGCAGTTCAAGGACGGCGAGATCACCCGGGCCCGCAAGCTCGAAGGCATGTGGTGGGGCGACAACGGCATCTACTTCGTCTCCTCCTTCGCCCGTGAGGAGTCGCCGCTCCAGCACGACGGCCAGGTCTGGTTCTACAACCCGGTCCGCCGCACGCTGACCCTGAAGGTCATCCTCGGCGTCAACAACGACATCTGGGCCGACAAGGGCAACTTCGACGGCCCGGACAACATCACCGTCTCGCCGCACGGCGGCCTGATCATCGCCGAGGACGGCAACGGCCTGCAGCACCTGTTCGGCACCACCACGGACGGCCGCACCTACGCGCTGGCGCGCAACGAGCTGAACCTCGGGACGGCGCAGGCGCCGGAGTTCAGCGAGTTCACCGGTGTGACCTTCTCGCACGACGGGCGGACGCTGTTCGCCAACATCCAGGAGCCGGGCATCATGCTCGCCATCACCGGCCCCTGGCACCGGATGTGACGCACCGCTGAGATCCGCCGGGCCCCGCGCCCCCCGCACAGGGGCGCGGGGCCCGGTCGCGTTCAGGACTCGGGGAGCCTCAACTGGAGCATGGCGAACAGGCGTTGCTGGGGCTGGGCGAGGTCGAGGCCGGTGAGCTGTTCGGCGCGGCGGACCCGGTAGCGCAGGGTGTTGGGGTGGATGTGCAGGGCGTCGGCGGCGGTGCGGACCTCGCCGAGGGCGTCGAGGTAGGCGAGCAGGGACTCGGCGAGGCGGGTGTGGTGGCGGGCGTCGTAGGCGGTCAGGGCGGTCAGCCGGGGGTCGCGCAGGGCGGGGCGGTCCTGGAGCAGGGCGAGCACCTCGGAGACCAGCACCTCGGCCTGCACGTCCTGGAGGGCGGCGACGTCCGGGACGACGCCGCCGCGGCCCATCGCGTCGAGGATGCGGTCGGCCTGGGCCCGGGACTCGGGGACGGCGGCCAGGTTCGGGACGGTGGGGCCGATCGCGGCCCGCAGCGGGATCGAGAGGTGGTCGCGGGCGGCGTCCACGGCCTCCTGGGTCCAGTCGCGCAGGGTGGCGGGCGGCAGGCCCGGCGGCAGGTCGGGGAGCAGCACGTAGACCCGGGAGTCGACCGGGGCGAGCAGGGCGCCGCGGTGCCGGGCGGCGGTGTGCACGGAGATCAGGCCGGTGACCTCCTCGCGGGAGAGCTCGGCGTCCCGGCCGTCGGTGGCGGCGGGCGCGTAGGCGAGGACGGTGGCGGGGCGGCGCAGGTCCAGGCCGAGGTGGGTGGCCAGCGACTGGGGGCCGGTGGAGCCCTCCAGCAGGCCGGTCAGCAGGGTCTGGGTGAGCCGGGTGTCGGCGGACAACTCCCTTCGGCGGCGCACCAGTTGGGCGGCGGCGACCCGGGCGGCGCCGATCAGGGCCTGTTCGGCGGTGTCGGTGAGCGGGTGGGAGCCCTCCTGCACCCAGATGGTGCCGAGCGGCTGCGCGCCGGAGCGGATCGCGATGGCCAGCCGGCGGCGGATGCCCAGCTCGGGGTGGGCGGCGATCTCGATCGCGCCGTCCGAGCCGCGCAGGTGCGAGAAGACGCCCCACTCGCGGAGCTTGGCCAGGTACGGTTCGGGCCCCTGGCGGCCGAGGATGGACAGCCGGCGCAGGTCGTCGACCTCGTCGGTCTCCGAGGTGCGGGAGTAGGCGAGGACCCGGCTGGAGGTGTCCTCGATCGAGACGATGCCGCCGGTCAGGACGGCCACCGTCTGGGCGAGCGAGAACAGGTCGCCGCTGGCGGGCTCGCCCGGCTCGGCGCCGTCCGAGCCGGTGAGCAGGGTGCGGGCCAGCGAGTCGAGGTGCTCCCAGCGGGTCTCCCGGCGCACCGAGAGCAGCGCCACCCCGGCCTCGGTGGCGGCCTCGCGCAGCGCGTCGGCCTGCCCGGGCCCGTCGAGCTTGACGGCGACGGCGGCGGCCCGGGCCCGGCCGGCGGCGCGCAGCGCGGGCAGCGCGGCCCGGCCGCGGGCGCCGATGGCGAGGACGAGTTCGCCCGGTGCGGCGGTCGGCGGGTCCTCCGGGTCGAGGATGGCCACGTCCCGGACCGGGACGTCCAGGCCGGCCGGGGCGGCCTGGAGCTCCACCAGGGGTTCGCCGAGCGACATCAGCAGCTGGCGCAGGGGCAGGCCGGTCATCGCGGGGTCCTTCGTCGGATCGGACAGGAACCGGGGTCCGAGTTTAGTCAGCCGGACAGCGCACGGGCGGCCGTGACCGCGGCGTGACGGTGTTCGTCCGGCCGGACAACGGCGAGCGGGGGAATTTGGCGTCCCGGCCAACAGAAGCGGCCCGGGACGGGGAATAGCGTTCTCCGTGGCCGGCGTGCGATCCCGCCGCTGCCCCATGACGAGAAGGAGAGCGTGCGCCATGGATGCTGTGACCCAGGTCCCCGCGCCGGTGAACGAGCCGGTCCACAGCTACGCCCCCGGCAGCCCCGAACGGGCCCGGCTGGAGGCCAAGCTGAAGGAACTGGGCGGCCAGGGGCCGATCCAGCTCACCATGACGATCAACGGGGAGCAGCGCCTCGGCGGCGGCTCCGAGATCCACGTCGTGCAGCCGCACCACCACGCGGCCCGGCTCGGCACGCTGCGCAACGCCACCCAGGACGACGCCCGCGAGGCCGTCGAGACCGCGCTGGCCGCGGCCCCCGGGTGGCAGGCGCTCTCCTTCGACTCCCGCGCCGCGATCTTCCTGCGCGCCGCGGACCTGCTGGCCGGCCCGTGGCGGGAGACCCTCGCCGCGGCCACCATGCTCGGCCAGTCGAAGACCGCCCAGCAGGCGGAGATCGACACCCCCTGCGAGCTGGTCGACTTCCTGCGCTTCAACGTGCACTTCGCCCGGCAGATCCTGGCCGAGCAGCCGATCTCCTCGGACGGCGTGTGGAACCGCACCGACCACCGCCCGCTGGAGGGCTTCGTCTACGCGATCACCCCGTTCAACTTCACCGCGATCGCCGGCAACCTGCCGACCGCGCCCGCGCTGATGGGCAACGTGGTGGTCTGGAAGCCGTCCCCCACCCAGCAGTTCGCCGCGCACTACCTGATGCGCCTGCTGGAGGCCGCGGGCCTGCCCAAGGGCGTCATCAACATGGTGACCGGCGACGGCCTGGACGTCTCCGAGGTCGCCCTCAAGCACCCCGCGCTGGCCGGCATCCACTTCACCGGCTCCACCGCGACCTTCCAGCACCTGTGGCGCACCGTCGGCGAGAACATCGCCGGCTACCGCACCTACCCGCGGATCGTCGGCGAGACCGGCGGCAAGGACTTCCTGGTCGCCCACCCGTCCGCCGACCCGGCCGTGCTGAAGACCGCGATGACCCGCGGCGCCTTCGAGTACCAGGGCCAGAAGTGCTCGGCGCTGTCCCGGGCGTACGTCCCGGCCTCGATCTGGGCGGAGCTGAAGGACGAGTTCCGCGACGAGGTCGAGTGGCTGACCATGGGCGACGTCACCGACCTGGCGAACTTCATGGGCGCCGTCATCGACGAGCGCTCCTTCGCCAAGAACAAGGCCGCGATCGACCGCGCCGCCGCCGACCCGGAGGTCGAGATCCTGGCGGGCGGCACGTACGACGACTCGGTCGGGTACTTCGTCCGCCCGACCGTGCTGGTCTGCGCGGACCCGGCGGCCGAGTACTTCCGCGACGAGTACTTCGGCCCGATCCTCGCCGTGCACGTCTACGAGGACGAGAAGTACGAGGAGATGCTGGCCCAGATGGAGTCGGTCTCCTCCTACGGCCTGACCGGCTCGATCATCGCCCAGGACCGCACCGCGATCGAGCACGCGATGCGGGTGCTGCGCAACGCGGCCGGCAACTTCTACATCAACGACAAGCCGACCGGCGCCGTCGTCGGCCAGCAGCCCTTCGGCGGCGGCCGGGCCTCCGGCACCAACGACAAGGCCGGCGCCAAGCAGAACCTGACCCGCTGGACCTCCACCCGGTCCATCAAGGAGACGTTCGTCCCGCCGACGGACTACCGCTACCCGCACATGGGCTGACCGAGCCCGCCCCGACGGCCGGCCACCACCCCCGGCCGGCCGTCCCCCTCTCCTCCGCCGGCTCCTCCGCCGGCCGATCCGTCCTCGCCGGGAGTCCACGATGCTCCGTTCCGCCCTCCTCGCCGCCTCGCGCTCCCCGCAGGTGCGCACCATGGTCGAGAAGTTCCCGCCCACCCACGCGATCGTCGAGCGCTTCGTCGCCGGCGAGCGGCTCGACCAGGGCATGGCCGCGACCGAGACTCTGGTCGCCAGTGGCCGCAAGGTCACCCTCGACCACCTCGGCGAGGACACCAAGGACGCCGAGCAGGCGGCCGGCACCGCGCTCGCCTACGAGCACCTGCTGTCCGCGCTCGGCGAGACCGGCCTGGCCGCGAACGCCGAGGTGTCGGTGAAGCTCTCCGCCGTCGGCCAGTTCCTGCCGGTGGACGGCGAGAAGATCGCGCTGGAGAACGCCCGGCGGATCTGCGAGGCCGCCGCCGCGGTCGGCACCACGGTGACCCTCGACATGGAGGACCACACCACCACCGACTCCACCCTGGCGATCGCCCGCGAGCTGCGCGCCGACTTCCCGTGGCTGGGCGTCGTCCTCCAGGCGTACCTGCGCCGCACCGAGGCCGACTGCCGCGACCTCGCGCACGAGGGCTCCCGGGTCCGGATCTGCAAGGGCGCCTACAAGGAGCCCGAGACGGTCGCCTTCCAGGGCAAGCACGAGGTCGACCTCGCCTACGTCCGCGCGCTCAAGGTCCTGATGGCGGGCGAGGGTTACCCCATGGTGGCCTCGCACGACCCCAACATGATCAAGATCGCCGGCCAGCTCGCCGAGTGGAACAAGCGCGGCGCCACGTCGTTCGAATACCAGATGCTCTACGGCATCCGCCCCGAGGAGCAGCTCCGCCTCGCCGAGGCCGGCAACACCATGCGGGTCTACCTCCCCTACGGCCAGGAGTGGTACGGCTACTTCATGCGCCGCCTCGCCGAGCGCCCCGCCAACCTGACCTTCTTCCTCCGCGCGATGGCCACCCGCGGCTGACGCACCGCCAACTCCCCTGGCAGCAAGGGCCCGTGACGTGATGTCACGGGCCCTTCGGCGTGCGGGGGGTGTCAGAGCATGGCGGCGGCGGGCCGGACCATGGAGCGGGCGGTCTTGGCGTCGACGTATTCGCCGAGGGCGGTCATGACCCATTCGCCGGAGAACTGGCGGACGAGCTTGCACATGGCGACGCCGGTGCGGGGCTCGGCGTGGGTGAGGTCGAAGCGGACGAGTTCCTCGCCGGTGGCGGCGTCGGTGAGGCGGCAGTAGGCGTTCTTGACGTCGGTGAACTTCTGGCCGGAGAAGGAGTTGACGACGAAGACCAGGCCGCAGACCTCGGGGGGCAGGCCGCCGAGGTGGACGGTGATGGACTCGTCGTCGCCGCCGCCCCGGCCGGTCAGGTTGTCGCCGGAGTGGGCGATCGCGCCGTTGAAGACCTGGAGCTTCATGAACCAGGCGGTCTCCAGCTTGCCGCGCTGGGCGTCGAAGGCGATGACGGAGGCGTCCAGGTCGATGTTGCGGCCGCGCCCGGCGGGCTCCCAGCCCAGGCCCATCCGGACGGCGGACAGGAACGGCTGCCCGGCCTTCTCCAGCGAGACGGAGCCGCCCTTGACCAGGTTGACCCGACCCTTGTCCAGGGTGATCTTGCCGACGGCGGGCGAGCCGGAGGGCATCGGCGGCGGCACGGAGCCGCCCTGCGGGGCGCCGGCGGGCATCGGCGGGGCGACCGGGGCGGCGGGCGGAGCGGGCGGCGCCGGGGGCACGGCGGCGGGGGCCTGCTGGGGCGCGGCCGGGCTCGCGGCCGGGCTCGTGGTGGGGCCTGCGGTGGGTTCCTCGACCGAGACGCCGAAGTCGGTGGCGATGCCGGCCAGCCCGTCCGCGTAGCCCTGGCCGACCGCGCGGACCTTCCACTCGGCGCCGCGCCGGTAGACCTCGACCACCACCAGGGCGGTCTCCCGGGACAGCCGGGGCGGGGTGAAGGTGAACAGCTCGCGGCCGCTGTCGGCGTCCCGCAGGGTCGCCGTCGGCTCGGTGCCCGCGAAGGTGGCCCGCTGGTCGTCGAGCGAGGCGGTCACCACGATCCGGGTGATCTCGGCGGGCACCGCCGCGGTGTCCACCGTGATCGCGTCGGGGGCGCCGCCGGACGCCGGACGGTGCGTCACCCCCGGGCCCTGCGGGGCGTTGAAGAACACGAAGTCGGCGTCCGAACGGACCTTGCCCGCCTGGGTGAGCAGCAGCCCCGAGACGTCCAGCCGCTCGGGCGCGGTGACTTCCACCACCACCCGGGCCGTCCCCAGGGACGCGTTGCCGCCCTGCACCAGATCCGTCGTCACGTGCTCCTCCTCGTCTCGCCGCCGTGCCCGGCCGTGCCTCACCCTAGCCAACGGCCCCCGCCCCGCGGGGTACGCCGCGAGCGAATCCGGGCCCGGGCGCTTGCCCGGGCCGGGCGGCCTCGGCAAGCATGCGGTCATGCCAGCACTGCAACGATCCGAAGCCACTGTCCGTGCCCGACTCCTGGAGGTCCGCGGCTACACCGTCGACCTCGACCTGACCCGCGGCCCGGACCGGTTCGGCAGCACCACCGTGATCCGGTTCGGGTGCGCCGAGCCCGGCGCCGACAGCTTCGTCGACCTCGAACCGGAGACCCTGCACCGCGCCGTCCTGAACGGGCAGCCGCTGGACGTGTCCGCGCTGGACGGCAACCGGCTCGCCCTGCCCGGCCTGCGGGCCGAGAACGAGCTGCTGGTCGAGGCCGAGATGCGCTACTCGCGCACCGGCGAGGGCCTGCACCGCTACACCGACCCGGCCGACGACGCGGTCTACCTGTACGCCACCTGCGGGCCCGACCTGGCCGGCAAGGTGTTCGCCTGCTTCGACCAGCCCGACCTGAAGGCCCCGATCACCCTCACCGCGACCGCCCCCGAGGACTGGACGCTGGTCTCCAACGGCACCCGGGTCAAGTCCGACGGCGGGCACTGGGAGTTCGCCGCCACCAAGCCGATCTCCACCTACCTGTTCACGGTGGTGGCCGGCCCGCTGCACTCGGTCTTCGCCGAGCACGACGGCATCCCGCTCGGCCTGCACGCCCGCCGCTCGCTGGCCGCCGAACTCGACCGCGAGGCGCCCGAGTTGTTCGAGGTCACCCGGGCCTCGCTGGACCGGCTGCACGAACTCTTCGACGAGCGCTACCCGTTCGGCGACTACCACCAGGCCTTCATGCCCGAGTTCAACTGGGGCGCGATGGAGAACCCCGGCTGCGTGGTCTTCCGCGACGAGATGCTGTTCCGCTCGGCCGCCACCGAGGCCGAGCGCGAGCGCCGCGCCATGGTGGTCTGCCACGAGATGGCCCACATGTGGTTCGGCGACCTGGTCACCATGCGCTGGTGGGACGACCTGTGGCTGAACGAGTCCTTCGCCGAGATGCTCGGCTACCGGATCGCCGCCGAGTCCACCCGCTTCACCGGCACCTGGACCGGCTTCTCCGTCCAGCGCAAGGGCTGGGGCTACGACGCCGACCAGCGCGGCTCCACCCACCCGGTGGCCGGCAACGGCACCCGCTCGGTCGCCGAGGCGATGGTCAACTTCGACGGCATCTCCTACGCCAAGGGCGCCTCGGTGCTGCGCCAGCTCGTCGCCTGGCTCGGCGACGAAGCCTTCTTCGCCGGCCTGAACGCCTACTTCGCCGACCACCTCTACGGCAACGCCGAACTCGCCGACTTCCTCGGCGCGCTGGCGACCAGCAGCGGCCGGGACGTGCACAGCTGGGCCGACGCCTGGCTGCGCACCAGCGGCGTCGACACCCTCCGGGCCGAGGCCGAGCGGGACGCCGACGGCGCCCTCGCCGCGCTCACCGTCGTCAACGAGGGCGAACGGCCGCACCTGGTCCGGATCGGCGGCTACCGGACCGTCGACGGCCGGGCCGTGCCGGTGGCCCGCGCCGAGGTCGAGATCGGCCCCGGGCGGCGGGTCGCCGTCCCCGCCCTGGTCGAGGCCGGCGCCCAGTGGGCCGTCCCCAACGACGGCGACCTGGCCTGGGCCAAGATCCGGCTGGACGACGGCTCCTGGCAGGCCGTCACCGACGCGCTGTCGACCGTCGAGGACGACGTCACCCGGGCCGTGCTCTGGGAGCACGCCCGCGACCTGGTCCGGGACGCCGAACTCGACCCCGCCGGGTACCTCGCCCTGATGGAGCGCCACCTGCCCGCCGAGCGCTGCGACGTCATCGTCGAGACGGTGCTCGGCTTCGCCCGGACCCACGTGGTCGGCCGCTACCTCACCGGCACGGGCCGGGAGGCCGGCCTGGCCGCCGTCAGCCGCACCGCCCGCGCGCTGCTCGCCGACGGCGGCAGCCCGGGCATCCGGCTGGCCGCGTTCCGCGCCGCCGTCGAGAGCAGCGGCGGGGACGAGCAACTCGCCGAACTGCGCGGCTGGTTGGCCGACCGGAGCCTGCCGGCGGGCCTGTCCCTCGGCGCCGAACTGCGCTGGGCCGGGCTGGCCCGGCTGGCCGCGCTCGGCGAACTCGACGAGGACGCGATCGCCGCCGAACTCGCCCGCGAGCCCGGCACCGAGGCCGAGTACGGGGCCGCCCGCTGCCGGGCCGCGCTGCCCGCCGACGCGGCCAAGGACACCGCCTGGCAGCGGCTGTTCACCCCCGACGCGATGTCCAACCGGCTGCTGGAGGCCACCGCCCGCGGCTTCTGGGCCTCCGGCGACCCGGCCGGCCAGGCCCGGTACGCGCTGCGGTTCTTCGAGCGGATCGGCGAGGCCGCCGAGCGCGGCGACATCATCGCCCGACTGCTCGGCCAGGCGCTCTACCCCGTCGACCAGGCCACCCCCGAGGTGGTCGCCGCCGCCGAGGCCGCCCTCGCCGACCAGGGGCTGTCGCCCGCGCTGCGCCGCAACCTCGCCGACTCCACCGACGACCTGCGCCGCACCCGCGCCGTCCGGGCGGCCTTCGGCGGCTGACGCCGGGTCAGGGGGAGAGCAGGAGAGGGGTGGGGTGCCGGAGAGGTCCGGTGCCCCGCCCCTCCGGCGTTCCGGGCCCGTGGGTCAGAAGGTGCCGCGGGCCGCCACCGCGCGGGTGGTGGGGAGGGCGAAGGCGGAGGCCGTCCAGGATTCGGGGGTGGTGGGGGAGGGGGCGGCGATGGCGCCGGTGACGGTGAAGGTGTAGGTGCCCGGGGGGAGGGGGAGGTCGGGCGGGGTGGTGAAGCGGTAGACCAGGGTGTCGCGGTCGAGGGCGATGGTGGCGACCGCGCCGGGCAGGTCGGTGGCCGGGACGGTGCCGGGGAGGGCGTCCGGGCGGTTGAGGCGGAACTCGACCTGCAGGGCGGTCATCGACTCGTCCAGCCGCAGTTGCAGGTTGTGCCGGGTGCCGGCCCGGCCGAGGGCGTCCACCCAGGTCAGGCCGGACATGGTGAGCGGCGGGACGGTGGGCGTGTTCGGGCGCGGCGGGCCGGACGGGGACGGCGAGGAGGTCGCGGCCAGCGGCGTGCCCGTCGTGCTCGGGGACGGCGAGCTGGTCGGTGAGGTGGTCGGCGGGGTGCTGGCGCTCGGCGACGGCCGGGTGTCCGCGGCGGGCCGGACCGGCGGGGCCGGGGTGCCGGCCGTGGCGGGCCGGGCGGCGGTGCGGGCCGGAGCCGGGGTCGGCGCGGGCCCGACCGCCGCCTCGTCGGTGAGCGCGTCGGCGGTGGCGCGGGCCGAGCCGGCCTCGGGCACGGCGCCGCCCGTCGGGGTGCTGTCGGGGCTGGGCACCGGCGGGCCGCCGACGGTAACGCCCGGGCGGCGGCCGATCTGCTGCTGCTCGTTCAGCAGCCAGGTGGTGGCCAGGCTGATGCCGACCACCGTGGACATCGCCATCGCCGCGCCGGAGAACCGGATGGTGGGCAGCCGCAGGCGCCCGCCGAAGGGACGGGGCCGGCCGTGCCGTCCCGGCCGGCCGGTGGACCGGGAGTGCTCGCGGAGCGCCACCGGGCTCCCCTTCCTGGACAGGTCCGCACGCGACACCGCGCCCCGTGCGCGGCCCTGGCGGGCCCGGACGTACGGGGCGGGGAGGGACGAGCCTACCAGCGGTCCGACGGACCGCCAGAGGCCGGACCGGGCGCCGTGGCCGAATCGGAACGCGGCGGCCCCGCCCCGCCGTTGGTGCAACCCCCTGCGTTCGTGCAACCCCCTGCAACCGTTGCGGGCGGCGGGGCGCCGGAGCAGGCTGGGCGCGGTACCCAGCCGCCTCGGAGAGAACGTCATGCCGCGCGACCCGCTGTCCGCCCCTTCCGACCAGCCGATCGCCGCCACCCCCACGGGCGGCGGTCGGGACGGAGCCACCACCGCGCCCCCGTCGGTGGTGGAGGAGGTGCTCGACCTGCGGATCGCACTGGACCAGGACCTGGTCGGTGAGGTGCGCACCCGTTTCCGCTACGACGCCGCGGCGCCGTACGAGGTGCGCCTCACCTTCCACCTGGGGCGACCCGACGAGGCGGACTGGGTCTTCTCCCGCGACCTGCTGCGCGACGGGCTGGTGTCGCTCAGCGGGCACGGGGACATCAAGCTCTGGCCGGCGTCCTGCCCGTGCCACGGCGCGACCGTGCACCTGGCGCTGGACTCCCCGCACGGCAGCGCCCTGCTGGAGGCGCCCCGGGCCCGGGTCGCGGCCTGGCTGGAACGCACCTACACCGTGGTGCCCGACGGCCGGGCCGGCGAACTGCTGCCCAGCGACGCGGAGTTGGCCGCGCTGCTGACCGGCGGCTGAGCGTCCCCCGCCGGCCCGGGCAGCCGGAGCAGGCCGCGCGCCAGGTCCGCCCGCAGCACCCGCACCGCCGGGGAGACCGAGCCCGGCAGCAGGTCGTGCGGCTCGTCCGGGCCCAGCACCACCACCTCGGCGGCCGCCGACAGCCGGTACGGCCTGGCCTCCAGCAGCGCCCCCAAGTGCCTTCGCAGCCGCGACAGTTCGGCCCGGACGGTGACCGTGCGGGCCGGGTCCGCGAACAGCGCCTCGGCGAGCCGGGCCGCGCTCAGGCCGTCCCGGTGCAGGGCCAGCAGCAGGAGTAGCTCGGTGTGCCGGGGGCTCGGCGTCAGCGACCAGGAGCCCGCGCTGCCGCCCACCCGCAGCTCGGGGCGGTCCGGGTGACGCAGGTCCAGCTCCAGCAGCGCGGCCCCGGGCCGGTCCGGCGGCTCGGCGGAGCGCGCCGCCGCCGGGCGGATCAGCCAGCCGTCGGCCAGCGGCTCGACCGTGCACTCGCCGAGCGTCGGCACCCACTGCGGGCCGCCGCTGCCCCAGCCCTCCGGCGCGGCCAGCCGGGGCGGCCCCGGCATGCCGACGGCCGCCGCCGTCCAGCCCGCGCCGTCCACCACCAGGGCCGGGCCGCGGAACCGGGCCAGCAGCGGCACCGCGACGGTGCGCAGCCGGTGCAGGGCCTCCAGGTGGCCGGCCCGCAGCTCGGCCTCGGCGAGCCGGGCCGCGGTCAGGGTGAGCTGCCGCAGGTGCGGGTGGAGGCCGGTGGCGGGCCCACTGAGGTTCACCACGCCGGCCGGACGGCCGGTGCGCGGGTCGCGGATCGGGACGCCGGCGCAGGTCCAGCTGTGGTGGCTGCGCAGGTAGTGCTCGGCGGAGTGCACCACGGTGGGGCGGGCGGTGCGGGCGGCCAGGCCGATGCCGTTGGTGCCGACCGCGTCCTCGGACCAGAGCGCGCCCTGCTCGAAGCCGATCGCGTCGACCTCGCGCTTGAGCCGCCGCTCGCCGTCCATCCACAGCACCCGGCCCCGGGGGTCGGCGACGGCCAGGATCACCGGGGTGGGGTCGCCGGGCAGGAACAGGGTGGAGCGCAGCACCGGCAGCACCTGCTCCAGGCCGCTGCTCCGGCGCAGCTCGGCGAGTTCGGCGGGCGGCAGCCGGTGCACCTCGCGGGTGCGCTCCGGGTCCAGCCCGAGCCGGCGCAGCCGCGCCCAGGAGTCCTCGATCTCCGGCCGCAGCCCGCTGCCGGCCCGCTCCCCGGCCATCGCCCGCTCGTACGCCCGGGCCGCCGCGTGCCGCCCCGGCGGCCGGACGGACGGCGCCCCGCCGCCCGCGCTCCGCTGCATGTGCGTCCCCCCGTCTCGCCGTCCGGGTGCCAGGGTAAGGCCGCCCGGAGCGCCGGCGCAGACTGATCTGTTCCCCGGCCGACGCCCCTCGAACACCCGGTCGGGACGGTGCGGGTGACGGGGGGTCAGTTGTGGCCGGAGGGAAGGTCGGACTGGGCGGTTTCGACGGATTCGTGCAGGTCGTGGCCGGCTTCGGCGGCGGCGCCGGCGGTGGCGGTGAGACAGGCGGCCAGGGCGAGGGCGGCCATGGTGCGCCGGGCGCGGTGGCGGGGCGGCGGGGCCGGGGCGAGCAGGGCGCGGACCCGGCGGGGGACGGGGCCGGTGGTGGCGCCCGGGGCGAGCTGCGGGCGGGGCCCGGCGGGGGTGCGGGCAGCGGCCAGGGCGGCCCGGCCGATCGCCCGGGCGGTCAGCGCCCGGTCGCCGACCTCGGCGGCCGCGCACTCGTCGGCCCAGCGCTCCACGTGGTAGCCGAGCGCCCCGCGCAGCGGCCGCAGCGCCGGATGGCAGGCGGCCGCGTACTCGGCGGCGGCCAGCAGCAGGTGGTGGCGGCCCGCCAGGTGGGCGCGCTCGTGGGCGAGCAGCGCGGCCCGTTCGGGGGCGCTGAGCGCAGCCAGCATGCCGGTGGTGGCGACCACCCGGGGCGGGCGGCCGGGCAGCGCGTAGGCGTCGGCGCGCTCGTCGGGCAGCACGGTGAGCGCGGGCTCCGGGCCGGGCCGGCGCAGCAGCGCGGCGAGCCCCGACGGGGCGTCACCGGTGGCGGCGCGGGCCCGGCGCAGGTCGGTGCGCTGGTGGTGGGCGGTGCGGGCGGCGAGGGCGGTGATCACCAGCAGGGCGAGGCCGGCCGCGCCCGCGGTGGGCGCCCACTCGACCTCGGCGAGCGCGGTGGGGTGCCAGTGCGCGGGGGAGAGGTGGGCGAGCGCGGCGGCGTACGGCAGGTGCAGCAGCCCGGTGACGGTGAGCAGGCCGAGCGAGGCGAGCGCGGCCGCGCCGAGGGCGACGGCGGTGGCGGCCAGGGTGAGCGCGGCGGCGCGCGGGGCGAGCTGCTCGGCGAGCCGCCGGGCCAGCGGCGCGGCCAGCAGCGGCAGCAGCAGCGGCGCCCAGACGGCGAGGGTCACGGCCGCTCCCGGCGCGGGCCCGGCGCGGCGGACGGGCCGGTGGCGGGGTCGGTGGACGGACCGGTGGCGGGGTCGGTGGCGGGGTCGCCGAGCAGGTCGCGGAGCAGCCGCTCGTCCTCGTCGGAGAGGTCGGAGACGAAGCGGGCGAGCACGGTGGAGCGGTCGCGGCCGCGTTCGAGCTCGGTGCGCATCCGGCGGGCGGCGAGGCCGTCGGCGTCCTGGACGGTCGGGGTGTAGGCGAAGGCCCGGCCGGCCTTGCTGCGGGCCAGCGTCCCCTTCTCGTGCAGCCTGGCGAGGATGGTGGCGACGGTGGTGCGGGCCAGGTCGGCGGTGATCGCCTCCTGCACCTGCTGCGGGGTGAGCGGGGCGCCGGCCGACCACAGGGCGGTCAGCACCTGGGCCTCCAGCTCCCCGGCGGGCCGACGGGCGGGCGTGTCCGTCATGTCGCGCGAACCTCCGACGTTCATCTAGAGTCCAGTTTGCGTCTACAACTCTGTAGACGTTGGGGTGCTCCCCCTGCGGACACCCCAACGTAACGGGAGGTCCGCCAGCCTTGCCCCAGACCCCGCCCCTCGCGGCGGCCCTTGCGCCACCGCCGACGTCCGATCTGCTACAGATTGTCCCCATGATCCCGAACGTCCCCCAGCACGCCCGGCCGCTCGCCTACGACGGCAGCGGCATCGACGGCGGCCTCTACGCCCGGATCAACGGCTGGGCCGAGGCCGCGCCGCACTGGCTCGACCGGCTGGTCGTGCTCTGGTCCGGGCTCGGCCTCGCGCTGTTCGCGCTGCTGATGGTGTGGGCCTGGTGGCGGGCCCGCGGCGCGTCGGCGGTGGTGATGGCCCGGGTGCTCGCCGCGCCGGTGGTCGTGGTGGCCGCCTACCTGGTGAACTCCGGCTTCAAATCGGTGGTCGAGGAGGTCCGGCCCTGCCGCCAACTGCCCGACACCGTCACGGTCGAAGCCTGCCCCGGCCCCACCGACTGGTCCTTCCCCAGCAACCACACGGTGATCGCCTTCGCGGCCGCCGCCGCGCTGTGGACCGCCGACCGCCGGCTCGGCCGGATCGCCGCCCTGGCCGCCGTGCTGATGGGCGCCTCCCGGGTCTGGGTCGGCGCGCACTACCCGCACGACGTGCTGGTCGGCGCCCTGGTCGGCGTCCTGGTGGCCGTCCCGCTCGCGCTGCTGGCCGGCCGCGCCGCGCCGCTGGTCGACCGCCTCCGGGAGGGCCGCTGGGCCCCCGTGCTGGGCACCGGGACGGTCGGGACGGCCTGACCGTCCGGCGCCGGTCGGCCTCTTGTGCCGCCGCGCCGCGCGGGGAGAGCATGTGAGCCGGGCCGGGGTGAACTCCCCGCTCGGCTCGGTGTTTTCCGCAGCCCGGTAGTCCGGCAGCCCGGCGGCTCGGCAGCCCGGCAGTCCGGCGGCTCGGCAGCCCGGTAGTCCGGCAGCCCGGTAGTCCGGCAGCTCCACGGCTCAGCAGCTCAGCGAAGGGACGCGCCATGCCGTACCGACTCGACGTCACCCAGGGAAGCTGGCCCGCGGACGAGCTCGGGGCGGGGGTGGCGGGGCTGCTCGCCGACAGCACGGTGCTCAGCCTGGCCACCACGGGCCACGAGTGCGGGCCGCACGCCAACCTCGCCTTCTACGCCTTCGACGACGACCTGGTGCTGTACTTCGTCAGCGAGCGCTCCACCCGGCACAGCCGGCTGCTGGCCGACTGCGCCCGGGCCGCCGGCACCGTCCACCTGCCGCCGCCGGTCTTCGGCGAGCAGCTGCGCGGCATCCAGTTCACCGGCAGCGCCGGCGAGGCGTGGGGCCACCAGGCCGAGGCCGCGCTGGCCGCCTACCAGGGGCGCTACCCCTCCTTCGCCACCGACCCCGAGGTGCGCGAGCAGTTCCTGGCCGGGCGGGGCGCGGCCGCGCTGTACCGCTTCCAGGTGGAGGAGCTGACCGCGGTGGACGAGCCCCGGTTCGGGCGGCGCAACTACCTGCACGCCAAGGTGGTGCGCTGACGGTCCGTCGGGCCGGGCGGCCAAGCTGTATGGACAACTCTTGCGGTCGGTTCACCTCGGCGACGCGAGTTGGACGAACTGCGGCCACCTCGCCGCCGGAGCCTGTCCGCATGAGAGTCATCGTCGTAGGAGCAGGCGTGCTCGGCAGCATGCACGCCTGGCAGGCCGTCGAACGCGGCCACGAGGTCGTCCACCTGGAACGCGAGACCGAGGCGCGCGGCGCCTCCGTCCGCAACTTCGGCCTGGTCTGGGTCAGCGGACGCGCCGCCGGGGAGGAACTCGACACCGCCCTGCGCGCCCGCGAACTGTGGGAGCGGATCGGCGCCCGCGTCCCCGGCCTCTGGTTCCGGCCCAACGGCTCGCTCACGCTGGCCCGCACCGAGGCCGAACTCGCCGTCGCCGAAGCCGCGTTGAAGCTCCCCGACGCCGAGGCCCGGGGCTACCGGCTGCTCGACCCGGCCGAGGCCCGCGCCCTCAACCCCGCGCTGCGCGGCCGCTTCCTCGGCGCCCTGCACTGCACCCGGGACGCCGCCGTCGAACCCCGGGTCGCCCAGCCCGCGCTGCGCGCCGCGCTGGAGGCCAGCGGCCGCTACACCTTCCTGCCCGGGCGCGAGGTCCGCGAACTGGTCGGCGACAGCGCCGTCCGCGACGACCACGGGCAGCTCCACCAGGGCGACCTCGTCGTGCTCTGCACCGGCGCCTGGCTCGGCGGCCTGGTCCGCGAGCTCGCCCCCGAACTCCCGGTCCGCCGGGTCCGGTTGCAGATGATGCAGACCGACCCGCTCGGCGAGACGCTCACCACCTCGGTCGCCGACGGCGACTCCTTCCGCTACTACCCGGCCTTCGCCGGCCCCGAGCTGGACGCCCTGCGGGCCGGGCAGCCGCAGCCGCCGGTCGCCGCCGAGCACAAGATGCAGCTGCTCATGGTCCAGCGCAGGGACGGCAGCCTGACCGTCGGCGACACCCACGAGTACGACCAGCCCTTCGGCTTCGACGTGGTCGAGGACCCCTACGAGCACGTCGCCGAGGTCGCCGGGGAACTCCTCGGCCGCCCGCTCCCGAAGATCCGCCGCCGCTGGGCCGGCGTCTACGCCCAGTGCGTCGACACCACCCGCGTCGTCCACCGCCAGCAGCTCACCCCCGCCGCCTGGCTGGTCACCGGCCCCGGCGGCCGCGGCATGACCTGCTCCCCGGCCATCGCCGAGACCACCGCCGACGCCGCGGGCCTCTGACCGGGGACGGCCGCCGGCCGGGCACCCGGGAGTACGGGGGCTCGGGAGTACGGGTGGCTCAGGAGCTCGGCGGGCTCGGGCCGGGGGCGTCCGCCGGGCCGGCGGGGCCGCGGGCCGGGTCGTCGGCTTCGAGCAGCGGGTTGTCCGGCGGAGCCGCAGGACGGCCGCCGGCCGGGCAACCCGGGAGTTCAAGGAGTGGGGCCGGGGCTCGGGGCGTCCGCCGGGCCGGCGGGGCCGAGGGTCGGTGCGCCGGCTTCGAGCAGCGGGCTGCCCGGCCGGGCCCGCGGGACGGCTTCGGCCCCGGGGCCGCCGCAGGCCGCCGGGGCGGGGCGCTGATGAATCGTCATACTTTCGTTCGACTGCAAGGGCAGGATCATGACCACGCACGATGTGAACCTGGTGGTGCTCGACATGGCGGGCACCACCGTCGCCGACGACGGCCTGGTGGAGCTCGCGTTCGCGGCCGCCGCGCGCTCGCAGGGGGTGGAGACCGGGAGCCCCGAGCACGCGACGATGCTGGCGCACGTCCGGGCCACCATGGGCGAGTCCAAGATCTCGGTGTTCCGGCACCTGTTCGGCGGGGACGAGGAGCGGGCGCAGGGCGCGAATCTCGCCTTCGAGACCGCGTACGACAGCCTGGTGGACGAGGGGCGCTGCGAGGCGCTGCCCGGCGCGGCCGAGGCGATCGCCGAACTGCGCGGCCAGGGCCGAAAGGTTGTGCTGACCACCGGGTTCTCCCGGACCACCCAGGACCGCATCCTGGCCGCGCTCGGCTGGCAGTCCGTCGCCGACCTGACGCTCTGCCCGGCCGATGCCGGCCGCGGCCGCCCCTACCCCGACATGGTGCTGACGGCGCTGCTGCGCACCGCCACCGACTCGGTGCGGCAGATCGCCGTGGCCGGCGACACCGGCTACGACATGCTGACCGGCACCCGGGCCGGGGCCTCGGTGGTGGCGGGCGTCCTCACCGGAGCGCACGACGAGGCCCGGCTGCGCGCCGACGGGGCCACCCACGTGCTCGCCTCGATCGCCGAGCTGCCCGCCCTGCTGAAGGGCTGACGCCCCGTCGCTCCGGCGAGGGCCGGCGCCGCGCGACGCCCCGGGCGGGCGCGGTGCTGGCCCGGGGCGCGTCCGCGTGCTTGGCTGGCGGCATGCCGGTCCCGCGCAGGTCGTTCGGAGCGCTCGCCCTCGGCCTGCTGCTGCTCGCCGGCTGCGGGTCGAACGGGGCGCGCGGCGGCGCGTCCACCGGCCCGAGTCCGAGTCCTGACGTCAGCACGAGCAGCAGCGCCGGGCCGAGCAGGAGCGCCGTGCCCAGCAGTCCGAGCACCGAGGCGAGTTCGAGCCCGGTGGCGAGCCCGACGGCGGCCCCGTCGCCCTCGCCCACCGTGGACGCCGCGACCGCGGCCGCGCTGGCCGGGCGGCGGATCGTCTACTCCTACCCCGGCACCACCGTGCCCGAGACGCTGCTGGAGCGGGTCCGGGCCGGCCGGGTGGCCGGGGTGATCTTCTTCGCCGAGAACGTCGGCAGCGACCCGGCCGTGCTGCGCGGCGCCGTCCAGCAGCTGCGCGACGCCGAGCAGCAGAGCCCGCACCCCCGCCCGCTGCTGCTGATGACCGATCAGGAGGGCGGCCTGGTCCGCCGGTTGCCTGGTGGGCCCGCCGACTCCGCGAAGACCGTGGGCAGTTCGGCCGACCCGGTGGCCGCCGCCACCCGCACCGGCCGGGAGGCCGCCGCCGCGCTGGCCGCCTACGGGCTGAACCTCAACCTGGCGCCCGTGCTGGACGTGTACCGCACCCCGGGCGACTTCGCCGACAGCGCCCAGCGCTCGTACAGCACCGACCCGGCCGCGGTCGGCCGGCTCGGCGCGGCCTTCGTCACCGCCCAGCAGGGTGCCGGGATCGCCGCCACCGCCAAGCACTTCCCCGGCCTGGGCACCGCCCCCGCCGGGGCGAACACCGACGAGGAACCCGTCACCCTGCCCGTCCCGCTGGACCGGCTGCGCGCCGTCGACGAACGCCCGTACCGGGACGCGGTCGCGGCCGGGGTGAAGCTGGTGATGCTCTCCTGGGCGGTCTACCCCGTGCTCGACCCCGGCAGCCCCGCCGGGATGTCCGGCTCGATCGTCCGGGACGAACTGCGCAACCGCCTGCACTACCAGGGCGTCACCGTCACCGACGCGCTGGAGGCCAAGGCCCTCGCCCCCGTCGGCGGCACCGGACCGCGCGCCCTCGCCGTCGCGCAGGCCGGCGTCGACCTGCTGCTCTGCTCCGCCCGGGACGTCGAGCAGGGCGACCGGGCCGCCGACGCGCTCGCCGCGGCCCTGGTCTCCGGCGAACTCGACCGGGCGGACTTCACCGCCTCCGTCGACCGGGTCGACGCCCTGCGCGACACGCTGCGCTGAGCCGCCCCGGGAGCCGCGCGGGACTCGGGCGGGGCGGCAGGGAACGGTAGTGGGGCACCGGCAGGGTCGAGACGCTGCGCCGGGCCGCCTCGGGAGCCGCGCCCGCAGGAGTCGCGCTGGGGGGAACGGCGCTGGGGGGAACGGCGCTCAGAAGAGCAGGGCCAGGACCAGCAGGGCGAGGACGAGCGGGCCGAGGCCGACCAGGGCCAGCATGAGGGCCCGGTAGGCCGGCCGGTGTTCCGGGCGGGAGGGGACCGGGGGCGGGACCGGCGGGGTGGACCGGCGGACGGCGGGCTGCGGCCGGGCGATCAGGTCCGGGCCCGGGAAGACGGTGGTCGCGGCGTCCTCGGGGTGCTCGGGCCAGTCGGGGGCGGTGCCGGTGGCCCGGTGGTGCAGGGCGGCGAGGCGGCGGCGGGCCAGTGCGGTGCCGGGCGGGTTCCCGGCCGGGTCGGGCCAGCGCAGCACCGCCAACTGCCGGGCCGGGGTGCGGAACCGGTGCGTGAACGCGGTCAGCTCCTCCGCAGTCAGCGACTCGTCCAGGTAGTTCCAGCGCCCGACCTCCGACAGGTGCTGCTCCCACCAGCGCCGGCCCTCGCCGCCGGGCGGCGGCCACCCGTCCGACACCGCCTGGTCGTAGGCCAGCGCCAGCGCGTGCCGGACCGCCAGGTCGGTCGGGTCGTTCGACAGCAGGCCGTGCAGCCGCCGCCGGGCCGGGAGGACCCAGCCGTCCCGGTGCTCGGCGGCGGCCCTGGCCAGGGTGGATTTGACGCTCATGGCCCCGGATCGTGGCCGCCGGGCCGACGCCCCGTCAACCGGGTTGCCGGTACCGCCCCCGGACGACCGTGCCACCGGGGATCCGCCCGAATGGAGGGCCGAGCTACTACTGAGCTCGGACAGATTCGGACAGATGGTGCCAGAGGGCCTCCCGGTTGACTGTCGGCAGGATCTCCCCAAAAGCTAGCCGAACAGGTCGTCGCAGAATCCGGCCGTCGGTAACAGCGTGCCATCGGCCATCGACAGCGACACGCTGTCGATGAAGCAGTCAGTCGGGATTCCCAGCAGGTCATCGAAGTGAACCCGTTGTCAAGCCGACGCTGGGCCCGGTGGCCCTGGTGTCACAGTCTGGAAGAACTCGCCATCGGCGTGGATGGCGGCTCAGCCTGTTGGAGCGATAGCGAGACCGAAGGAGTCCTCGGGGGCGTCGGTGTCCTGCGACAAGGAGCCCCCAGGCCAGGTAATCGACTCCCTCCATGCGACAGAGCTGTGGGGCCTGGTCAGCATGCGCGGTGACTCTGGCGACATCGGTCACGTGGTATCCGATCTCCGCCCGGTCGGTCGAGATGCCAGTACCTGAGGTGGACGGGCTCCTCCAGTCTCCCTCCCCGGTCATTTCGCTCCTGCTCACGGTTCGGCCCCCTTGGCAAGTAACTCCGGATAAGCGTTGTCAGGGGAGCCCTGACTGCACATTAGGTCCGGTCGCATCTTCCGCTCGCTTTGCTTGCTCCTCGTTTCCCATCCGAAGCCACTTGCCCGAATCCGACTGTTCTGCCGAGACTTGAGAAAAGCAGTCGAAAATTCTCCACTTTTGTGCCGATGGTGCATTGCAGGGATATTTTATCTGGGTTTGCATGGTTTTATCGGGGCTAGAATATCGATCTCCTTCCTGGTATGTTCTTCGATGTGGCCGATTGCATTTGGGGGGATTGTGAATCAATTTGTCCTGGTGTTCATGTGTGCTGCTGCGATCTTGGTGCCGACCTTGAGCGCGCTGCTCATGGCGGAGCTCGTCTATCTGCCGCTGAGGCGACGCGGCGGCGGGGCGATCATGAGACGTCTCCGGCTGATCCGGTGGCGGATCTGCCGAGAGGCTGGTGAAAAATTCGTTGATGCACGGAAGGTCGCGCGAGAATTTGGATCCCCGGAGCCGGCGATCGCGGTGCGGGAATCATTGCTCCGCTGGGGTCTGTCGATGCGCGGTCATCGGATCGCGGGATGGTTTCTGGCTGTAGTTTCCATTACGTTCGCCGCCGCGGCCGCAATTGCTTTTTTCTTCACGGTCGACCTTGGGAGTGTTCCTACGCTGGTCGTTGCACCAATGCTGATCGTTTCCGCTCTTACTGCTGCGATCATAAGTGTTGATCAGGTGGCGGTCCGTCGCACCAACAGCCTGGACGCCTTGGTGGCGTCCGTCTGCTCTGCATTGTCGTGCTGCGGCGCTTATCGAGTGGATAGAAATCTGCGCAGCGCTGATCAGTTGGTGCTCAGGGTTTCCGAGGTTTCATCGGCCCTGGACCGGTTCGGGAGGTATGGGCTCTCCGGAGGTGCATGCAGCCGGACCCATCTCATGGGGTTGACTGCCGGGAAAATCGCCGAACTGGAAGACAGATTGGCGCGTTCCTTGCAGTCCGGGGAGGACGTTTCAGCGCTGGCCGGTTCACTTGCTCGACTGCTTGACGATCTGGGGTCGCGGAACATTTATTCGATGGTCGACAGAGGAGTGGCAGCCAGGTTCGATGCGGGGTTTCAAACGCGATTGATTCCGTGGTCGACCATTGGGGCCCATGTGGCATCGCTGACCCTGGGGCTGGGTATGTTCTTCGTCATCGATTGGATCGGAATATCGAGCGGGGCGGCATATGTTCCGCTGGCTGCTACGGTGGTCGTCCTCATGCGGGTGCCGTACGCGGTATTTCTTCGCCGAACTCCCGATGTGATTCGGCGGGCGCCTGACCTTCCGACGGAGTCGGACAGTACGGTCGCCGACCCGACCGGCCAAGGTGTGCAGCCGGGCACGGTCAGTGCGAGGGGCGCAGGTTGAGCAGGACCACGCCGACGATGACCAGGGCGATGCCGCACCACTGGAGGCGGCCCAGCGACTCGCCGAAGAAGGTCGCGCCGATCGCGGCGACGGCCGCGGTGCCCGCGCCGGACCAGACCGCGTAGGCGATCGAGACCGGGATGTGCTTGAGGGCGCGGCCGAGCAGGGCGAAGGAGAGCACGTAGCCGGCCGCGACGGCGAGGCTCGGCCAGAGCCGGGAGAAGCCGTCGGTGAGTTTCAGCAGGCTGGTCGCGCAGACCTCGGAGGCGATCGCCAGGGCCAGCAGCAGGTAGGGCATCAGGCGGCCGGGGCCAGCGCGGCGAGGTAGCCGAGGTCGACGCCGGACAGGCTGTCGCGGACGGTGGTGCCGTCGGCGGCCGGGATCGGGACGGTGGAGGGCACCGCGAGCACCGCGCAGCCGGCCGCCCGGGCGGAGGCCACGCCGGTCGGGGTGTCCTCGACGGCGACGCAGGCGGCCGGGGCCAGGCCCAGGCGCTCGGCGGCGGCCAGGTACGGGTCGGGGTGCGGCTTGGTGCGGGGGGTGTCCTCGGCGGCGAGGGTGGTGGTGAACCAGTGCGGGCCGAGCGTGCCGAGTACCAGGTCGACGACCCGGCGCGGCGAGGCCGAGACCAGCGCGGTCGGCACCCCGGCGGAGTGCAGCGCGGCCAGCAGGTCCAGCGCGCCCGGGCGGGGGACGGTCCCGGCGGCGACCTTCGCGGCGAAGCTCTCGTTCAGCCGGGCCGCGAGGTCCGCCTCCGGGCGGCTGGTGCGGCTGCTGCGGTGCAGGTGGGCGGCGGTGTGCTCGACGGCCTGGCCGAGGACGTCCGGGAGGTCGGCGTCGGTGAGGGTGAGGTCGAGTTCGGCGGCGAGTTCGGCCGCGGCCTGCCACCACAGGTGCTCGGTGTCGACCAGGGTGCCGTCCATGTCGAAGAGGACGGCGGCGGGGCGGGATGCAGGCATGGCGGTACCTTACGGTGGATTTCGGGCGCACAGGGGGGCGGTGGAGCGGGGGCAACTCCCTGTCCGCGAAAGGGTTCCGGAGGCGTCGGCTCCCGCTCCGTTCCGCGCGCGGCGGCGGGGCGGGAGCCGACGGTCCGTCAGGCGGCGGCGGTCGCGGCGCGGTCGACCAGGACCGGGCGGGCCGGGAGGGTGAGGGTGGCGCGGGTGCCGACCGGGAGGCCGGCGGCGGTCTCGGTGGGGAGGTCGGCCTTGATCGCGGTGCCGTCGGCGAGGCGGACGGTGAGGCGGGTGACCGCGCCGAGGAAGGAGGCCGAGACCACCTGGGCGGGGCCCTCGGCGGCCGGGGCGAGCTCGACGTTCTCGGGGCGGACCAGCACGTGCAGGTCGCCGTCGGCGGGCAGTTCGCCGTCCACGGGGTGGCGGCGGCCGAGCACCTCGACCTCGCCGTCGCCGGCCCGGACGCAGGGGATGCGGCTCATCGTGCCGACGAACTCGGCGACGAAGGCGGTGGCCGGGCGGGAGTACAGCTCCGAGGGCGTGGCGCACTGTTCGAGCCGGCCGGCCCGGAGCACGGCGACCCGGTCGGCCATCGAGAGGGCCTCCTCCTGGTCGTGCGTCACGAACAGGGTGGTGATGCCGAGTTCCTGCTGGAGGCGGCGGATCTCCTCGCGCAGCGACAGCCGGACCTTGGCGTCCAGTGCGGACAGCGGCTCGTCGAGCAGCAGCACCCGCGGCTGCAGGGCGAGCGCCCGGGCCAGTGCGATGCGCTGCTGCTGGCCGCCGGACATCTGGTGCGGGTAGTGGTCGGCGCGCTGCGGCAGGCCGACCAGCTCCAGCAGCTCCTGGGCGCGCCTGCGGCGCTCGGCCTTGCCGGCGCCGCGCATCCGCAGGCCGAAGGCGACGTTGTCGGCGGCGGTGAGGTGCGGGAACAGGCTGTAGGACTGGAACACCATGCCGGCGTCCCGCTTGTGGGCGGGGATGCGGGTGATGTCCTCGCCGTCGACCAGGACCTCGCCGGAGTCGTGGGTCTCGAACCCGGCGAGGACGCGCAGCGCGGTGGTCTTGCCGCAGCCGGACGGGCCGAGCAGGGCGAGGAGTTCGCCCGGCTCGACCTTGAGGTCGAGCCCGTCGAGGGCGGTGGTGGTGCCGAACTGCCGCCGCAGCGAACGGAATTCGACGGTGGCGCTGGCGGTGGTGGACCCGGCGGGGGCGACGGTGGCGGTGCTCATGACTGGTCTCCGGTCGGGGGCTCAGGAGGTGGCGGCGGTCTTGTGGCGGCGCTCGCGGCCGGCGGCGGCCAGCAGGAGCAGCAGCACCCAGGTGATCAGCAGGCTGAGCACGGACACCGCGACGGACATCTGGCCCTGGCTGTTGCCGACGGAGTAGATCCACACGGCGAAGGGCTGGTAGCCGAGGATCGAGGCGGTGGTGAACTCGCCGAGGACCAGGGCCAGGGTCAGGAAGGCGGCGTTCAGCAGCGCGCCGCGCAGGTTCGGCAGGATCACCGAGAACACGGCCCGCGGCCAGCTCGCCCCGCAGTTGCGGGCGGCCTCGACCAGGGTGCGCACGTCCACGGCGCGCAGGCCGGAGTCGATCGCGCGGTAGGCGAGCGGCAGCGCCATCAGCACGTAGGCGATGACCAGGACCAGCGGGAACTCGGGCTGCTGGACGAACACGAAGGTCTGGAAGAACGGGGTGTCCATCAGGTAGTCCGGGCCCCAGCGCAGCACGCCGATGACGCCGGCGGTCAGCGCGACCGGCGGCACCACCAGCGGCAGGGTGCAGACCACTTCGAGCACCGGGCGGAGCTTCGGCGAGCCGAGCCGGACCGCGATCATCGCGGGCACCAGCAGGAGCAGCAGCACCACCACGGTGACGGCGGCCAGCTCCAGGGTGAGCACCAGGCTGTCGGTGAAGCCGGGCGCGGAGAGCAGGCCGGTGTAGGCGTCGAAGGAGATCCCGTCCTGGTTGTCGATCGAGAACCAGACCGAGGCGGCCATCGGGATCAGGAAGTACAGGCCGGCCAGCAGCAGGACGGCTCCGCGCCAGATCCGCAGGCGGGAGATCAGCTGAGCCATCGGGCACTCCGACGCTGGAGGGGCAGGTAGACGGCCATCACGAGGACGGCGACGATGATCATGTCCAGGCTGAGCGCGAGCGCCAGGTTGCCCTGGCCGACCAGCACGTTGCCGGAGAGCGCGTCGGCGATCTGACGGCTGATCAGCGGGACGGTCGCGCCGACCATCGCGGCGGCGGTCGCGTACGCGGCGAACGCCGAGCCGAACAGCAGCACGAAGCCGCCGAGCAGCGAGGGGAACAGGATCGGCAGCGCGACGTGCCGCCAGTACTGCAGCGCGGTGGCCCGGTTGTTCTGGGCGGCCTCGCGCCACTGCACCCGCAGGCCCTCCAGGGCCGGGGTGATGGTGAGGACCATCAGCGGTACCAGGAAGTACAGGTAGGTGACGGTCAGGCCGGTGAAGCTGTACAGCGACCAGCCGTGGTCGGTCAGGTGGAACATCTTGGTCAGCTCGCCGGCGTTGCCGAGAGTGGCGACGAAGGCGAAGGCCAGCGGCAGGCCGCCGAAGTTGGCGAGCACGCCGGAGGCGGTCAGCACGGCCTCGCGCAGCATCCGGAACCGGGAGGTGACCACGGCCTGGGCGATCGGCACGCCGAGCACGGTGCCGATCAGCGCGGTGAGCGCGGACAGCTTGATGCTGGACAGCAGCGCCGTCCAGTACGCGCCCTGCACCGAGTCGGTGAGGTTGGCGGTGGTGAACGCCCCGGGGTCGGTGTCCGAGTCGCTGGAGACGGTGAACGCGCCGGTGACGATGGCGATCGCCGGCAGGCCGAAGCCGATGGCGAAGAACACCAGCAGCGGCACGGTGGCCAGCCAGGAACCGCCGCGCAGCAGACGGCGCTCGGCCGCGACCGGCGGCGGGGTGGCGGCGGTGGGGGAGTCGGTGGCGGGGGATTCGGTGGCGGCGCCGGGAGCCCCCGGGCCGCCGCTGGTGCCAGCGGCGGCCGGGGTCGGCACCGGGGTGGGAGCCGTGGTCATGTCGGTGATCAGCCCGCGATCGCCTTGGCCCAGTTATCGGTCACGACCTTCTTGGCCGCGTCGATCTGCTCCGAGCTCGGGAAGGTGGTGAAGGGCTTCTCGACGACCGGCAGCTTGGCGGCTGCGGCGGTGTCCAGGGTGCCGTCCTTCTTCAACGCGTCGAACAGCGCCGGGGTGGCGTAGCCGCCCATGAAGCCGTTCTGGCCCTCGACGGAGTACAGGTACTCCATCCACAGGCGGGCGGCCGCCGGGTGCGGGGCGTCCTTGTTGATGGCCTGGTTGTAGAACTGGGCGTAGGAGCCGTCGCTGGGGATCGACACCTTCCAGTCGACGCCCTTGCCCTTGAACTCGTCGGTGTAGCCGGCGTTCAGGTAGGACCAGTCGATCGAGATCGGGGTCTCGCCCTTCTCGACGGTCGCCGGGGTGGACTCGACCGGGTTGAAGTTGCCGGACTGCTTCAGCTTGGCGAAGAAGTCGATGCCGGGCTGGATGTTGTCCAGCGAACCGCCGTTGGCCAGGGCGGCCGCGTACACGCCGCCGAACGCCGAGCCGGACTTGGTCGGGTTGCCGTTCAGCGCGACCTGGCCCTTGTACTCGGGCTTCAGCAGGTCGGCGAAGGTCTTCGGGCAGTTGGCGACCTTCTTGGCGTCGCAGCCGATCGAGACGTAGCCGCCGTAGTCGTTGACCCGCAGGCCGGCCGGGTCCTTCATGGTGTCCGGGATCTTGTCGAAGGCGACGACCTTGTAGGGGGCGAGGATGCCCTCCTTGGCGGCGGACAGCGCGAAGGCCGAGCCCAGGTCGACGGTGTCGGGGGCGCGGTCCTGGCCCTTGCGGGACTTGATCGCGTTGATCTCGTCCTGGCTGGAGCCGTCCGGGTTCTCGTCCTCGATCTCGATGCCGTACTTCGCCTTGAAGTCGTCCATCAGCTTGCCGTAGTTGGCCCAGTCGCGGGGGAGGGTGATGACGTGCAGCTTCCCCTCCTTCTTGGCCGCGGCCACCAGGCCGTCCATGCCGCCGAAGTCGGCCAGCGAGGTCGCGGTCTTCGCGTCCTTCCCGCCCTTGGCGGTGTCGCCGGACTTGGCGGTCGAGCCGGCGGAGCCGCAGGCGGTGAGGGAGAGCGCGGCAGCGGTCAGCACGGCCGCGAGGGCGGCGGCGCGGTGGCGGTGCACGGTCACGGGAGGGTCTCCTGGAGGAAGTGGAGCTGCAGAGATCACGGGAAGTGTTCGGTGCGTGGTGGTGCGGTGCGCGTACGGCGCGGATGCTTCGAGGGGCGGCGCGGTCCTGTCCTGACCAAGTTGGCCAGCCAACTTCCGGCGCCGAGAGCAAGTACGCCCGAGCCCGGTGACGGGAAGGTGAACGGACGGCCCAGTACGGGGGTCGGCTGCGGGAACGGTCTCGCCCGGCGCCGGAGCGGGCGGGAGCAGCGGCTACAGTCAATGGTGTACGCGCGATCACGGCGCGAACACATTCCAACCCCCGTACCAGCAAAGGGACATCGACGCACGTGGCACTCGACCAGGACCGCGCCGCCGGCTCGCTCTACCGCAAGGTGGCCGCCGACCTGCGCGAAGCGATCACCTCCGGCTCGTTCGGCGACTCCGGACGCCTGCCGGCGGAGGGCGCCCTCGCCGAGCAGTACGGCGTCTCCCGCGGAACGGTCCGGCAGGCCCTCGCCCTGCTGCGCGCCGACGGCCTGGTCACCTCCCGCCGCGGCACCCGCCGGGTCGTCCTCGGCAGCGCCCGCGTCCAGTCCTTCTCCGAACTCCTCTCCTTCACCCACTGGGCCCGCTCGATGGGCGAGGAGCCCGGCGGCCGGCTCGAATCGCTGATCCGCCGCCCCGCCGACGCCGCCGAGCGTGAGCAGCTCCGCCTGGAGCCCGGCACCGAGGTCTACGTGACGCTCCGGCTGCGCACCCTCTCCGGCACCCCCGTGATGGTCGAGCGCACCGTCTACCCGCCCCGGGTCGGCGAGTTGGTCGCCCAGCTCCCCCCGGACGTGGTCTCGCACACCGAGCCGCTGCGCGAGCACGGCATCCTGTTCACCGACGCCGACCACACCATCGACGTGGTCGCCGCCAACGCCGACGACGCCCGCCTGCTCACCTGCCGCCGCGGCAGCCCGCTGCTCCGCGAGAAGCGCCGCACCACCGACCCCACCGGCACCCCCGTCGAGTGGTCCCAGGACCGCTACCTGCCCGGCACCGTCGCCTTCTCCATCCACAACTCGCTGGCCTCGTCCGCCCTTTCGCGGCACGCCCGGGACGACGACTGAGGTCCCGCCGGGTGCGGCCGGGCCGGGGGCGGCGCCTCCCGGCCCGGGAGACCCCGGGAACGGCGGAAGCCCCCGTCCGGGAGGGCGGGGGCTTCCTTGTTCTGTCGAGCGCCGGCCAGGAATTGAACCCAGCCCTCCTGCCAGGAAGACAGGTGTGCTACCGCTGCACCACCGACGCATGATCGGCCTTGGTTCTTCGCTCTTCCGGCCGAACGAGAAGAATCATGGCACATCCGCAGGTCGGATGGGTAATCGGGGGCGGGCCGGTCCGGGGCGGCGGCGGTCAGCCCATCAACTCCAGGAGCAGCGGGCGGAATTCGGCGAAGGGCGGGGCGGTGACGGCCGGGTCCTTGGCGGCCTCGTCCCAGCGGCGGACGGCGACCGCGTCCGGGCCGAAGGGGTGGGCGGCGAAGGCGGCGGCCTGCTCGGGGGTGTGCGGGCCGCCCTGGACGGCCAGGGTGTGGACGGAGGCGGGGGAGAGCCGGTCGGCGTAGCCGGGCTCGGCGGTGCACAGGTAGCGCTTGGCCTCGACGTGCAGCCGGACCGGTTCGGTGACGGCCGGCGGGAACCAGCGGGACAGCCGGGCGGCGGCCGTCTCGCCGTGCCGGTTGTCGCTGCCCGCCATCAACTCCCGCCCGGAGCCCCGGAAGTGGCCGATGTCGTGGAGCAGCGCGGCGGCCACCAGCGCGGGCGGCGCGCCCGCCGCCCGGGCCAGCGCCCCGGCCTGCCGCATGTGCTCGGCCAGCGTGACGGCCTCGCCCAGGTACTCGTCGGCCCCCTCGCCCTCGAACAGCGCCTCCAGTTCGTCCAGCGCGGCGGTGTTGCGGCGCAGCACGGCCAGCGTGGAGGAGAGCCCGTCCAGGTCGGCGTAGCAGCCCTGCAGGTGGCGGCGGCCGGACGCCCCCTCGAAGGCGGTGCGGGCGTGCAGCAGGCGGGTGTTGTCGAAGACCAGGCAGTCGCCGGGGCCGAGCCGGAACTCCAACTGCAGCTCCGGGCGCAGGGTGATCGCGGCGAACGCCCGGTACGCGGCGTAGAAGACGTCCGGCTCGGTGCCGCCCGGGCCGCGCAGGGTACCGAGGGAGCGGTTGTTGAAGCGCACCTCGCGGATCGCGCCGCGCGGGTCCAGCCCGATCATCGGCCGCTCGGCGGACAGGTCGGCGGTGCGGTCCCGGTAGCGGAACGGCACCGGGGTCCGGGCCAGCAGCGCGAACGCCGCCGGGTCCTCGGCCCGCAGCAGGTCGGCGGCCCGGAAGCCGTCCACCAGCCCGGAGTCACCGCCGACCGCCTCGTTGTGCAGGCAGTGCAGCAGCTGCAGGGTGGGGACGGGGTCGCGGTACGGGTTGTCGGTGTGCGGGGCGATCGCCGCGTCGGTGAAGGCCAGGTTCGCGGCGTCCGGCTCGACCCGGACGTCGAACAGCGCGCCGTAGTTGGTCTCCCGGACGTACCCGAAGCTGCGGGCCACCTCCAGCACCCGCCCCGGCTCGGTCGGGACGCCGCGCAGCAGCGCGAAGCCGGAGCGGCGGACGGCGGCGAGCACCGCGATCCGCTCCTCCGGGTCGGCCAGGTAGGCCGGCCAGTCGGCCTCGGGCAGGCCGCAGGCGAAGTCGGCGGCCTGCCACAGGCGTTTGGCGTGCTCGGTGCGGTCGTCGGGCTCCTCGTGGTCGTCCCAGCCGGCCGGGTAGTGCGAGCGGTGGCCGTCGGACCAGCGCACCGTCAGGCCGGTGGCGTCCTCGGCGGCCTCGACGGCGGCCAGGTCCTCGGGCAGGTCACCGATCCGGAACCGCTTCTGCCCGCTGCGCGGGTCGCGGCAGTCGGTGCACGGGCAGTTGTCGCGCAGCCAGTACGGGTTGGGCACGGACATGGAGCAGCCTCCGGTTGTACAGACAACTCGACGGGGGTTGCCCAGCCAAGCCGCCGTCCGGATACACCGGTCGCCACCCCGGTGAACGGCGGGCCACCGGCAGCCGAACCCTGTCACCCCGAGGGCCTGTCCTGCCCGCCCTGCCGCCCGCCCTGCCGGTCGTCCGGGGCGGCTCCTGGCCGGCGATGCGGGCGGCCGACGAAGGAGTGCTCGACGAACCCTCCGGCCTGCTCCCCGCTGTCCGACGGAACGTCAGATCGCCTGCTCCCAGGCCTCGGTGGCCGCCTCGACCGCCGGGGCGGCGGAGACGCCGGTGGCCTCGGCCAGGGCCTCCAGGACGGCGAGGACGGTCTCGGGGGTGGCGGCCGGGCCGTAGTGGTTGATCCGGAGCATGGTGAAGGCGAGCAGGCCGCCGCCGGCCTGGACGGGGAGGTGCGGGGCGCGGCGGCGGATCTCGGCGGCGAGTTCGGTGGCGTTGCCGGTGGTGCGCAGCGTGGTGGCGACCGGGGCGGCGTCCTCGGCGCGGGTCACGTACGGGGCGAGGGCGCCGCGGGTGAGCGGGCCGAGGGCCAGGACGCCCGCGCGGGTGGCGGCGGCCGCGGCGCGGTGCCGGGCGATCACCGCGTCCAGCGTCTCGGCCTCGATCGCGGCCAGGCACTCCTCCAGCGCCAGCATCTCCAACTGGGCCGGTGCGTGCGGCAGTTGGGTCCGCCCGGCGTCCGTCCAGCGCTCCTTCCAGTCCAGCAGCGAGAGGTAGGAGCGGCGCGGCGCGGCCGGGTTGGCGGCGATCCGCTCCCAGGCCCGGTCGCTCACCGAGACCGCCGAGACGCCGGCCGGCCCGCCCATCGCCTTCTGCCCGCCGATCACGCACAGGTCGACGCCCCACTCGTCGGTGAGCAGCGGCTCGGCGGCCACCGAGGCCACCGCGTCCAACATCAGCAGCGCGCCGTGCCGCCGGACCACCTCGGCGATCCCGGCGACCGGGTTGGTGTTGCCGGTGGCGGCCTCGGCGTGCACCAGCGAGACGAAGTCGATCTCCGGGTGCGCGTCCAGCGCCGCCGCGACCTGCTCGGCGGAGACCGCTGTCTCGTACGGCACCGCCAGGTCGACCACCTTCGCCCCGGCGTCCCGCAGCCAGCCGCCGAAGGTCTGCCCGTACGGGCCGGTGACCACGTTCAGCGCGGTGGAGCCGGGGTGCGCCGCGCCCTTGATCGCGGCCTCCAGCGGCAGCAGCGCCTCGCCCTGGGTGACGATCACGTCGGCCCGGGTGCGCAGCAGCGCCGCCACCTTGTCCTCGATCGCGGCGAACCGGTCGGCGGTCAGCGGGGGCAGGTCGAGCAGCATGCGGCAAGGGCCTTTCGTGAGCGGAGCGACACCGCCGTCCAGTCTGCCCCACGCGGGCCGGTGCACCCGTGGCGCCGCGGGTACAGTGCGGGGCATGACGGACCGCGGGGTGCTGCACATCAGGGGCCGGGTGCTGGTCGGCCCGGAGGACGTCCGGGACGAACTCTGGTCGGTGGACGGGCGGGTGACCTTCGAGCGCCCCGCCGCCGAGCCGGACGCCGTCCTCACCGGCTGGGCGCTGCCCGGCCTGGTCGACGCGCACTGCCACGTCGGGCTGGACGCGCACGGCGCCGTCGACCGCAGCACCAGCGAGAAGCAGGCGCTCACCGACCGGGACGCCGGCACCCTGCTGATCCGGGACGCCGGCTCGGCCGCCGACACCCGGTGGATCGACGACCGCGAAGACCTCCCGAAGATCATCCGGGCCGGGCGGCACATCGCCCGCACCCGCCGCTACATCCGCAACTACGCGCACGAGATCGAGCCCGGCGACCTGGCCGCGTACGTCGCCGCCGAGGCCCGGCGCGGCGACGGCTGGGTCAAGCTGGTCGGCGACTGGATCGACCGGGAGGCCGGCGACCTGAAGGCCTGCTGGCCGGGCGACGCGCTCGCCGGGGCGATCGCCGCCGCGCACGCCGAGGGGGCCCGGGTCACCGCGCACTGCTTCGCCACCGAGTCGCTGCCCGACCTGCTGGCCGCCGGCATCGACTGCGTCGAGCACGCCACCGGCCTCACCGAGGATCTGATCCCGGCCTTCGCCGAACGCGGCGTCGCCATCGTCCCGACCCTGGTCAACATCGCCACCTTCCCGAAGCTCGCCGACGGCGGCGAGGCCAAGTTCCCGGCCTGGTCCGCCCACATGCGGCGGCTGCACGCCCGCCGCTACGACACGGTCGCGGCCGCCCACGACGCGGGCGTCCCGGTCTACGTCGGCACCGACGCGGGCGGCTCGCTCGCCCACGGCCTGGTCGCCGAGGAGGCGATCGAGCTGACGAAGGCCGGACTCACCCCGCTCCAGGCCCTGTCGGCCGCCAGCTGGTCGGCCCGCAGCTGGCTCGGCCGCCCCGGCCTCGACGAGGGCGCCCCCGCCGACCTGGTCCTCTACCCCGAGGACCCGCGCGCCGACCTGCGCGTCCTGGCCACCCCCGCGCACATCGTCCTGAACGGCCGGGTGGTCGGCTGACCCCGGGGACCTCGGGGGACCTCGGGGGACCCCGGCGGACGGGGCGGTCCGGACGGGGCAGTCCGGATGGCGCGGGCTGGTGAACTGCGGCTGTCGGTGCGGCCGATAGGCTGGCGTCCATGGCTGCTCGACCCCTGAACGAACTCGTGGAATCCGGCTGGGCCCAGGCCCTCGCCCCGGTGGCCGGGCAGGTCGCCGCGATGGGCGACTTCCTGCGCGCCGAACTCGCCGCCGGGCGTACCTACTTGCCGCCCGGCCCGCAGGTGCTGCGGGCGTTCCAGCAGCCGTTCGCGGACGTCCGGGTGCTGATCGTCGGCCAGGACCCGTACCCCACGCCCGGCCACGCGGTCGGGCTGAGCTTCTCGGTGGCGCCGGAGGTCCGGCCGGTGCCGGCCAGCCTGGTGAACATCTACCAGGAGTACAGCCAGGACCTCGGGTTCCCGCCGCCCGCCAACGGCGACCTCACCCCGTGGGCCGCGCAGGGCGTGCTGCTGCTCAACCGGGCGCTCACCACCCAGGCCCGGAAGACCAACGGCCACCGCGGCAAGGGCTGGGAGGCCGTCACCGAGCAGGCCATCAAGGCCCTCGCGGCGCGCGGCGGCCCGCTGGTCGCCATCCTCTGGGGCCGGGACGCCCGCGAACTGCGCCCGTGGCTCGGCCAGGTGCCCAGCATCGAGTCCCCGCACCCGAGCCCGTACTCCGCGGCGAGCGGCTTCTTCGGCTCCCGCCCGTTCAGCCGGGCCAACGACCTGCTGGTCCGGCAGGGCGGCTCCCCGGTCGACTGGCGACTGCCCGCCTGAACACCGGCGCGGCAACCCCGATACGGCAGCACCGGCACGACGACACCGGTACGGCAACACCGGCGAGGCCCGAACGGGCTGGCGAAAAACCCTCGATTCGGGGACGAAGTTGCGGCAGGCTGCGGGGGTACCGATCAGTACCACCGCAATGATGGAGCACCTGTGACCGACCTCACCACCCCGTCCGCCGAGCAGCAGCCCACCGCCGGAGCCCCGGAGCGGACGGAGATCCCGGCCGACCGGATCCGGCTGCGGGAGATCCTGCCGGCCGAGGCCGAGTCGCTGCGGGACGGCGGCGCCGCCGGCCTGGAGTGGCTCGGCGGGGAGCCCGGCGACGGCAGTCGGGTGGCCGCCCGGATGATGGCCGGCGCCGCCGCGGCCGGTCTGTGGCAGGCGGGTTGGGGCAACTACGCCCTGATCCGGGCCGAGGACGGCCTGGCCGTCGGCGGCATGGGCTTCCACGGCGCCCCGGACGGCGGCCGGGTGGAGATCGGCTTCGACCTGGTCGAGCCGGCCCGCGGCCACGGCTACGCCACCGAGGCGCTCGGCGCGCTCGCCCGCTGGGCGCTGGCCCGCCCCGGGGTGGAGCAGGTGATCGCCACCACCACGCCCGACAACGTCCCCTCGCAGCGGGTCATGGAGCGCGCCGGATTCTCCCGACTCCCGGACGTGGACGGCATGTTGGCCTATGGCCTGACCGGCTGACGGATCGAGCCGCGTCCGCCCGCCGACCCCCGGCGGGCGGACAGATCCCGACGGGAATCCGTCAGGTCGAACCCCCGAATGGTCAACGTGGAGCGTCAACACCACCCCAAAGGGTGAAATGACGCTCTGTGTTGCTGAAGTGACGCACTGTTCGAGAAGACTGGCGGCAGCCGGGAGCGCGAGTCCCCTTCCCGAGCGAGGCAGCTGCGAGCCGACTTCGAGCCGACTTCGAGGCACCGCAGGGCCGTTCGCCGGGCGAGGCTGCGGGCGCGCTCCGCCAGTCACCGTCGTGTGGGGGTCCCTGCCATGCCCGTTCTGCCCGTGCGCACCCTGCGTGTCGTCGCCGCGTCCGCCCTGGCGGTGTCCGCGCTCGCCGTCACCTTGCCGCTCCCGGCCGCTGCGGCCGACACCGCGCCCGCCACGACTGCGGCGCCCGCCACGCCCACTGCGGTCGCCAAGCCCGGCCGGGCCAGCGCCGTGACGGCCGAACTCGCGCTGGACGTCACGCTGTTGAACAAGGTGAAGGTCCCGGTCGCGGTGGCGCTGAACAAGGTGGAGTCGCCCGCCCGGCGCGACGGCGCGATGCTCACCGCCACCGTCGACGGCGTCGACGGCGGGCGGCCGGTCACCCTGGTGAAGGCCGAGGTCGGCAAGTCGGTGACCAAGGTGGACGACAAACAGGCCACCGCCTCCGTGAAACTGGTCGCCGCCGACCTGCACGCGCCCGGCCTGCCGCTGACCACCCTGGTCGGCCTGGAGGCGATGAGCGCCGAGGCGACCTGCCCGGTGGACGGGCAGCCGACCGCCGACGTGATCGCGCCCGCGCGGGTCACGGTGCTCGGCAAGTCCGTCGCCGTCGGCCTCAACTCGCCCACCCAGGTGGCCGTGCCGGCCGTCGGCACCGTCGACGTCGAGTTCGCCAGGAAGACGGTCACCTCCGCCACCGCCGCGGCCTCCGCGCTGGAGCTGCAGGTCAAGCTGAACCCGCTGAACCTGAACGTCGCCACCGTCGAGGGCCGGGTGACGGTCGCCTCGGTGTCCTGCGAGAAGCCGGTGCCCGCCCCCGCCACCAGCGCCCCGGCCGTCGCCCCGTCGACCGCCGGCAGCGCGCAGAACCGGCCGGTGCCCAAGGCGGCGGGCGAGGAGCTGGCCGCCACCGGCGCGGCCGGGACGACGGCGCTCGCCGCGGGCGCCGTCACCCTGGTGGTCACCGGCGGCGCCGCAGTCTGGATGACCCGCCGCCGCCGGGCCGCGCACGCCCGGCGCCACTGACCCGAGGTCCGTCCCGTCCTGATCGGCGCCCGTCCCGCACCGGACGGGTGTCCGTTCCGTCCCTTCCGTCCAGGTGGCGCGCTCGCATCCCGAGACAGGCACTCTCCAACAGTGAGCGTGCCACTCCGGACCGTTGGTTCACATGGGCGTTACATCGGAGGAACAACCGGGAAACGGCGGCTTGCGACGCTACGCGGGCACCCACCACCCAAGCAGTGAGGATCACCGCAGTGGCGATCAAGGCCGAGTACATCTGGATCGACGGCACCAAGCCGACCGCCAAGCTCCGCTCCAAGACCCGGGTGCTTCCGAACGCGGACAAGATCCCCACCTGGGGCTTCGACGGCTCGTCGACCAACCAGGCCGAGGGCCACGCCTCCGACCGCGTGCTGGAGCCGGTGAAGGTCGTCAAGGACCCGATCCGCGGCGGTGACAACATCCTGGTGCTGTGCGAGGTGCTGGAGACCAACGGCGACGCGCACGAGTCCAACTCCCGTGCCGCGCTGCGCGAGGTCGCCGAGCGCTACGCCTCGCAGGAGGCGATCTTCGGCATCGAGCAGGAGTACACCTTCTTCAAGGGCTCCCGCCCGCTCGGCTTCCCGGAGGGCGGCTACCCGGCCCCGCAGGGCGGCTACTACTGCGGTGTGGGTGCCGAGGAGGTCTTCGGCCGCGAGATCGTCGAGCTGCACCTCGACCGCTGCATCGACGCCGGCCTGGCGATCTGCGGCATCAACGCCGAGGTCATGCCCGGCCAGTGGGAGTTCCAGATCGGCCCGGTCGACGCGCTGACCGTCTCGGACGACCTGTGGATCGCCCGCTACCTGCTCTACCGCACCGCCGAGGAGTTCGGCATCGACGCCACCCTGGACGCCAAGCCGGCCCGTGGCGACTGGAACGGCGCGGGTGCGCACACCAACTTCTCCACCAAGGCGATGCGCGAGGGCTACGACGCCATCATCACCGCCTGCGAGTCGCTCGGCGCCTCCCAGGAGAAGGTGCTGGAGCACGTCAACCAGTACGGTGACGACATCCAGTCCCGCCTGACCGGCAAGCACGAGACGGCCCCGTGGAACGTCTACTCCTACGGCGTCTCGAACCGCGGTGCCTCGGTCCGCATCCCGTGGCAGGTCGAGGTGGAGCAGAAGGGCTACATCGAGGACCGCCGCCCGAACGCGAACGTCGACCCGTACGTCGTCACCCGCCTGCTGATCAACACCTGCTGCGAGGCCCTGGAGAAGGTCGGCCAGGTCTGATCCGCCCGTACCGCCACGACGGCGCCCGCCGCTCCCCGCGAGGGGAACGGCGGGCGCCGTCGCGTCGACTCCCTTGCCGGGGAGGCCGGTTCACATCCGGACGAAGCCGTGGGTGCGGCCGACCGTGACGAAACCGCGCCGGGCGTACCAGTGCTGCGGCCAGTCCTCGGCGTCCGCGACCAGGAAGCGCAGGCCGTCCGGCGCGCAGTCGGCGGCCAGCCGCAGCGCGGTCGCCAGCACCGCGTCGGCCAGGCCGCGGCGCTGCCGGTCCTCGGCGGTCGCCAGGTCCTCGATCTGCGCGGTGCCCGCGGCGTCCTGGTAGAGGTCGGCCCAGGCGCCGACGGTGCCGTCGGTGTCGTGCGCCGCCACCGTCACCACCCGCTCCGCGCCCGCCTCCCGGGCCGTCCGGCGGCCCACCAGCTGTGCGATCGAGTCCTCCGAGGCCCAGGGCAGCCAGCACCGCCACTGCCGCTCCAGCGCCGGGGCGACCTCCGCCAGCGTCGCCACCCGGGCCCCCGCACCGGCCGGCACCTCCCCCCGGTGCACCATCACCACCTCGGTCTCGTGCCGGTACCCGGCCGCCACCAGCCCGGGCGCCAGCGCGCGCCCCGAGGCGTCGTCGAACACCGAGATCCGCCGGTGCCCCAGGTGCCCCAGCACGTCCTCCGCCAGCTCCGCCACGTCCAGCCCGCCCGGCGGCACGTCCAGCACCAGCTGGTTGTGCTCGTGCGAGTACTCGAACCGCTCGTGCAGCACCGCGAACCCGCCCGGCACCTCCACCACCTCGCCGGCCTGCCGCCGGGCGAACCCGCGCCGGAACTCCAGCGCGACCTGCAGACTCTCCTCGAACATCCCGCCATCGTAGGCCGATCCCCCCACCGGTTCCGAAGGATTTGCCGCCGCTCGGCGAACCGCTCCCGGGCGCGGTATCGACTGGCTAGGGTGGTGTCGCGTACGGACGGGCAGGCGATTACGGGGGACTGTTGACCGTGCGACAGTTGCGAACGATCATTGCGGCCACCGCCGTTCTGCTCCTGGCTTCCTGCGGGCTCCAGAAGGAGCAGCTCAAGCCGGCCGTGACCAAGGACGAGGCCGGCCGGCAGGTGTTGGCGTACGACGCCGAGATTCGGCAGGCCCTGCTCGGCAGTGGTCAATCAGCTGCCCCGCCGGGCGAGTTGAGTCCACTGGAGTGCGAGGCCACGGACATTCCGGGACCGAAAGGGCGGGTCGAGCTCAGCGTGCGGGCGGTGGTCGCCAGCGGTCGGCCCGAGGGGAATCCGGCGGTCTTCGCGGCCTTCGAGCGGAAGGTGCGGGAGCTGGGTTTCGAACCCCGGCGGCAGGAGCCGGGGGTCCGGGTGTTCGAGCGGCCCGCCGACCGGTACGTCGCGGAACTGACCGAGAGCGGCGACGTGACCAGGACGCTCCGGTTGACGGTGGCCTCGCCCTGCGTCTGGCCGAACGGAACCCCGGGCTGAGCCGTGCGGGGTCGTTCCGCGGGCTGCTCGATTCTCCCGTCGGGTTGACTCTCCCGTCGGGGGAGACCGGAGGGTGAGGGCATGGACGGCGACGGACTGTTGGGGATCGGGGAGCTGGCGCGACGGGTCGGGGTGACGGTGAAGACCGTCCGGTACTACTCCGACATCGGGCTGGTGCCGTCCGCGGAGCGCAGTGCGGCCGGGTACCGGAGGTACCGGACGGAGGCCCTGGCACGGCTCGAACTGGTGCGGACGTTGCGCGAGTTGGGGCTGGAGCTGGCGGTGGTCCGGCAGGTGCTGGAGCGGGAGGGGAGCCTTCCGGAGGTGGCCCGGGCGCACGCCGAGGCCCTGGACGTGCAGATCCGGGCGCTGCGCTCGCGCCGCGCGGTCCTGCGCGCGGTGGCCGAACGAGGAACCGACCCGAAGGAGACCGCGATGATGCACCGGCTGGTGCGCCTGTCCGCCGAGGAACGGCGGCTGATGATCGAGGAGTTCGTGACCGACACGTTCGGGACGGCGGACGCCAACCCCGAACTGGTGGCCCTGGTAAGGACGGTGACGCCGGAGCTGCCGGCGGACCCGGACCCCGGGCAGGTCGCAGCCTGGGCCGAGCTGGCCGGGCTGACCGCCGACCGGGACTTCCGGGCCTCGGTCCGCCGGATGGCCGCCTACCAGGCCGCGCAGCGCGCCGAGGGCGACCGCACGGGGCTGCACCACGAGCTGACGGAGCGGGTGGTGGCGGCCGTGAACGGCGCGCTGGCCGCCGGGACCGAGCCCGGCAGCCCGGCAGCGGGGGAGGTGGTGGCGGAGCTGACGGCCCGTTACGCCGAGACCTTCGACCGTCCGGACGACCCGGAGCTGCGGTGCTGGATCCTGGAGCGCCTGGAGGTGGCGGCGGACCCGCGGGTGGAGCGCTACTGGGAGCTGGTGGCCCGGATCAACGGCTGGCCGCAACCGCCGGTGCTGGCCCCCGTCCTGGGCTGGTTCGCCGCGGCGCTGCGGCGGCACGGCGCGGAAGGCCATGGTGCGGAACGGCCCGACGCGGAACGGAAAGCGTAGGGCGGCACGGCACGGAAGGGCAGGGCGCGGGGACGGCCGGGGTCACTAGGCTGGGGGCATGAGCGAGAACGCGGGCGCCGGGGCCGACTTCAGCGCGGCGGAGCTGGCGCGCGGGCGTGCGCTGCGGCGGGCCCGGCTGCCGTGGGTGCTGGGCGGGCAGGCGGCCGCGCTGCTGCTGGCGGCGGCGCTCGGGTTCACCGGGGCCGGGGCGGGGCTGGTCTCCGCCGCCGGTGACCTGTTCGGCGGGAGCTGGGCGGCCCGGGTGCTGGGCGGGAGCGCGGCGCTGGTGCTGCTGGGGCGGCTGGTGGCGCTGCCGTTCTCGGCCCGGGTCCGGACGGCCTCGGCCCGGTTCGGCCTGGTCACCCAGGGCTGGGCCGGCTGGGCGGTGGACGCGCTGCGCGGCACTGCCGTGACGCTGGCGCTGTTCCTGCCGCTCGCGCTCGGCCTGTACGCGCTGATCGGCCGCTCGCCGGGGCACTGGTGGGCGTTCGGCGCGGTCGCGGCGGCGCTGCTGACGGTGGCGCTGTCCTTCCTGCATCCGCTGGTGTTCGAGCCGCTGTTCAACCGGTTCGAGCCGCTGCCGGAGGGCGAACTGCGCACCGCGCTGCTGGAGTTGGCCCGCCGGGACGGCATCGCGGTGCGCGACGTGCTGGTCGCCGACGCCTCCCGCCGCACCACCGCGCTGAACGCGTACGTCTCCGGCTTCGGCCCGACCCGGCGGATCGTGGTGTACGACACCCTGCTGACCACCGCCGAGCCGCGCGAGATCGAACTGGTCGCCGCGCACGAACTCGGCCACGTCAAGCACCGGGACGTGCTCACCGGCACCGTGCTGGGCGCGCTCGGCGCCGCCGCCGTGGTGCCGGTGCTGGCCGCGCTGCTGGCCTGGCGGCCACTGCTGGACGCGGCCGGCGCGGCCTCGCCGCAGGACCCGCGCTCGCTGCCGCTGCTGGCCGCCCTGGCCGCGCTGATCGGCGCGGCCAGCCTGCCCGCGCAGTGCGCCGCGAGCCGCCGGATCGAGGCCCGCGCCGACCGGCACGCCCTCGAACTGACCGGTGATGCCGAGCAGTTCATCGCCATGCAGCGCCGCCTGGTGGTCGCCAACGTCGCCGACCCGTACCCGCCGCGCGCCCTGGAGCTGCTGCTCGCCACCCACCCCAGCGGCGGCCGCCGGATCGCCGCCGCCCGCGCCTGGAGCAACGGATGACGGACCGCCCGAGCCCGGAGTGCCAAGCGGCCCCCCGTCCGCTGCTGATGCTGGACGTCGACGGCCCGCTGGCCCCGTACGTCGGCTCGCCGTACCGCCGCCCCGAGGGCTACCTGACGCACCGGGTCGCCTCCCGGACCTGGCGGGAGCGGCAGCGGGCGTCGGGCGTGCGCAACCCGAAGCCGCTGCGGGTCTGGCTGCACCCGGAGCACGGGCCGGCCCTGCGCGCGCTGCCGTTCGAGCTGGTCTGGGCGACCACCTGGAAGGACGAGGCCAACGAGCACCTGGCGCCGCTCCTCGGCCTGCCCGAACTCCCGTACGTGGACTGGCCGTCCATGCACCACGGCGACCCGGACGGCCTGCACTGGAAGACCCGGCACCTGGTCGAGTGGGCCGCCGGGCGGCCGTTCGCCTGGGTGGACGACGAGCTCGAACCGGCCGACACCGCCTGGATCGCCGCCCACCACCCGGCGCCCGCGCTCACCCTGCCGGTCGACCACCGGGTCGGCCTGCGGCCCGCCGACTTCGCCGCCCTCACCACCTGGGCGGCTGCGCTCGGCTGAGCCCGCCGGACGGTTGACGGGGCGTCCGCGCACGGGGCTATGATCCGGCTGGCGGGGGAGCGGGCGGGGGCGAGACGACATGATCCTGTTACTGATGACGGCGCTGGGGGCGCTCCCGTCGGCCGTCGGCGTGGGGTACGTGCTGCTGGGGGTGCGCACTTGGCGCAACGAGCGGCCGACCGGCCCGGAGGGCCGGTTCCGGCGCAGCCTGCGCATCAACCCGAGGGTGTCCGGCCCCCGGGTGTACCTCCCGATCGGGGTCTCGCTGACGGCGATGGGCGTGTTCTTCCCGGTCGCGGCCCTGCTGCCCGGCGACCCGCTCCCGGCCGCGGTGGCCTGGGTGCTGCTCGCACTGCTGGTGCTGTTCGTCGGCGCGATGGGCTGCTACGCCTCCGTCTCCGCCTTCAACCGCCCGAAGTTCGCCGTCCCCCCGCACCTGCGGCAGGAGCCGGGCACCGTCACCCGCTGGTGGCGGGAGCGGAGGCGGCGGGCACGCAAGCGGTCGAAGAAGTCCGGAGGGAATGCCCGGTGAAGGTCCTCGCGCTGTACCGGTACCCGGTGAAGTCGATGCTCGGCGAGGAGGTGCCGCGGGCCCGGATCGACCGGCACGGCCTGGCCGGGGACCGGCGGCGGGCCCTGCTGGACCTGGCGAGCGGCCGGGTGGCCAGCGCCAAACAGCCGCGCGCCTGGCGGCAGTTGCTCACCCTGCGGGCCGAGGACAAGGACGGCGGGGTGCGGATCACCGGACCCGACGGGGCCGAGCTGGACGAGGCCGCGCTCGGCGCGCTGCTCGGGCGGCGGGTCCGGCTGATCGACCGGCGGCCGGACGGGGCGACCCTGCTGCGCTCGGTGCCCGAACAGGTGCTGGCCGACGGCATCGACGCCGAAGTCGACCACACCGTCCAGGAGTTCGGCTGGTCCGCGGAGCCCGGCAGCCTCTTCGACTTCGCCCCGCTGCACCTGGTCACCACCGCCACCCTGGCCGGGGCGCCCGCCGCCCGCTACCGGCCCAACCTGGTGCTGGACGCCGGGCCCGACGCCGAGCCGTTCGACGAGAACGCCTGGCAGGGAAGGGAGTTGAGGATCGGGGCGGAGCTGCGCCTGCAGATCGTCGCCGCCACCCCGCGCTGCGCCGTCCCCACCCTCGCGCACGGCCACCTGCCCGCCGACCCGGAGGCCCTGCGCCGCCCCGCCCGGCACAACCGGGTCGTCCCGCTGCCCGGCATGGACCCGCTGCCCTGCCTCGGCGCCTACGCCCGGATCCTCACCCCGGGCACCGTGGAACCCGGCGACCAGGTCACCGTGCACTGAGGGGGGAGTTGGCGGACGGTCGGCTCGCGGCCGCCGTCGCCGCCCTGCCTCGGTAGCTGCACCCGGATCCCCCCGGGCGCCGTGGGGCCCGGGGGAGAGGCCACCAAGCGCTGACAGCAAGTAAATTGACGGTTCGTCAGGTTGCGATCGCCGCCGCCAGGGCGGCCAGGAAGCGGCCGGTGGTGTCCGGGTCGCGGACCGCCAGCCGCAGCCAGTCCGGGCCCAGGCCGGGGAAGGTGTCGCCGCGCCGGACGGCGAAGCCCGCGTCGCGCAGGCGCTCGCGGACGGCGGCGGCGTCCGGGAGTTCGATCAGCACGAAGGACGCGGCGGGTTCGCCGTGCACCCGCACCTGCGGCAGTTCGGCCAGGCCCTTGAGCAGGTGGGCGCGGTGCTCGGCAGTGGTCCGGGCGGCCTGCTCGGCCTCGGCCAGCGCGGCGGGCGCGGAGCAGAGCGCGGCGGCGGTCAGGGCAGGTGTGGAGACCGGCCAGAGCGGCTGGGCGGCGGCGAGTTCGGCGACCAGCGCGGCCGGGGCCAGCAGGTAGCCGATCCGCAGCCCGGCCAGGCCCCAGGTCTTGGTGAGGCTGCGCAGCACCACCACCCGGCCGGGCAGCTCGCGGGCCCCGGCCAGCGACTCGCTCTCGCCCGGGTCGGTGTCCATGAACGCCTCGTCGACCACCAGGGTCCGCCCGGGGCGGGCGAGTTCGGCCAGCACTCCGGCCGGATGCAGCACCGAGGTGGGGTTGGTCGGGTTGCCGACCACCACCAGGTCGGCGTCCGCGGGAACGTCCCCGGCCCGCAGCCGGAAGCCCCGGTCGGCGGTCAGCAGCACCCGGTGGACGGCGTGCCCGGCGTCCCGCAGCGCGGCCTCCGGCTCGGTGAACTGCGGGTGCACCACCACCGCCCGGCGCGGCCGCAGCACCCGGGCCAGCAGCACGAACGCCTCGGCGGCACCGGCGGTCAGCAGCACCTCCGCGACCGGCCGGCCGTGCCGGGCGGCGACGGCGGCCCGGGCCGCGGTGCCGTCCGGGTAGGCGGCCAGGTCGTCCAGGGTGGCGGCGAGCCGGTCCCGCAGCCACCGCGGCGGCGTGCCGGTGCGGACGTTCACCGCCAGGTCGACCAGCCCGGCGGAGCGCACCTCGGCGTCGCCGTGGTGCCGCAGGTCGGGCTCCGGCGGAAGGCCGGACTCCGGCGCGCCGGGGTGCGGCGCGGCGTCGGCGGGGCGGACCCCGGCGCCGCCGGAACGGTTCGGATCGGGCTCCGGGTTCACCTGTTGTCCTCCTGGGGCGGGTCGGCGGGCGCGGCGACCGCGACGGTGGCGGCGGCCGAGGCCGTCCGGGGGGCCAGCAGCCGCCCGCCCGGACCGGCCGCGAGCAGCGCGGCGGCCTCGGCGACGCTCGGGGTGCCGACCGCGGCGGCCACCCGTGCGGAGCGGGTCGGCACCTGGACGGCGGCCAGCGCGGCGGCCGGGAAGCCGACCAGCGGGACGCCCAACTCGGCTGCCGCGGCGTGCGGTTCGGGGGCGGACAGCTTGCTGTCCAGGGTGGCGAGCAGGCGCACCCGGGTGCGGTCGAGGCCGAGCGCGGCCAGGGCCGCGTCCGCGGTGCGGAGCAGTTCGGCGACGGGGGCGCCGCGCCGCAGGCCGATGCCGAGCACCACCCGGGGGGCCGTCGGCGGGGCCTCGGACCGGACCGTCACCACCGGCCCTCCCGTCCGCCGTCCACCGCGCCGGTCTTGCGCACCGGGCCTCCGAGATCCCACCATGTCGGTCTGAGCCGGGTCAATCGGGACAGCTGTGAGACGCGTCGCGCGGTTGGCCGAAAAGCGCCTCGAAGCCCGAGTTGCACAGCCAACCGTTCGCTTGTTCTTCACCTGTCAAAAGCTTCGTCGGCCACGGCCCGGCCCTAGGGTTTCCGGCGCTCCAACACCCTTGTCCGGCACATTCCTTGCCCCGGAGGACTGTCATGACCGCCCAGCTCGGCCGCCGCGCCAAGCGTCGCCTGACCGCGATCGGCAGCACCGTCGCCCTCACCGCCGCCTCGTTCGGCCTGTGGGCCGCCACCGGCTCCACCGCGCAGGCCGCCGGCCTGCCGACCCCCGACCACGTGATCGTGGTCGTGATGGAGAACCACGCCTACAGCCAGGTGATCGGCAGCTCCAGCGCCCCGTACCTGAACAACACCATCAAGGCCGGCGGCGCCAACCTCACCCAGTCGTACGGCCTGACCCACCCGTCCGAGCCGAACTACTACATGCTGTTCTCCGGCTCCAACCAGGGCCGCACGGACGACAGCTGCGTCGCCGTCGGCTCGAAGACCGCGCCCAACCTGGCGTCCGAGCTGATCGCCGCCGGCCAGACCTGGGGCTCCTACAACGAGACCCTGCCGAGCCAGGGCTCGACGGTCTGCTCCAGCGGCAAGTACGCGCAGAAGCACAACCCGTGGTTCGGCTTCGCCAACGTGCCGACCAACACCGCGTACACCTTCGCCCAGTTCCCCACCGACTACACCACGCTGCCGAAGGTCTCCTTCGTGGTGCCGAACCTGTGCAGCGACATGCACGACTGCTCGGTCTCCACCGGCGACACCTGGATCAAGAACAACCTCGGCGCGTACGCCACCTGGGCGCAGACCCACAACAGCCTGCTCGTCGTCACCTTCGACGAGGACAACAGCCTCTCCGGCAACCGGATCCCGACCCTGGTCTACGGCCAGCACGTCATCCCGGGCTCCAGCACCTCCACCACCTACAACCACTACAACGTGCTGCGCACCCTGGAGGACCTGGCGGGCCTCACCGCGCACGCCGGCAACGCCGCCTCCGCCACCGACATCACCGGCATCTGGAACTGACGCCCGATGTACCTCGCGGACGCCCGCTCCACCAAGAGTGACCGCGCCGCGGCCGTCGTCCCGGGCACCCGCCCGGGGCGGCGCGCCGCCGTCCCCGGCACCGTGCTCGCGCTCGGCGCGGTCAGCCTGGTCACCGACGTCTCCTCCGAGATGGTCAGCGCGGTCCTGCCGCTGTACGTGGTCGCCGCGCTGGGCCTGTCCCCGCTCGGCTTCGGCCTGCTCGACGGCATCAACAACGGCGTCGGCGCGCTGGTCCGGCTGCTCGGCGGCCACCTCGCCGACCGGGGCGGCCGCGGCCACAAGCTGGTCGCCGGGATCGGGTACGGCCTGTCCGCGCTCTGCAAGCCGCTACTACTGCTGGTCCACACCCTGCCGCTGATCGGCGGCGTCCTGGCGATCGACCGCACCGGCAAGGGCCTGCGCACCGCCCCCCGGGACGCGATGATCTCGCTGGCCACCGAGCCCGAGCACCGCGGCCGCGCCTTCGGCGTGCACCGCGCCATGGACACCACCGGCGCGCTGATCGGCCCGCTGCTCGCCTTCGCGGTCCTCCGGTTCGCCGACGACCGGGCCGAACGCACCTCCTACAGCGCCGTGTTCACCGTCTCCGGCTGCGTCGCCGTGCTCGGCGTGCTGCTGCTGGTGCTGTTCGTCCCGGCCCGGATCACCCGCCCCGGGCCCGCCGCCCCGGCACCCGCCGGCCCCCGCCCCACGCTGCGCGACGCGCTCGCCCTGCTGGCCCGGCCCGCGCTGCGCCGGCTCACCCTGGCCGCCGTGCTGCTCGGCCTGACCACCGTCAGCGACTCCTTCCTCTACCTGCTGCTGCAGCGCGAACTCGCCCTGCCCGCGCACCTGTTCCCGCTGCTGCCGCTCGGCACCGCCGCGGTCTTCCTGACCCTGGCCGTCCCGCTCGGCATGGTCGCCGACCGGATCGGCCGCCGGGTGCTGTTCCTGCTCGGCCACGCCGTCCTGCTCGGCGGCTACGCGGTGCTGCTCTCCCCGCTGCGCGGCGCCGCCGCGGCCGCCCTGGTCCTGCTGCTGCACGGCACCTTCTACGCCGCGACCGACGGGGTGCTGGCCGCGGCCACCGCCGCGACCGTCCCCGACGGCCAGCAGGGCGCCGGCCAGGCCCTGGTGGGCACCGGCCAGGCGCTGGCCCGCTTCGCCTGCTCGCTCGCCTTCGGCGCCGCCTGGTCCCTGTGGGGCGGCCGCACCGCCCTCGCCGCCACCGCGATCGCCCTGACCGCCACCGCCGTCACCGCCACCCTCCTGCTCCGCCCCGCCCTCCCCACGCCCGCCCCGGACACCGACTGACGTCCCGTCACCACCCGCCCGCCGCGCCCTTTGCTGTTCCGTATCCCGCCCGGAGGGCACGCGCCCGACCGCTCCTGCCGTCCTTTCCGCGCCCGCGCCGGACGCCGACCGACACCCCGTCCCCGCCCGCCCGCCCGCCGCGCCGCACCCCGCCCGTTCCGCCACTGTTCCGTCCCCCTGTCGTCCCGCATCCCGCCCGGAGGGCACGCGCATGACCGCTCCCACCACCGTCGATCCCGCCCCCGACTCCTCGGAGCTGCCCGGGGCCGGGCCCGGCGGGGCATCGTCCGTCCGCCGCAAGGTGCTGGTGCTGGTGGTCGCGGTGCTGCTGCTCGGCGGGGTCGGTTTCGGCGCCGTCCGGTACGCCGCCGACCGCTCGGACCGGCGCAACCAGGAGCAGGCCGGCGGGCCGCCGGTGCGCGAGGGGAAGGTGACGCTCGATCCGACGGGCCGTCAGCTGCTGGTCCGCAACCTGGCCTGGGGCCCGCACCGCGACGAGGTCTCCGCGGTGCCCGCCGACGCCCCCGACGGCCCGCGCACCGCCTCCGGCGTCAAGTGCCTGCGCTTCTTCGCCGCCGCCGGCACCGGCATCTGCCTGCAGGCCGAGCACGGCGCGTTGGACGACACCTACCACGCCTCGGTGCTGGACTCCTCGCTGCACGAGCTGAAGCGCTTCCCCGCCCCCGGCATCCCGACCCGGGCCCGGGTCGCCCCGTCCGGGCACCTGGTCGCCTGGACGGTCTTCGTCAGCGGCGACTCCTACGCGGGCACCGACTTCTCCACCCGCACCGCGATCGTCGACACCCGGAACTGGCAGTTCTACGACAACCTGGAGACCTTCCAACTGATCCGCGACGGCCACCCCGTGCAGGCCTCCGACACCAACGTCTGGGGCGTCACCTTCGCCGACGACGACCGCTTCTACGCGACGGTCGCCACCGGCGGCCGCACCTACCTGGTGCAGGGCGACCTTGCCGCCCGCACCCTCACCACCCTGCACCAGAACGTCGAGTGCCCCTCGCTCTCCCCGGACGGCACCCGGATCGCCTACAAGAAGCGGGTGGAGGGCGTCGACCCGGCCGCGCCCTGGCGGCTGTACGTGCTGGACCTGGCCACCATGACCGAGACCGCGACCGCCGAGCAGCGCAACATCGACGACCAGGCGCTGTGGACCGACGCGCACACCCTGATGTACTCGATGCCCGGCGACTACGGCTCCGACCTGTGGACCGTCCCCGCCGACGGCACCGGCAGCCCCACGATGCTGGTCCGCTCCGCCGTCGCCCCCGCCTACCTGGGCTGACCGCCCGCCAGTCGGACGGCTCGTCGTGCGGACGGTCCCTCGTGCGGACGGCCCGTTCCGGGGCGGCGGTAGATTGCCCGGCATGAGCGTGCTGATCGAGACCGTGACCGAACCGACCGCCGAGGCGGTCGCCGCGTTCGCCCGGCTGCTGCCGCAACTCTCCGGCAGCGCCGCGCCGCTGGACGCGCGGGCGTTCGGCCGGGTGCTGGCGGCCGAGGCCGTGACGGTGCTGGCCGCCCGGCTGGACGGCGAGATCGCGGGCACCCTGACGCTGGTGGTCACCCCGCTGCCGACCGGCGTCCGCGCGCACATCGAGGACGTGGTGGTGGACGGCGCCGCGCGCGGCCACGGCATCGGGGCGCAACTGGTCGACCGGGCCCTCGTGCTGGCCGCCGAGGCCGGGGCCCGCACCGTCGACCTCACCTCCCGGCCGTCCCGGGAGGCCGCGACCCGCCTCTACGAGCGGGCCGGATTCGTCCGCCGGGACACCGCGGTCCTCCGCCACCCGCTGACCGCCGCCGGGTCGGCGGACTGACCGGCTGACGGGTGCTCAGGGGCGGCTCGCTCGCCAGCGCTCCATCATCTGCTGGAGCTCCACCCGGAAGAAGGCGAAGAACTCCAGCGACTCGGCGAGCCGGCGGCCCGCCGGGGTGTCCGGGCCGAGCGCCCGGACGCCCTCGGCCAGGCCCGACTCCCAGCGCAGCAGCGTCCGGTCCCGGTTGGTGGTGGCCTCGTACCAGACGTGGTCGTGCACCCGGTAGCGCTCCCGCCGCGATCCCGGTTCCCGCTCCCGGCCGACCAGTTCGACCTGGGCCAGGTACCGCACCGCCCCCGAGACCGCGGCCGGCGACACCTGGAGCAACTCGCCCAGCTCCGCGGCGGTCAGCCGCCCCGAGTCGGCGGTCAGCAGCGCGGTGAACACCCGGGCCGGCATCCGCGGGAACCCGGCATCCGTCAGCACCGTGGCGAACCGCTCCACGAACTCCGCCACCGCCGCCGCGTCCCGCCCGGCCCCATCCCGCCCGGCCCCGTCCCGTTCGGCCTCGTCCTCGTCGCCCACGCCGACGCCCGCCTTCCACCGCCCCGCCGGCCCGGGCCCTCCGTCCGGGCGGCCCGAGATTTCGAGGGTTCACCAACTTCACGAATCTGTGAATCAAGAGTAGCTTCGGTGCCATGACTACCGCCATCTCGGTGTCCGGTCTGGTGAAGACCTTCGGCCGGACCCGCGCGCTGGACGGACTGGACCTGACGGTCGGTCAGGGCGAGGTCCACGGCTTCCTGGGGCCCAACGGCTCCGGCAAGTCCACCACCATCCGGGTCCTGCTCGGCCTGCTGCGCGCCGACTCCGGCGGCGTCGAACTCCTCGGCGGCGACCCCTGGCAGGACGCGGTGCACCTGCACCGCCGCCTCGCCTACGTCCCCGGCGACGTCACGCTGTGGCGCAACCTCTCCGGCGGGGAGGCGATCGACCTGCTCGGCCGCCTGCGCGGCGGGGCCGACCCGGCCCGGCGGGCCGCGCTGCTGGAGCGCTTCGAACTCGACCCGACCAAGAAGGGCCGCAGCTACTCGAAGGGCAACCGGCAGAAGGTCGCCCTGGTCGCGGCGTTCGCCTCGGACGCCGACCTGCTGATCCTGGACGAGCCCACCTCCGGCCTGGACCCGCTGATGGAGGAGGTGTTCCGCGGGTGCGTCGCCGAGGCGCGCGACCGGGGCGCCACCGTGCTGCTCTCCAGCCATATCCTGTCCGAGGTGGAGGCGCTCTGCGACCGGGTGTCGATCATCCGGGCCGGCCGCACCGTGGAGACCGGCACCCTCGCCGACCTGCGGCACCTCACCCGCACCGCGATCGACGCCGAACTGACCGGCCCGCCGCCCCGCCCCGGCTACGTCCACGACCTGGCCGTCGACGGCCACCGGCTGCGCTGCCAGGTCGACACCGACCGGCTCGGCGACCTGCTCGCCGAACTGACCGCCGTCGGCGTCCGCAGCCTGACCAGCCGCCCGCCCACCCTGGAGGAGCTGTTCCTCCGCCACTACGGCACCACCGCCGACGGTCCGGGAACCGACGGTCCGGGAACCGGCAGTCCGGGAACCGACGCGACGTCGGCGGCGGTGCCGCGATGAGCGGTTCGGCCCTGACGGGCACCGGCATCCTCTACCGGCTGGCGCTGCGCCGGGACCGGATCGCGCTGCCGGTCTGGGTCTACGTCGGCACCGGCATGGTCGCCTCCACCGCGTTCTCCTTCCGCAAGCTGTACGGCGACGAGGCCGCCCGCCGGACCTTCGCCGCCGGCATCGACGGCAACGGCTCGCTGCGCGCCCTGTACGGCCCGGTCTTCGACGGCACCACCATCGGCGGGCTGACCGCCTGGCGGATGGGCGTGTTCGGGGCGGTGCTGGCCGGGCTGATGTCGACCCTGCTGGTCGTCCGGCACACCCGGGCCGAGGAGGAGGACGGCCGGCTCGAACTGGTCGGCGCCGGGGCCGTCGGCCGCCGCGCCCCGCTGGCGGCCGCGCTCGCCGCCGCCCTCACCGCCAACGCGGCGCTGGCCGCGCTGGTCGCCGCCGGACTGCTGGCGGCGGGTCAGGCCGCGGGCGGTGCGCTGGCCTTCGGCCTCGCGCTGGGCGCCACCGGACTGTTCTTCGCCGCGCTGGCCGCCGTCACCGCGCAGCTCGCCGGGACCGCCCGGGCCGCGAACGGCCTGGCGGGCGCGGGGATCGGCGCGGCCTTCGTGCTGCGGGCGGTCGGCGACTCCGGCAGCGGCGCGGCCTGGGCGAGCTGGCTCTCCCCGATCGGCTGGGCCGAGCAGACCCGGGCGTTCGCCGCGAACCGCTGGTGGGTGCTGCTCCTGCCGCTGGCCGGGGCCGCGCTGCTCGGCGCGCTGGCCCGGGCCCTGGTCGAGCACCGCGACCTGGGCGCCGGGCTGCTCCCGCAGCGCCCCGGCCCGGCCGCGGCCGCCCCCGGGCTGACGGGCGCGGGCGCGTTGGCCCGGCGGCTGCAGCGCGGCCCGCTGATCGGCTGGACGCTGGCCTTCGCCGCCGGGGGAGTGGTCTTCGGCGGGGTGGCGAAGGGCGTCGTCGACCTGGTCGGCGACAACCGGCAGATGGCCGACCTGATGGCCCGGCTGGGCGGGCAGCAGGGCGTGCTGAACGCCTACCTGTCCAGCATCGCCACCGTGTTCGGCATGGTCGCCGCGGTGTACGCGGTCCAGGCGGTGCTGCGGATGCGCACCGAGGAGGTCTCCGGCCGGGCCGAACCCGTCCTGGCGGGCGCCGTCTCCCGGCTGCGCTGGGCCGCCGGGCACCTGCTCTTCCCGCTGCTGGGCACCGCCCTGCCGCTGGCCGCCGCCGGCCTCGCCGCCGGCCTGGCCGAGGGCCTGGCGCTCGGCCAGGGCACCGGCCCGGCGATCGGCCGGATGCTCGGTGCCACCCTCGTCCAGCTCCCCGCGGTCTGGCTGACCGCGGCCGTCGCCCTCGCCGGGTACGCCCTGCTGCCGCACTGGGCGGCGGTCGGCTGGACCGGGTTCGGGGTGTTCGTGCTGGTCGCCTGGCTCGGCCCGATCCTCCGGTTCCCGCAGGCCGTCCTCGACCTCTCCCCGTTCAGCCACCTCCCGCACCTGCCCGGCGGCCGGCTCGACGCCGCCCCGCTGCTCTGGATCACCGCGCTGACCGCCCTCACGGCCGCCGCCGCCCTGGCCGGGCTGCGCCGTCGCGACCTGGGCTGACGGGCGGTCGGCCCGGGTCGCGACAGGGCCGGGGCCCTATCCGGCGGCGGGCGCCGGCGGGTCGGGCCAGAAGAACGTTCGGTCGTAGTCGGCGGCGACCAGCCGCCGGACCGCCTCCGGGAAGCCGTTGGCGACCCGCTGGAAGCCGACGTCGCCGGCCAGCAGGACGTCCCCGTCCTCGGTGAGCAGGACGGCCTCCTCGGTGTCGAACACCGTCCCGACCAGGGCGACCCGCCGCCCCAGCCGCCGGCCGAACACTCCCAGGTTGCGTGGCGTGGCGTGGGTGGCCTCCAGGGTCGGCTCGACCGCGGTGGTGAGCACCACGTCCCGCCCCCGGTACTGCCAGGTCACCGTGAGCTCCCCCCAGGCGGCGAGGAACTCCCGCAGCAGGCCGGTGACTTCGTAGCCGTCCTCGACGTACTGCCGGCAGGCGTCCGCGACATCGAGCGGGTGCACCTCGATCCGGGCCGCGTCGCCCAGTGTCTCCCGGAGGGCCGGGAGGCCCTCGCGCTCGTCGTTGCCGGTCATCCGGTCAGCACCTCGCCTCCGAAGTCGGGAACCCAACTTCCGCAGTTCTCGCACATCTTGAACTTCTTGCCCTTGGCGTTGACGGTCACCAGGTCGATGTTCTTCGGATCCGCGCCGTCCTTGATCGCGTTGGTGAACATCCTGGGCTCGCCGCACACCCCGGGCGGGCGGTGGTCCTCCCGCTGCGATTCGGACGGCAGCGCCTCGGACACCTTCTGGTGGTGCCCGGTCTCCGGGCCGCTCTCGCCGTAGTAGACCTTACCGGTGGTGCGGTCCCGGCCGACCGTGTAGGCGCCCGGCGCCCGGTCGTCCTCGCCGAGGCCCTCCCCGACCTTGGCGACCCGCTTCTTCCCCAGGTCCATCAGGTGCTTCTTGAGGTCGGGGATCTCCTCGCCGGTGAGGCCGAGCGGGTCGCACCAGGTGTGCGGGTTGTGGACGTAGCCGTCGGGGTTGGGGGCGGGGGAGAGGCCGAGCGGGTCGGGGCTGGTGTAGCGGGCGGTCTCGGGGTCGTAGTAGCGGTTGAGGTTGTAGTGCAGGCGGGTCTCGGGGTCGAAGTACTGGCCGGGGAAGCGCAGCGGGGTGTAGGTGGTGCTGTCGGAGGGCCAGGTGGTGTGGCCCCAGACGGTGGGGGTGGCGCGCCAGGCGATGGCGTCGGTGGCCGGGTCGACGAGTTCGGTGGGGGTGCCGACCAGGTCGGTGACGATCGCGAAGAACCGGCGGTTGACCTGGTCCTGGTCGGTGAGGGACTCGGTCTGGGCGAGCGGCTGCAGGCCCTTGTGGTCCCAGCTGAGGGTGTGCGGGCCGGGGAGGTAGGGGGCCTCGGTGGTCTGCTCGGCGAGCACCGAGCCGTCCCAGGTGAACTCGGTGCGCTCCTCGACGGTGCGGCCGTCGGCGGCCAGCCGGTGCTTGGCGGTCCGCCGTCCGAACGGGTCGTACAGGTAGCGCCAGCGGGTGCCGTCCGGGGTGGTCACGCCGGTCAGGCGGTCCTCGGTGTCCCAGGTGTAGCGCCAGGTGTCGGGTTTCCGGGAGAGCCGGGTGACTTGGCGCAGCACGATCCGCCCCGCGGCGTCGTACTCGTACCGGACCCGGCCCGCGGTGGTGAGCTGGGTGCCGCTGTAGGTGCGGGCGCCGACGGCGGCCTCGCTGCCGCCGGTCGCGGGCCAGTCGGCGTCGGTGAGGTTGCCGACCGCGTCGTAGGCGTAGGACTCGTTCCAGTCGCCGGCCCGGACGGCGGTGACCCGGTCCGCGGCGTCGTGCTCGAACTCCCGCAGGCCGTTGAGCCGGTCGTCGATGCCGGTCAGCACCCCGTCGGCGCGGTAGCGGTAGTCGCGGTGCTGCAGGACCCCGTGCCCGGAGCGCAGGATCTGGCCGGTCAGCCGCTGCTCGGCGTCCCAGCTGCTGGCCAGGGTGAGCCGCTCGCCGATGGTGCGCTCGTGCTCCCGGCCGGCCGCGTCGTAGCGGAACTCCAGGGCGCCGTCCGGCGTGGCCAGCGCGGTGCGGCGGCCCTCCGGGTCGTAGGACCAGGCGCTGGCGTGGCCGTCGGGGGTGGTGCGGCGGACGCTGCGGCCGAGCGGGTCGCGGGTGTGGGTGAGGGTGCGGCCGTCGACGGTCTCGGTGAGCAGGTTGCCGAGCGGGTCGACGGTGCGCAGCACGTCGGCGTCCGGGCCGGTGGCCCGGACCAGGTGCCCGGCCAGGTCGTAGCCGTAGACGGTGCGGGCGCCGTCGGCGTCCTTGGCGGTCAGCCGGCCCAGCACGTCGTAGGCGTAGTGGACCCGGCCGCCGGTCGGGGTGGTGCGGGCGACCAACTGCCCGGCCGCGTCGAGCCGGTAGCCGACGGTCCGGCCGTGGAAGTCCCGCTCGCCGACCAGCCGCCCGGCCGCGTCGTAGGTGTAGGTCCAGGTCTGCCCGAGCGGGTTGGTGACCGAGACCAGGTTCATGTCGGCGTCGTAGCCGAAGACCAGCCGGGTGCCGTCCGGGTCGGTCCGGGCGGCCACCGTCTCGAACGGGGTGTACTCGTACGAGGTGGTCCGGCCGAGGCGGTCGGTGTGCGCGAGCAGGTTGCCCTCGTCGTCGTACGCCCAGCTCTCGGCGGCCCCGTCGGCCGCGGTGTACGAGCTCAGCAGCCCCTCGGCGGTCCAGGCCAGCCGGGTGGTGTGGCCGAGCTGGTCGGTGACGGCGACCACCCGGCCGAAGGCGTCCCGCCGGTAGCGGCTGGTGCCGCCGGTCCGGTCGGTGACCTCGACGGGCAGGCCGGCCGGGTCGCAGCGGACCAGGGTGGTGTGGCCGAGCGGGTCGGTGACGGCGGCCAGGTGGCCGTGCTCGTCGTACCGGAACAGGGTGGTGGCGCCGGTCGGTTCGGTGACCGAGGTGCGCAGCCCGTGGTCGTCGTAGGTCTGCTGCCAGGTCTGGCCGCCGGGCCGGGTGATCTCGGTGGGCAGGTTCGTGTCGCCGAAGTAGGCGGCGGTGGACTGCAGGCCGTCCGGGCGGGTGACGGCGATCAGGTCGCCGACGCCGTCGCGCTCGTAATGGGTGGTGCGGCCGAGCGGGTCGGTGCGCGACAGGAGCTGGTCGTACTCGTCGCGCTCGTAGTGGGTGGTGTTCCCGAGCGGGTCGGTGATCGCGGTGATCTGGTGGCGCTCGTTGACGGTGTACGTGGTGGTGCGGCCCAGCGCGTTGGTCTCGGTGGTGGTCCGCAGGCCGGTGTCCGGGTCCGGTTCGCCGTAGGTGAAGGCGAAGCGCAGGGTGCCGTCGGCGGCGCCCTCGTCGACCACCCGGTCCCGGTCGTCGTAGGTGTAGCGGTACTCGGTGCCGTTGCGGTCGGTCCAGGCGGTGATCCGGCCGGTGGCGTCGTTGGTGAACCGCAGCGGCTTGCCGGAGGAGTTGTAGACCGAGCTCAGGTGCCCGTCGGTGTAGCCGTAGCGGGCCAGCAGCAGGTCGCGGCCCTCCTCGCCCGCGCCGGCCAGGCGCAGCGCGGTGATCCGGCCGCCGTCGACGGTCACCAGCACCCGGTAGCCGCCGGAGTGCGTCATGCCCAGCGGCGCGCCGTCGGCGTCGTGCAGCAGGTCGACCCGGTGGCCGGTGCGGTCCCGGATGCCGGTCAGCAGGGCGACGTCCCCGGCCGGGCGGCGGGTGAACTCCTTGACCAGGCCGCCGGCGTGGTCGGTCAGCGTGTAGCCGCCGCCGTCCGGGGCGAGTTCGAGGTCGAGCCGGGAGCCGACGGCGGCCCGGACCGGCTCGCCGGGCGCGGGGTGCGGGTAGGCCTGGGCGGTGCGGTCGGGGGTGAGGTGGACGATGCCCTCGGCGTCGATCTCCAGGCGCTCGTCGAAGGTGCAGGACCAGCGCGGGCCCATCCACCAGCCCGCCTGGTGGTCGGACTCGTAGGAGCGCTTGAACAGCAGCGGCAGCGCGCCGGCCAGCGCGAGGTCCTGCTGCTCGATGAACATCAGGCCGGTCGCCATGTCGACCGGCTCGCCGCCCTGGCAGCGCGACTCGGGCGGCCGGCCCGGCTTGTGCGGGTCCGCGACCCGGTCGCGGCCCCGGCCCTCGTTGTGCGGGGCGGAACCGCGTCCGCCGCCGGGGCCCGAGCGAGGGTGGGGGACGCCGTCCCTGCCTTCGCCCTTGAGGATCTTGGCGAGGTCCTTGGCGTGCTTCTCCTCGATCTCGCGGGTGTTCTTGGCGACGGTCTTCAGGTTGTCGCCGGCCTTGCGGTAGAAGCTCTTCAGCGCCTTGCCGGCGTCCTCCGCCAGGGTCTTGCCGAGTTTCTGCGCGCCGTGTTCGAGGGCCTTGACGATCTGGTTGCTCATTCGAAGCTCACCCCCGCGAGCTTGGACTGGAACGCCTGGGCGTGCCCGGCGACGGTCTCGGCGTGCTCGTGCATCGTCCGGGCGTGCTCGTCGAGGGCGTCCGGGTCGATCTGGAAGCCCGTCCCCCCGCTCCCGCCGCCGGAGCCGCCCAGGGCGGACTCGGCGGCCTGGAACACCATCCCCGACACCGCATTGGCGACGGTGTCCACCAGCGGGCCGATCGCCGCCTCGACCACCTGGCCGATGATGTACTGCTCCAACTGCTGTTCCAGGTAGTTGATCAGGCGCTTGGCGGCCTCCTCGATGAGGATCACCGCCGCCTCTGCCGCGCCCAGCGTGGCCACCGCGGCGGCCTGGTCGGCGACGAACGCCGCCGCCAGCGCGATCAGCTCGCCGATCGTCTCGACCTTCATCGCCACGATCACGTCCGCGGCCGCCTCCAGCGCGGTCGCCACCACGTGGCACGCCTGCACCAGCTCGTTCAGGTGCTGGTCCGAGACGGAGGCCCACTTGGCCAGCAGCGCCTCGTAGGAGGCGCCCTCGTAGGCCTGTCCCAGCTGCTGGACCGTCGCCGTCGACTGCTGGTGCGAGGCGTCCACGTTGTCCGCGAACTCCCGCACGTGGCCCGCGAACTCACGGACCTTGTCCTCGTTCACCGTCGGCCAGTTGATCCCGATGACCGACAGGAAGTCGACCACTTCACCGGGCAGTTCGATCGCCATAGTGCCCCCGTTTTCCTGATCTGCACCTGTGCGCCGGAGTCAAAATACTGGGACGTGCCGACCGGCGGAACGGTTGCCCGGTGAGGAGGGGGTCGGTCATCCGGCGGAGTGAACGGTCACCACCGGCTCGTGGCGGACCGGGAAGTTCACCGAGGAGGCGATGAAGCAGTCCCGGGACGCCGGGCCGTGCAGGGCCAGGGCCCGCTCGCGCATCGACTCCTCGGCGACCTCGATCCGGGGGCGGAGCAGCGCCTCGGTGAACCGGCCGCCGTTGCCCTCGGTGCGCATGGTGCCGGTGGAGTCGTCCGCGTAGGAGAGGACCACGACGCCGTCGGCCGCGCAGTGGTGCAGGTAGGAGAGCATGTGGCACTGGGCGAGCGCGGCCAGCAGCAACTGCTCCGGGTTCCATCGGGTGCGGTCGCCGTGGAAGGTCGGGTCGGAGCTGCCCAGGAGGTCCGGCAGGCCCTCGGCCGAGACGGTGTGCGCGCGGGCGTAGGAGCGGTAGTGGTCGGTGCCGGTGCCGAGGTTGCCGGTCCACTCGACCCGGACCGCGTAGTGGTGGGCGTGCGAGAAGGCCATGCGGATCACTCCGTTTCGTCGGGTGCGGCCGGTCGGTCGGCCGCGCAGGTGTCCAGGACGTGCCGCTGGGCGGCCGCCGCAGCGGCGCCCGGATCCCCGGCGGTGACCGCGGCGAGCAGGTCGCGGTGCTGGGCGTCGACCAGGGCGGTGCGCCCGGGCGGGCCGAGGGTGCGCCGGGTGGAGACCTGGATCTGGTCCCACAGCCGGTCCAGGCTGTGCAGCGCCACCGGGTTCGCGGCCAGCTCGGCGACCCGCCGGTGGAAGGCCCGGTTCAGCCGGACCGCGGCGGTGAACTCCCCGCCTGCGGTGGCCCGGTGGGTGCGGTCGGCGAGCGCGGCCAGCTCGGCCAGCTCGGCCGGCGCCAGCCGCCCGGCCCGCTGCCGCTCGGCGGCCAGCTCCGCCGTCAGCGCCTCCAGCGCGGCCCGCACCCGGTACACGTGCGCCAGCTCCGCGCCGTCCAGCCGCACCACCTGGACGCCGCGCCCGGCGGCCGACAGCAGCCCGTCCGCCGTCAGGGCCCGGAACGCCTCGCGCACCGGGGTCCGGCTCACCCCCAGCACCTCCGCGACCTCGACCTCGCCCAGCCGGGCCCCCGGCGGGTAGTGGCCGTCCAGGATCAGTTCCCGCAGGCGGTGGCGGGTGCTCTCGGTCTGCACGGGGCCAGCCTAGAGCTCTGCATGCATTGCATGCAATGAGCATGTCCATGTCGTATGTCCGGACGTCGGGAACTCGTTGGGAGCGTGACGGTCGGGTCCGCTATATTCGCGCGACCGCCGAACCCGCGCCATTCCCAGGGGGAACCACCCAATGCCGTTCGAGCAGGAACCTTCCGGGGAGCACGACCCGGCCACCACCCCGGAGCAGCCTGCCGCCCCCGCGCCGGTCTCCTTCACCGAGCCGACGGCCGCCGGGGCCGCCGGGCCCGCCGAGCCCATAGCCGTCGCAGCCGTGGAGCCCGCAGCCGTGGAGCCGGCAGCCGTGGAGCCCGTGCCCGTCGCCGACCCCGCAGCCCCTGCCCCCGAAGTTCCCGCCGCCGCGCCGCCGCAGGCCCCGCCCAACCCGTGGGCACCTGCCGGCCCGCCGCCGCCGGCCGCGGGCGGCCCCGTCCCTCCGGCCAACCCGTGGGCCGTTGCCGGGCCACCGCCGGGCGGGGCCGGGGCGGCGCCGGCCGCCAACCCGTGGGCGGTGACGGGCGTGCAGCAGCAGTGGGGCGGCCGCGCGCTCCCGCCGCCCGCCGGGCCCGGCTTCCCCACCGGGCCGGGGTACCCCGCGCCGGCCGGTTACCCGGCGCAGCCGGGCGGGGCGCGGTCGCTCTACACGAACGGGCTGGCGATCGCGTCCCTGGTGACGGGGCTGATCTGCTGCGTCGGCTTCATCGGCATCGGCCTGGGCATCGGCGCGCTGAACCAGATCAAGCGCACCGGCGAGCGCGGGAAGGGCCTGGCGATCGCCGGCATCGTGGCGGGCTGCGCCTGGCTGCTGGTCGGCGCGCTGGTCCTTGCTTTCGGCGACCCGGGCGGGGACGACGACCCGTGGGAAGGCAGCGGGACGACCACGACCACCCCGCACGGCTCCTCGAAGTCCGCGGGCAGCGAGCCGCTGAACTCCCCGTTCCTGCTGACCACCGGGCAGTGCTTCGACGAGAGCGCCCCGCAGGTGCCGAAGGTGGTGACCTGCTCCGGCCCGCACCGCGGCGAGGTCTTCTGGGCCGGGGCCGGCACCACCACCCAGGGCGACTACCCGGGCGGCTCCCGGATGCGGACGGAGACCGAGAAGCTCTGCATGGAGCACCTGGACGGCTATGTGCTGGACACCTGGTCGGTCCCGGACGACGTCCAGTACCGGTACTACTACCCGGACCCGGTGGCCTGGAAGCGGCCCGGTGACCGCCGCGTGGTCTGCTTCCTCGCCCACGTGGACAAGAGCCCCCTCACCCGCACCTACCGCACCGACCTGGGGAAGCTGACGGACGGTCAGAAGCAGCTCCTCGATGCCGTCAACCCGTTCGACCGCGCGCTGAACGAGGCCCCGGACGAGGACGTCGAGGTCGAGGACGACCCGGCGGCGTTCCGGGCCTGGGCCCGCACGATGGACGCCGCCTCGACCCAGCTGGTGGACCGGATGAAGAGCCGGACCTGGACCCCGGCCCAGCAGCCCGCCGTGGACAAGTTGGTGGCCGAGGTCGGGACCGCCCGCGGGCACTTCCGGGCCGCGGCCTCCGCCGCCGACGACCGGACGCTCGCCCGCGAGCTGACGGCGGCCTACGACCACACCGGCATGGACCAGATCGTCGAACTCCGCCGCGGCGTCGGCCTGGCCGCCCCGGACGCGGAGCCCGGCAAGCACTCCGCGGGCCAGTCGGTCTGACCCGCCTCCCCCGGCGGGACCGGCCCCCACGGCGGGACCGGCCCCCCGGGCGGCCCGCCGCCCGTAGCCGCCGGGGGAGCGATCAGTCGCGCCCGGCCGCCCAGCGCGCGGCGTGCCGCACCAGCCGGGACGGCAGCGCGGGCGCGCCTGTCCAGTGCAGGTGCAGGTAGGAGGCGTGCACCGAGCCGTGCAGGTGGCCCTCGGTGTGCGGTCCTGCGGGGGTGCGCCAGCCCCAGGCGGGGGACGGGCCGGCCGCCGGGTCGGTGGCGGTGCGGTGGAACTCGTGGCCGCGCACCCGGGAGCCCGCCGCGGCCAGCGGCGAGTCGGCGAGCGCCACCGCCTCCCGGTAGCCGAGGGTCAGTCGGGGCGTCATCCGGGCGGCGGTGTCCAGCACCCCGCACATCGGCAGGCCGTCCAACTCCCGCCCCAGGTACAGCAGTCCGGCGCACTCGCCGACCACCGGCGCCCCGCTCGCGGCCAGTGCGGCGACCGCCGCCCGCAGCGCCGCGTTGGCGCTCAGCTCGGAGACGTACACCTCGGGGAAGCCGCCGCCGATCACCAACCCGGCCGTCCGCTCGGGCAGGTGTTCGTCGTGCAGCGGGTCGAACGGCACCACCTCGGCCCCGGCGGCGGCCAGCAGTTCGGCGTTCTCCGCGTACGAGAAGGAGAACGCGGCGCCGCCCGCCAGCGCGACCCGGGGCCGGGGCCCGTCGAGCGGCTCGACCTCCGCCGTCGCGTCCCAGGCGTCCGCCGTCAGCGGCGGCGCGGTCCGGGCCAGCGCCAGCACCGCGTCCAGGTCCACGGAGGCGGCGACCAGTTCGCCCATCTCGCGGACCGCCCGCACCGCCTCCGCGGAGCGCTCCACGGCCGGGACCAGGCCCAGGTGCCGGGACGGCGTGTCGACCGCCCCGGCCCGGCGCACCGCGCCCAGCACCGGCACGCCCGAGCCCTCCTCCAGGGCTTCGCGCAGCAGCGTCTCGTGCCGGTCCGAGGCGACCTTGTTGAGGATCACCCCGGCCAGCCGCACCTCCGGGTCCCAGGAGGCGAAGCCGTGCACCAGCGCCGCCACCGACCGGGACTGCGAGGAGGCGTCCACCACCAGCACCACCGGCGCCCGCAGCAGCTTCGCCACCTGCGCCGTGGACGCCAACTCGCCCCGCCCGGCGGCCCCGTCGTACAGGCCCATCACGCCCTCGACCACCGCGACGTCCGCCCCGGCCGCGCCGTGCGCGAACAGCGGGGCGATCCGCTCGGGGCCGCTCATCCAGGCGTCCAGGTTGCGGCCCGGCCGCCCGGCGGCCAGCGCGTGGTAGCCGGGGTCGATGTAGTCGGGGCCGACCTTGTGCGGGGAGACCTTCAGCCCGCGCCCGGCCAGCGCCGCGATCAGGCCGGTGGCCACCGTCGTCTTGCCTGCCCCGGAGGACGGCGCGGCCACCACCAGCCGGGGAATCATCGTGCTCAACTCGCTACCACTCGATACCGCGCTGGCCCTTGCGGCCCGCGTCCATCGGATGCTTCACCTTGGTCATCTCGGTGACCAGATCGGCCAGTTCGGTCAACTCCGCGGGCGCGTACCGGCCCGTCACCACCACGTGCTGGCTGCCCGGGCGGTCCCGCAGCACCTCGACCACCTCGGCCACGTCGATCCACCCCCAGTGCAGCGGGTAGGTGAACTCGTCCAGCACGTAGAACCGGTACGTCTCGGCGGCGAGGTCGCGCTTGACCTGCTCCCAGCCCTCCCGGGCCGCCTCCTCCGAGGACTCGATGTCGCGCTGCACCCAGGACCAGCCCGAGCCCATCTTGTGCCAGGCCACCGGGCCGCCCTGCCCGGACTCGCCGAGCACCCGCAGCGCGTTCTCCTCGCCGACCTTCCACTTCGCCGACTTGACGAACTGGAACACCCCGATCGGCCAGCCCTGGTTCCAGGCCCGCAGCGCCATCCCGAACGCCGCCGTCGACTTCCCCTTGCCCGGCCCGGTGTGCACCGCCGTGATCGGCTGCGTGCGGCGCTGACGGGTCGTCAGGCCGTCGTCCGGGACGTTCTCCGCCACTCCCTTGGGCATACCGCTCACGCCGCCTTTCGCGTCGTCGTCATGCCGGTGCGCGTCTCGCGCACCAGCGAGGCCACACCCTCGGCCCGCAACTCGTCCAGACTCACCGCGTCACCGTTCAGGTGCGCCGCCAACTCCCGTGCCAGGCCCAGCCGGACGGGGCCGGACTCGCAGTCCAGCACCACCGCCGCCACGCCCTGCGCGGCCAGCAGTCCGGCCGCCCGGCGCGACCGGGCCAGCGCGTCCTTGCCGCCGGTGGCCCGGCCGTCGGTCACCACCACCAGCAGCGGGCGCCGGTCCGGGTCGCGCAGCCGCTCCACCCGCAGCACCTCGTGCGCCCGCAGCAGGCCCGCCTCCAGCGGCGTCCGGCCGCCGGTCGGCAGCTGCTCCAGCCGGGCCGCGCCCACCTCCACCGAGGAGGTCGGCGGCAGCGCCAGCTCGGCGCCCGCGCCCCGGAAGGTCACCATGCCGATCTTGTCCCGGCGCTGGTAGGCGTCCATCAGCAGCGACAGCACCGCACCCTTGACGGCCGTCATCCGCTGCCGGGCCGCCATCGACCCCGAGGCGTCCACCACGAACAGCACCAGGTTCGACTCCCGCCCCCGGCGCACCTGCTCGCGCAGGTCGTCCCTGGTCAGCACCAGCGCCCGTCCGTCCCGGCCGCGCGCCGCCTGGTGCGGCGCCGCCGCGCGCAGCGTCGCGCTCAGGTGCAGCCGGGCCAGCCGGCCCTGCGGACGGCGGGCCCGGATGGTGTGCCCGGCGTCCGTCTCGGCGGGGGAGCGGCGGCCCTGCGCACCCCGCCCCGTCCCGTCCACCTTGAACAGCCGTGTCCGGTAAGGCTGTTCGGACGCCACGGGGGCCGACTCCCGCCCGCCGCCCGGCCGTTGCTGCGGCGGTGCGGCCGGTGTGTCCGCCGGTGCGTCCGAACTCTCCGGTGCGGCCTGCTCGTTCGGACCGGACGGGTCGCCCGGCTCCGGCGTGCCACCGCCGTCCGGGCCACCGCCGCCGTCGCCCGGGCCGCCGTCGCCCGGGCCGTCGTCCTCCGGCCCGTCCTCCGGGGCGTGCTCGGCCAGCGTCCGGTCCAGCTGCTCCTCGTCCAGGCCCGGCGCGTCGAACGGGTTGCGGCGGCGCCGGTGCGGCAGCGCCAGCTGCGCGGCCTTCCGGACGTCCTCCTCCAGCACCTCGGTGCGCCCCGCCCAGGCGGCCAGCGCCACCGCCGTGCGGGCCATCACGATGTCCGCGCGCAGGCCGTCCACCTCGAACGCCGCGCAGACGGCGGTGATCTGACGCAGCGCCAGATCGGACAGCTCCACCTGCGGCAGCAACTCCCGGGCGGCGGCGATCCGTTCGGCGAGCTCCCGCTCCCGCTCGCCCCAGCGCGCCGCGAAACCGGCCGGGTCGGCGTCGTACGCGAGCCGGCGGCGCACCACCTCGGCGCGCTCGTCCGCGTCCCGGGTCGCCGCGATCTCCACGGTCAGGCCGAACCGGTCCAGCAGCTGCGGCCGCAGCTCGCCCTCCTCCGGGTTCATCGTCCCGACCAGCAGGAACCGGGCCGCGTGCCGCACCGACACGCCCTCGCGCTCCACGTAGGAACGGCCCATCGCGGCCGCGTCCAGCAGCAGGTCCACCAGGTGGTCCTGGAGCAGGTTCACCTCGTCGATGTACAGCACGCCCCGGTGCGCCTTCGCCAGCAGGCCCGGCTCGTACGCCTTCACGCCCTCGGCGAGCGCCCGCTCCAGGTCCAGCGAGCCGACCACCCGGTCCTCGGACACACCGACCGGCAACTCCACCAGGAACGCCGGGCGTTCACCCGCAGCCGCCCCCTCGTGCGGCCCGTCCGGGCACTGCGCGTCCGGCGCCGCCGGGTCGCAGGCGAACCGGCAGTCCGGCACGGTGGCGATCGACGGCAGCAGGCCCGCCAGCGCCCGCACCATCGTCGACTTCGCGGTGCCCTTCTCGCCGCGCACCAGCACCCCGCCCACGGCCGGCGAGACCGCGTTCAGCAGCAGCCCCAGCCGCAGGTCGTCCATGCCCACGATCGCCGTGAACGGATAACGGGCCTCGGTCACTTGCTACTCCCCATCTCCAGCGGGGCCGGGGCCCCGGGCGGCACGAACGGCAGGCCCGCCGGTGCCCCGTTCTCGATCAGCTTCCACAGCGCACCGGTGTCGGCGTGCTCCGCGACCAGGTCGCCCAGCGCGTCCAGGCGCTGCTCGCGGGCCGCGGCGAACGAGGTGTCCGGCGCCGGGACGAAGGCCCGCCCCGCCGCCCGGGCCGCCTCGGCCAGGAACCGGCGGCGGAACGCGTCGTTCTCCAGCACGCCGTGCCAGGTGGTGCCCCACACGGAGCCGACCCGGCAGCCGTCCAGCGCCCGCCCGTCGGCGTCCGCGACGAAGGTCTCCCCGCCGTCCACCGCCACCACGCCGTGGTGGATCTCGTAGCCGGCCACCGGCTCGCCCAGCGCCACCCCGGTCGGCCGGGCCAGCACCTTCTCCGCGCCGAACACCACCCGGGTCGGCAGCAGCCCCAGGCCGTCCACCGCCCCGGCCTTCGACTCCACCTCGTCGACGATCTCCCGGCCCAGCATCTGGTAGCCGCCGCACACCCCCAGCACCGGCAGCCCCGCCGCGACCCGCGCCGCCAGCGGCTCCGCCAGGCCCTGCGCGCGCAGCCAGGCCAGGTCCGCGACGGTGGCCCTGGTCCCCGGCAGCACCACCAGGTCGGCGTCCGCCAGCTCCTCCGGCCGGGTCGCCCAGCGCACCAGCACGCCCGGCTCCTGCGCCAGTGCGTCCACGTCCGTGAAGTTCGACAGCCGGGGGAAGCGCACCACGGCGACCCGCAGCACCTCCGCCCCCACCGGTCGGCCCGCAGCCGGGCGCGCCGCCACCGAGGCCAGGTCCAGCGAGTCCTCGGCGTCCAGCCACAGGCCCTGGAGCATCGGGAACGTCCCCAGCACCGGACGCCCCGTCAACTGCCGCAGCATCTCCAGGCCCGGCGCCAGCAGCCGGGCGTCGCCGCGGAACTTGTTGACGAACCACCCGGCGACCAGCGACTGGTCGTCCGGCGACAGCAGCGCCAGCGTCCCGAACATCGAGGCGAACACCCCGCCCCGGTCGATGTCCCCGACCACCACCACCGGCAGCCGGGCCGCCGAGGCCAGGCCCATGTTGGCGATGTCCCGGTCCCGCAGGTTGATCTCCGCCGGGGAGCCCGCGCCCTCGCACACCACCACGTCGAACCGCGACCGCAGGTCCGCCAGGCACTCCAACGACCGCTCCAGCAGCACGGGTTTGCGCTCCCGGTAGTCCAGCGCCCCCACCTCGGCGACCGCCCGGCCCAGCAGCACCACCTGGCTGCGCCCGTCCGCGCCCGGCTTCAGCAGCACCGGGTTCATCGCCGCCTCCGGCTCCACCCCCGCCGCCCGCGCCTGCATCGCCTGCGCCCGCCCGATCTCGGCCCCGTCGGCCGTCACGAACGAGTTCAACGACATGTTCTGCGCCTTGAACGGGGCCACCCGCACCCCCTGCCGCAGCAGCCAGCGGCAGATGCCCGCCGTCACCACACTCTTCCCGGCGTCCGAGGTCGTACCGGCCACCAGCAACGCGCCGCTCACAGCGGGACTCCTTCGGAGAGCAGGGGAGACAGGGGAGAAGGACCGGGGGCGGACCGCGCGGCGGCCGCGCTCACCCGCGCCGCCGTCCGGCCAGGACCGCCCGCGCGCCGAGCGTCGCCGCCAGCGCGAGGACGCCGACCCGGCGGGAGAGCCGGCAGGCCCGCTCGATGTCGGGGACGGCCACCGGCGGGAGTTCGGCGCCCAGCACCGGCCGGTGCTCGACCCGCTCGCCGTAGCGCAGCGTCCCGCCCAGCCGCACGCCCAGCGCGCCCGCGAACGCCGACTCGGCCTGGCCCGCGTTCGGGCTCGGGTGCGCGGAGCCGTCCCGCCGCCAGACCCGCCAGGCCCTGGCGGGGGAGTCCGCGGCGGCCACCGTCAGCAGCGCCGTCAGTCGGGCCCCCGGCCAGCCCGCGACGTCGTCCAGCCGGGCCGAGGCCCAGCCGAACCGCCGGTACCGGGCCGACCGGTGCCCCACCATCGCGTCCAGGGTGTTCACCGCGCGGAACGCCAGCAGGCCCGGCGCCCCCGCCAACGCGCCCCACACCAAGGCGTTCACCACCGCGTCGGCGGTGTTCTCGGCCACCGACTCCACCACCGCCCGGGCCACCTGCTGCTCGTCCAGCCCGGACGGGTCGCGCCCGCACAGGTGCGGCAGCCGCTCCCGGGCGGCCGGCAGGTCCCCGTCCGCCAGCGCCCGTCCGACGGTGCGGGCCTCCCGGGTCAGCGACGTCCCGCCCAGGACGGTGAACACGGCCGCTGCCGTCAGCCCGGCACTCGCCGCCGGGGACCGCCGCACCGCGCGCGCGGCCAGCGCCGCCCCGCCCGCGACCGCCCCCACCGCCAGCGCCGTGTACGCCGCCCCGGCCCCGCGGTCGTCGCGCCACATCCGGCGCTCCAACCGGGACGCCGCCGCACCGAACAGCGCGACCGGATGCCCGCGCCGGGGGTCGCCGAACCGGGCGTCCGCGAGATGACCCGCGATCGCGCCCACCAGGTACGGGGCAGCCCGCATGGCGTCGTGTCCTCACTCAGGGTCCGCGCCCTGGATCGACGGAACGGCGGCCAGAGTCTCCTGACTCCCCCTCACCCCGCGGGATGAGCGGTCACAGTGGCGGGACCGCGCCGGACTCGCACCGGCTTCCTCTGCTTGCCTCCGTTTGGCCCGAAGATCCCACCACGCCCCCTTCCGGCCAGTCAACCGACCCCACGGAGGGTTTGGTCACACACCGCCCCCAACCCCCCAGCTCAGCCCGGGTGCACCAGCAGAACCCCGTCTGACGGCCCCTCACCCGCGACCCCGCCGACCGCTTCCGGTCCGAGACCGCATCGATACCGTCCGTGCACTCCGGGTGTCATCCGGCGGACCCTAGGCTGCTGCCGCTGCCCGAACGGTCCGGACGGGCGGGGAACGGGGGAGAAGCAGCATGGGACCCACGCGCACCGAGGCGGCCCTCCGGCGCACCGCGCTCGCCGCCGCGGCCCTGGCCGCCCTGGCCACGACCTCGGGGTGCACGGTGGCGGTGCACGCCGTCGCCGGGATCTCGGTGGACCAGGACGGCCACCTGCTGGGGGTCCTCATGGTCTGCAGCAAACGGATCGACGTGGTGAGCCTCGAGTACGACGACGGCCACCGAATGGCCACGGTCGGCAGATGGGCCGCGGACCCCGCCCGCGGGCCAGGGCCGGCCGTCTGGACCCTGGACGCGCCCGCCGAGGGCTGGACGGCCGAGACGCCCATGGCCCCGCTCGTCGCCGGAACCACCTACCGGCTCAGGGGTGGGACCCGGGACGACTCCTCGGCGGCGAGCAGCGTCTCCTTCACCACGGCGGACCGGGAGCGGCTCACCCCCGGCAACGTCCGCTACGAACGCGGCTCCGACGTGCTCACCGTCCCCGTCGCGGAGTTCGAGGCCGCGGCCTGCCGGACGGACTGACCCCGGTTGTCACCCGCCGCGCCGCCCCGATTCGCCGTCCGGGGCCGGGGCAGGTGCACTGGGAGGGGGACAGACCGTCAGCACCCGGGAGACCGCCATGCGTTGGGGAACCGCCGCCGTCGTCGCAGCCGCCGCCGCAGGAACCGGGGCGGTGGCCTTCCTGGCGCTCGGCCGGAGAGTGTCGGAGCAGGTGGTCAGGTCCGGCGGCGGAGCCGCCTTCGTGCCGCCGCCCGCCGTGGTGCGGGCCCTCGGGCCGGGCCGGGTGGTGCTGACCGCGACGCCCGACACGGTGCGCCGCGGGCAGTATGCGCTGGAGTGGGGCGCGGACGGCCACGCCGTGGTCGGCGAGGTGCTGGAGGAGCGCGGCGGCCTGGTCACCCGGCGGCTGGAGCGGGCCGAGCACGGCACCCTCGCCGTCGGCACCGAGGTCCGGATCACGCCCCGGGTCCTGCGCGGCGACCCGCGCACCGCCCTCGGCCTCGACCACACCGAGATCGCGATCGCCGGCGACCTGGGCAACCTGCCGGCCTGGCGCACCACCGGCGTCCGCGGCACCTGGGTGGTGCTGATCCACGGCCCCGGCGCCGACCGCGAGCAGGCCCTGCCGGTCCTGCCGCTGCTGCACGCGCTGCGACTGCCCACCCTGACCGTCAGCTACCGCGGCGACCGGGACACCGCCCCCTCCCCGGACGGCCTCGGCCACTTCGGCGAGGCCGAGTGGCACGACGTCGACGCGGCCGTCCGGTACGCGCTCGCCCAGGGCGCCGGCAAGGTCGTGCTGTACGGCTGGTCGGTCGGCGCGACCATCGCCCTGCACACCGCGGCCCGCTCCACCTGGCGGGACCGGATCGCCGGACTGGTGCTGGACTCCCCGGTGCTCGACTGGAGCGGCACCGTCCGCCGGGAGGCCGCCCGGGCCTGGTCCTCCCCGGTCCTCGGCGAGCTCGGCGCGCTGGCCGCGCAGGGCCGCACCGGCGTCGACCTGGCCGACTTCGCCCGGATCGCCTCCGGCGCCGACCTCGGCTCGCCCGCGCTGCTGCTGCACAGCCCCGACGACCCGGTCGCCCCGTGGGCGGCCGCCCGGCACCTCGCCGAGGAGCGCGACGACCTGGTCAGCCTGCACCCGGTGCCACAGGCCGAGCACGCCGCGCTGTGGAACGCCGACCCGGCCGGGTACACCGAGGCGCTGCGCCGCTTCCTGACCCCGCTGCTCTGACCCGCCCGGGGGCGGGAACAAGCGGAGGGGCCGGAACCGGAACCCGGCCCGCCGCGTCCTCCGCCTCGGAACGATCGCCCCATTCCGCCATGGACATGACGTAAAGTGGAATGATTTGCCCCGGTTCGTCCGGGATTGCTCCTACGCCGTTCGAACGGTTCGGCCAGGAGGCCGAGACAGGCCGCCGGTCGATGTGACAGAAGGCCCGTACAAGGGGAAGACTGCACGGCGTGACGTCTCGGAACCCGCGCGACCGTGATGCCCCGCACCCGCCGCCCCACCGCACCGGTGCGACGGTGACCCGTCTGCCCGGAACGGCCGTCGGTCGTGCCGAGGGCCCCCCGCCCGCCGCCGGCCGCCGCCGGGTCCCCGCCAAGCCGGGGCGCGGCCGCGTGCCCGTGCCGGACGGCTTCCCCGCGCCCGCCGAACTGGCCCCGGCCGCCCGCCGGATGCTCGCCGACGCGGTCCGGGTCGCCCGCTGGGCCGGCGAGCTCACCGAGGTCGACAAGCGCGGCGAACTCCTCCCCGAGGACGCCCGCGCCGCCGGCCGCGCCCTGGCGATGACCGTCGGCGCCGCCGCCAACGCCTGGGGCCAGGCGCTGCTGGTCGGCCTGGTCGAACTCCGGGACGGCGGCGCCGGCCCCGGCTGGCGCCTGCACGCCTGGGAGCGCGACGACGAGGCCGTGGTCCGCGGCTGGTCCGCGCTGTTCGACGCCTGGACGCTGCTCGCCCCCGTCCCGCCCGCCGCCCTGCGCGGCGTCTTCGCCCAGCTGGCCGGCCAGGCCGTCGACCAGGCGCCCCAGCTGCTCTCCTTCCTGCACCTGGTGGACGGGCCGGTCGCCGACAGCGAACTGCTCGAACTGCTCCGCCGCGGCCTCGACGAGCGCCGCCTCGGTCCGAGCAGCGGAACGATTCCGCTCTCCCCGGTGCCGCACGCCGCCTCCGCGGTCTCCGCCGTCCGCGGCACCTGCCGCGAACCGCAGATCGACACCCCGCACTCGCCCGCCGACGTCGCCGCCGTCCTGGACTGGATGCTGGACGGCCTGGCCGCCGTCGGCGCGCTCGCTCGCCGGGACGAGGCCGCCGAGCTCTCCCCGCTCGGCCACTGGGCGGTCCGGGCCAAGCTGGAGGAGATCTGCACCGTCGCGCAGACCGCCGCCGGCCACATCGAGCAGAGCGCCGTCGAACTGCTCGGCGCCTGCGCCGACTACAGCCCCGGCCCGGCCCGCGCCGAGTTCCGGGCCTGGGTCGCCGCCCGCCCCGCCGACCGCGCGGTGGCCGAACTCCTCGAAGCCGCCCGCGGCGAGGACGCCCTGGTCCGCGGCCTCGCCTTCGAGGCGCTCCGGGTGGTGGCCGGCTCCACCGCCGAGCAGGGCGTCCGGGCCGCCGTCGAGGAGGCCGTCCTGCGGCCCTACGCGCTGCTCTGGCTGGCCGAACAGCTGGACGAGGGGGGCGCCTCCCCGGCCGACGTGCTGGGGGCGGAGGACGCCGCCTGGCTGTGGGTCGACACCGCCGCCGCCGTCCTCGACCACGGCGAGACCAACCTGCTGGTCGGCCACGTCGAGGGCGCGTCCGCGGGCGAGCCCGTCCGCCTCTTCCACCGGGCCCGCCAGTCCGGCCACCCGCGCGCCGCCAGCGTGCTGACCGCCGTCGCCTCCGTCCACCCGGACCCGGCCGTCGCCCGCGCCGCCCGCCGCAGCGCCTTCTCCGTCCACACCGGCGGAGCGTAAGCCCCGTCAGGGGCGCGGGGAACTGCGCGAGACGGAAGACCGCACAGCAGAAAGCCGCCCGCCCAGAGATGCTCTGGGCGGGCGGCTTTCTGCTGTGCGCGGGTCCGGGGCGTCAGCCCCGGTTCTCGGCGCGGCGGGCGCGGACCACGCCCACCTTCTCGCCGACCTTGCGGCGGATGACCAGCAGCGGCGCCATCGCGGCCAGCGCGATCTGGGCGACCGCACCGACGTGCATCAGGGTGTCGCCGCCGGGCAGGCCCGCGGCCCAGGAGGCCAGGCAGCCGATGGAGACGACGATCCAGGCCAGGGTGGCGGTGGCCAGCAGGCCCTGCGGCTTGGGGTACTCGATCCGGCTGACCATCAGGTAGGCCACGCCGAAGATCATCAGCAGGCCCGGGACGAACGGCGGGTCGAGCAGCACGATGGCGATCACCGTCATCGCGCCCATCGGGCAGGGCATGCCCTGGAAGATCCCCGGCCGCATCTTCACGGCGGAGAAGCGGGCCAGCCGCAGCACCACCGCGAGCAGCACGGTCAGCGCGATCAGCGCGGACAGCCGCTGGTCGGAGCCGGGGGAGACGATGCCCCAGACGGCGACGAAGTAGGCCGGCGCGATGCCGAAGCTGATCAGGTCGGCGAGGTTGTCGAGCTCGGCGCCGAGCGCGGAGGAGCGCAGCTTGCGCGCCACCAGGCCGTCGAAGAGGTCGCACATCGCGCCGATCAGCAGCAGCGTCACCGCGGTGGCGGCGCTGTGCTTGACCGGGGCGCTGGACTCGCCGGTCAGGTGCGGCATCAGGATCCCGGTGGTGATCGAGTAGATCGCCAGGAAGCCGCAGACGGCGTTGCCGAGGGTCAGGAAGTCGGCGGTGGACAGGTGCTGGGGGGAGCGGGGGGCGCGCAGTTCGCGGTCCCGCGCCCAGCGGCGGCGGCGGAGGTCGGTCTCCTCCTCGTCGCCGAGGGAGACGAGGGTCTCAGGATCAGTCACGGTCAAGGCGAGTCACCCCGGCGGTGGTCTTCTGGCCGACCGTGACGCCGACCTCGACGCCCGCCGGCAGGTAGGTGTCGACGCGGGAGCCGAAGCGGATCAGGCCGACCCGCTCGCCCTGCTCGACCTTGGTGCCGGCGTCCATGTAGGGGACGATGCGGCGGGCCACGGCGCCCGCGATCTGCACCATCTCGATGTCGCCGAGCTCGGTGTCGAAGTGCCACACGACACGCTCGTTGCGGTCGCTGTCCTTGTTGAACGCCGGGACGTACCCACCGGCGATGTGCTCCACGGACGTCACGGTGCCGGCCAGCGGCGCGCGGTTGACGTGGACGTTGAGCGGGCTCATGAACACGGCGACGCGGGTCCGGCCGTCCGGCCACTCGTCGATGGACTGGACCACGCCGTCGGCGGGGGAGATGACCCGGCCGGGGCCGATCTCACGCTCGGGGTCGCGGAAGAACCACAGCATGCCCGCGCTGAGCGCGCAGGCCGGTACGGCAGCCAAAGCCCACTTGCCGGAACGCCGGGTGAGGGCGGTCGTCACGGCGGCGGTGGCCAGCGTGGGCACGAACCACGGGGTGGCGCCGCGCGCGATCGTGACGCGAGGACGCCTCCCTTCGGATCCGGGACCCTGGGCGGAGGTGAGAGGGGACGGGCTGATGGGCATCGAAGACCTTTTGGTCGCGGGCCCCGCGCGGGGACACTGAATGGCCCCTGGACGGGGGCCGGCGCGGGGATCGAGTTGTCTGGGACGGCTGCTGTCCCGGTGGATGCTATCGGGACCTGCCGGTATCTGGGCAAGCCGCCTGCTAGTCGAACTACGCCTGCCTGCCGAGTCGTACACCTGCTGTGTGTACGACCGTAACCGGACGGGGGTCGGTTCCCCAAGGACTCGCGGGTCACGGGTGATTCACGTCTCAGCGACACGCCAGTCACGGCGGGTGCACGGAAGCGGCCGACCGGCGCGCGTCCGAGGAAACGCGCTGGTCGGCCGCCTCGTGCGCCGCGTCCGCCGAGGGTCGGCTGACCAGGCCGGGAGCGGGCGCGGCGGGACGGCCGGACTCGGGACCGCACGCCCGCGGTCCGGCCTGGGGAGGGAGGGTCCTGGGCGGGCCTCAGTCGGCGAGCTTGTACTCCTCCAGCAGCCGGCGGCCCACGATCATCTTCTGAATCTCCGCCGTACCTTCACCGATCAGCAGCATCGGGGCCTCCCGGTACAGCCGCTCGATCTCGTACTCCTTGGAGAAGCCATAGCCGCCGTGGATCCGGAAGGAGTCCTCGACGACCTCCTTGCAGTACTCGGAGGCCAGGTACTTGGCCATGCCGGCCTCCAGGTCGTTGCGCTGCCCGCTGTCCTTCTTGCGGGCGGCCATCACCATCATCTGGTGCGCGGCCTCGACCTTGGTGGCCATCTCGGCCAGCTTGAACTGGATCGCCTGGTGCTCGGAGATCTTCTTGCCGAAGGTGACCCGCTGCTGGGCGTAGGCGATGCCCAGCTCGAAGGCCCGGCGGGCGACGCCGCAGCCGCGGGCGGCGACGTTCACCCGGCCGACCTCGACGCCGTCCATCATCTGGTAGAAGCCCTTGCCGGGGACGCCGCCGAGGATGCGGTCCGCCGGGACGCGGACGTCCTGCAGCACCAACTCGGTGGTGTCGACGCCCTTGTAGCCCATCTTCTCGATCTTGCCGGGCACGGTGAGGCCGGGGACGGTCTCGTTCGGCCCGAAGCCCGGGGTCTTCTCGATCAGGAAGGTGGTCATGTTCTTGTAGGGGGTGCTGCCGCCCTCGTCGGTCTTGCAGAGCACCGCGACGACGCTGGAGGTGCCGCCGTTGGTCAGCCACATCTTCTGGCCGTTCAGGACGTAGAACTCCCCGTCCTTGACGCCCTTGGTGGAGATCGCCGACACGTCGGAGCCGAGGCCCGGCTCGGACATCGAGAAGGCGCCGCGCAGCTCGCCGGCCGCCATCTTCGGCAGGAAGTAGTCCTTCTGCTCCCGGGTGCCGTGCGCGTTGATCATGTGCGCCACGATGAAGTGGGTGTTGACGATGCCGGAGACGGACATCCAGCCGCGGGCGATCTCCTCGACCACCAGGGCGTAGGTGAGCAGCGACTCGCCGAGGCCGCCGAACTCCTCGGGGATGGTGAGCCCGAACAGGCCGAGCTGCTTCATGCCCTCGACGATGGCGGTCGGGTACTCGTCCTTGTGCTCCAGCTCGGTCGCGACCGGGATGATCTCCTTGTCGACGAACTCCCGCACGGTGGCGAGGATGTCCCGCTGGATCTCGGTGAGGCCGTCGGTCTGTGCGAGGCGTCCCATCGTGCGGCTCCGTGACTGCTCAAGAGGGATGAGGGTGGTGGGGCTCCGCGGCGCGTGGCTGCCGCGGAGCCCCGGGTGCCGGGTGGGGGCAAGGGCCGATGACGGCGGCCCGCCCGTCCGGGGCTGGGGGGTGTCAGGCGAGCGGTTCGGGGCGGCCGGGCTGGTCGCCGCCGCGCTCCTTCAGGTACTGCTCGGTGGGCACCATCACCTTGCGGCGGAAGACGCAGACCACGGTGCCGTCCTGCTTGTAGCCCTTGGTCTCGACGTACACGATGCCGCGGTCCGGCTTCGAGGTCAGGTTCTTGTCGAGGACCGTGGTCTCGCCGTAGAGGGTGTCGCCGTGGAAGGTCGGCGCGATGTGGCGCAGCGACTCGATCTCCAGGTTGGCGAGCGCCTTGCCGGAGACGTCCTCGACGCTCATGCCCAGCAGCAGCGAGTAGACGTAGTTGCCGACCACGACGTTCTTGCCCTGCACGGTGGTGGTCGCGTAGTTGGCGTCCAGGTGCAGCGGGTGGTGGTTCATGGTGAGCAGGCAGAACAGGTGGTCGTCGTACTCGGTGACGGTCTTCCCGGGCCAGTGCTTGTAGACCGCGCCGACCTCGAACTCCTCGTAGGTGCGTCCGAACTGCATCGCGCTCAGGCCTCCGGGATCTCGAACTTGGTGGTGCGCTCCAGGCCGGCGGCCCGGCCCTTGCCCGCGATGACCAGGGCCATCTTGCGGCTGGCCTCGTCGATCATCTCGTCGCCGAGCATCGCCGAGCCCTTGGCGCCGCCGGCCTCCGAGGTGCACCAGTCGTAGGCGTCCAGGATCAGCTCGGCGTGGTCGTAGTCCTCCTGCGAGGGCGAGTAGATCTCGTTCGCCGCGCCGACCTGGTCCGGGTGCAGCACCCACTTGCCGTCGAAGCCGAGGGCGGCGGAGCGGCGGGCCACCTCGCGGTAGCCCTCCTGGTTGCGGATCTGCAGGTAGGGGCCGTCGATGGCCTGCAGGTCGTTGGCGCGGGCGGCCATCAGGATGCGCATCAGGATGTAGTGGTAGGCGTCGGCGCCGTAGCCGGGCGGCTGCTCGCCGACCACCAGGGACTTCATGTTGATCGAGGCCATGAAGTCGGCCGGGCCGAAGATGATGGTCTCCAGCCGGGGCGAGGCGGCGGCGATCGCGTCGACGTTGATCAGGCCCTTGGCGTTCTCGATCTGCGCCTCGATGCCGATCTTGCCGACCTCCAGGCCGACGGTCTTCTCGATCTGGGTGAGCAGCAGGTCGAGCGCGATCACCTGCTGGGCGTCCTGGACCTTGGGCAGCATGATGCAGTCCAGGTTCTGGCCAGCGCCCTCGACCACGGTGATGACGTCGCGGTAGGTCCAGTGCGTGGTCCAGTCGTTGACCCGGACCACCCGGGTCTTGCCGCCCCAGTCGCCGTTGTTGAGGGCGTCCACGATGTGGTGGCGGGCGCTCTCCTTGACCAGCGGGGCGCAGGCGTCCTCCAGGTCCAGGAAGACCTGGTCGGCGGGCAGGCCCTGGGCCTTCTCCAGGAAGCGCGGGTTGCTGCCCGGCACGGCCAGGCAGGAACGGCGCGGACGGAGGCGGTTCACGGTCATGAGATGGGGTGTTCCTTCCGGGGTCAGCTGGTCGCGGCGGTGGTCGCGGCCCACGGCTGGAGCCTGTTGGCCAGCCGGATCTCGTCCACGATCCGGCCGATGATGGTCGTGATGCCGAAGTCCTTGGGCGTGAACACGGCGGCGACTCCGCCGGCCCTGAGCACCTCGGCGTCCGCGGCGGGGATGATGCCTCCGACGATCACTGGCACATCCTCCACCCCCGCCCGGCGCAGGCGCTGTATGACGTCGGGCACAAGTTCCGGGTGCGCCCCGGAGAGGATCGACAGGCCGACGCAGTGCACGTCCTCGGCGACGGCCGCGGAGACGATCTGCTCGGGCGTCAGGCGGATGCCCTGGTAGACCACCTCGAAGCCGGCGTCGCGGGCCCGGACGGCGATCTGCTCGGCGCCGTTGGAGTGCCCGTCCAGGCCGGGCTTGCCGACCAGCAGGCGGAGCTTGCCGGTGCCGAGTTCGGCGGCGGTGGCGGCGACGGCCTCCCGGACGGCGGCGAGCTCGCCGCCCGGCTCGGCCGCGACCGCGACCGGGGCGCCGCCGACGCCGGTGGGCGCCCGGTACTCGCCGAACACCTCGCGCAGCGCGAAGGACCACTCGCCGGTGGTGGCGCCGGCCCGGGCGCAGGCCAGGGTGGCCTCCATCAGGTTCTGCTCGGTGGCGGCCACCTCCTTGAGGCGGGCCAGCGACTCCTGCACGGCGGCCTCGTCCCGGCCGGAGCGCCAGGACTCCAGGTTGGCCAGCACGGAGCGCTCCGAGGCCGGGTCGACCACCATGATGGCGGCGTCCAGGTCCGCGGTGAGCGGGTTCTCCTCGGTGGTGTCGAAGCAGTTGACACCGATGATCTTGTCTTCGCCGGCCTCGATCCGGGCCCGCCGCTCGGCGTGCGAGGCGACCAGGTTGGACTTCAGGTAGCCGGACTCGACGGCCGGGATCACCCCGCCCATCCCGAGCACCTTGGCGATCTCCGCCTCGGCGCCGGCCAGCAGCTCCGCGGTCTTCGCCTCGACCACATGCGAGCCGTTGAACAGGTCGCCGTACTCCAGCAGGTCCGACTCGTACGCCAGCACCTGCTGGATGCGCAGCGACCACTGCTGGTCCCACGGCCGCGGCAGGCCCAACGCCTCGTTCCAGGCCGGGAGTTGGACGGCCCGCGCGCGGGCGTCCTTGGACAGCGTGACGGCCAGCATCTCCAGCACGATGCGCTGAACGTTGTTCTCCGGCTGGGCCTCGGTCAGGCCGAGCGAGTTGACCTGCACGCCGTAGCGGAACCGGCGCTGCTTGGCGTCCTCGATGCCGTAGCGCTCCCGGGTGACCTTCTCCCACAGCTGGTTGAAGGCCCGCATCTTGCACATCTCCTCGACGAAGCGGACGCCCGCGTTGACGAAGAAGGAGATCCGGCCGACCACCTCGCCCATCCGCTCCGCCGGGACCTGCCCGGAGTCGCGGACGGCGTCCAGCACGGCGATCGCGGTGCACATCGAGTAGGCGATCTCCTGGACGGGGGTCGCCCCGGCCTCCTGCAGGTGGTAGCTGCAGATGTTGATCGGGTTCCACTTCGGGATGTGCGCCACCGTGTAGGCGATCATGTCGGTGATCAGCCGCACCGAGGGGCCGGGCGGGAAGACGTGCGTCCCGCGCGACAGGTACTCCTTGACGATGTCGTTCTGGGTGGTGCCGGTGAGCTTGGCGATGTCCGCGCCCTGCTCCTCGGCGACCACCTGGTACAGCGCCAGCAGCCACATGGCGGTGGCGTTGATGGTCATCGAGGTGTTGGTGCGCTCCAGCGGGATGCCGTCGAACAGCGTCCGCATGTCGCCCAGGTGCCCGACCGGCACGCCGACCCGGCCGACCTCGCCGCGGGCGAGGACGTGGTCGGAGTCGTAGCCGGTCTGGGTCGGCAGGTCGAAGGCCACCGACAGGCCGGTCTGCCCCTTGGCGAGGTTGCGCCGGTACAGCGCGTTGGAGTCGCTCGCGGTGGAGTGCCCGGCGTAGGTGCGCATCAGCCAGGGTCGGTCACGTTCCTGAGCGGCCATCAGATGTCCCGGAAGGCGTTGATCTTGGTGAGGTGCTGCTCGCGCAGCTCGTGGTTGCGCACGCCCAGGCCCTCCTGCGGGGCCAGGCAGAGCACGCCGACCTTGCCCTGGTGCTTGTTGTGGTGCACGTCCAGGGCGGCCTGCCCGGTCTCCTCCAGCGCGTAGACCTTCGACAGGGTCGGGTGGATCTTGCCCTTGGCGACCAGCCGGTTGGCCTCGAAGGCCTCGCGGTAGTTGGCGAAGTGCGAGCCGACGATGCGCTTGAGCGACATCCACAGGTAGCGGTTGTCGTACTGGTGCATGTAGCCGGAGGTGGAGGCGCAGGTGACGATGGTGCCGCCCTTGCGGGTGACGTAGACGGACGCGCCGAAGGTCTCGCGGCCCGGGTGCTCGAAGACGATGTCCACGTCCTCGCCGCCGGTGAACTCGCGGATCTTCGAGCCGAACCGCTTCCACTCGCGCGGGTCCTGGTTGTTCTCGTCCTTCCAGAACCGGTAGCCCTCGGCCGAGCGGTCGATGATCGCCTCGGCGCCCATCGCCCGGCAGATCTCGGCCTTCTGCGGGCTGGAGACCACGCAGATCGGGGTGGCGCCGCCGGCCAGCGCGTACTGGGTGGCGTACGAGCCGAGGCCGCCGCTGGCGCCCCAGATCAGCACGTTGTCGCCCTGCTTCATGCCGGCGCCGTTGCGGGAGACCAGCTGCCGGTAGGCGGTGGAGTTGACCAGGCCCGGGGAGGCGGCCTCCTCCCAGGTCAGGTGCTTGGGCTTGGGCAGCAGCTGGTTGGTCTTCACCAGGGCGATCTGGGCCAGGCCGCCGAAGTTGGTCTCGAAGCCCCAGATCCGCTGCTCCGGATCCATCATCGTGTCGTTGTGGCCGTCCGGGGACTCCAGCTCGACCGACAGGCAGTGTGCGACCACCTCGTCGCCGGGCTTCCAGGCGTTGACCCCGGCGCCGGTGCGCAGCACCACGCCCGCCAGGTCGGAGCCGAGCACGTGGTACGGCAGGTCGTGACGGTTCGTCAGCGGCGACAGGCGCCCGTAGCGCTCCAGGAAGCCGAAGGTGGAGACCGGCTCGAAGATCGAGCTCCACACCGTGTTGTAGTTGACCGAGCTGGCCATCACGGCCACCAGGGCCTCGCCCGGGCCGAGTTCGGGCAGCGGCACGTCGTCCAGGTGGAGCGACTTGCGCGGGTCCTTGTCGCGGCTGGCGAGGCCCGCGAACATCTGCTCCTCGTCCTTGTGGAGCGTCACGGCCCGGTAGGACTCGGGCAGCGCCAGGGCGGCGTAGTCCGCGGACGTGGCGTCACCGCTGAGGATCGCGTCGAGAATTTCCTGCATGGCTGCCTCCGAAGGCGTACCTGTGCGAGGGACACAGGGCGTCTGGGGGAGCCGGGAGCGGACACCGGCTTCGCTGAGGGTCTGGGGGGTACTGCGGGTGCGACGGAAGGGTGGGTCGTCGCGTCGGGTTACTGCTGGTTCTCGCCCCCTCGGTAGGGGACGCCGGAAGGCGGCGCGCCGAGGTGGGGAGCCGCGGCGCCGCAGCCGGTGGGAACAAGGTAGTGGCACCCTGTGCCACTCGTAAAGACACGGGGTGCCAAGTTGTCGAGTGAGTCAGGACACGCGGTGCCGGCTACCCCGGGAATGCCCGAAGGCCCGTTCCCGAAACCGGGAACGGGCCTTCGATTATGCGTGTCACCTGCGGAAACTTCCTGGATTACCCGGGGTTTGAACCCGCCAGGGCAGCTCGGATGGAATCCACCACCACCTCCAGCGGCGCGTCCGTCCGGGCGACTGTGATCAGCACCTCACCCCCCGGACTGGCACTCAGTGCGCTCACGGCCCGGGGGTCCGTCGAGTGCGCTCCGTCACCACTGGCACCGGGTGCCAGGGTGGTGCCGCGGCGGCGCGCCCCGCTCGGCGGGGTCGGCCAGAACGTCCCGCGGATCAGCTCGAAGGAGTGGTCGAGCTGCGCCTCCACGTCCCCGTGGCCGCCCGCCCGCAGCCAGCGCCGCAGCACGTGGTTGTGCGCCGCGACCACCGCCGCCGCCGACACCTCGGCCAGCATCGAGTCGTCGTCCCCGCCCCGCTGCCAGCCCGGCGGGGTCTGCTCGGCCGCGTCGAACCGGCCCAGCAGGTAGCGGGTGAACAGCCGCTCGTACCGGGACACCACCGCGATCTCCCGCTCGCGCAGCGCCGGCACCTGCCGGATCAGCTGGTAGCGGGCCACCGACATCTCCGGGGTGGAGGCGTACATCCGCAGCACCTCCTTGATGCCGCGGCACACCACGTCCAGCGGGTGCTCCTCGGCGTCGGCGCTGGCCAGCAGGTCCGCCACCCGCACCAGGGTGTCGTCGTGGTCCGGGAAGATCGCCTCCTCCTTCGACCGGAAGTACCGGAAGAAGGTGCGCCGGGCCACCCCGGCCGCGGCCGCGATCTGATCGACCGTCGTCTCCTCGTACCCCTGGGTGGCGAACAGCTCCATCGCCGCCGCCGTGAGGTCCTGGCGCATCTGCAGGCGCTGCGCGGCGGCCCGGCGGCCGCCCGCGCCGGACTCCGTCCCCGGGCGCGAGGTGTCCGGCCCGGCGGCCGGCGGCTGCTGCTGGGGCGGAGAGGTCTGGCGATCCATGCCCGGAACGCTACACGCCCCCGCCCCGGCACCCGCCGGCCCGGCCCGCCGCACCGGCGCCGCGGGCGGCACCACGGCGGGCCGGGGCCAGTGCGAGGACACCGACCCCGTCCCCCAAGGAGGCCGCGCCGCCAGCGGGTTGCCCCCGCCGCCGGGCGCCGGACGGCCCCCCGGCGCGGGCCCCGGACGGCCTCCCGGGGCGGGTGCCGGACGGCCCGTCATCGCCGTGCGTGGTCACGGAAACCACGCCCCGTCTTGCGGCCCAGGCAGCCCGCCGCCACCAGGTGCTCCAGCAGCGGCGCCGCCGCCAGGCCCGGCTCGCGGAACTCCTGGTGCAGCACCTGCTCGATGGTCAGCGACACGTCCAGGCCCACCACGTCCAGCAGCTCGAACGGGCCCATCGGGTAGCCGCAGCCCAGCTTCATCGCGGTGTCGATGTCGTCCACCGTCGCGTAGTGCTCCTGCAGCATCCGCACCGCGTCGTTCAGGTACGGGAACAGCAGCGCGTTCACGATGAACCCGGCCCGGTCGCCGCACTCCACGGCGTGCTTCTTCACCTTGCCGCACAGCTCCAGCACGGTCGCCGTGACGTCCTCGGCGGTCAGCACCGTGGAGACCACCTCGACCAGCTTCATGGCCGGCGCCGGGTTGAAGAAGTGCATCCCGATCACGTCCTGCGGGCGGGAGGTCGCCGTCGCGCAGGAGATCACCGGCAGGCTCGACGTCGTGGTGGCCAGCACCGCGCCCGGCTTGACGATCTTGTCCAGGGTGCCGAACAGCTCGCGCTTGACCGCCAGGTCCTCCGCCACCGCCTCCACCACCAGGTCCGCGTCCGCCAGGTCCTGGTACGAACCGGTCGGGGTGACCAGCGCCAGCGCCGCGTCCCGGGCCTGCTCGGTCAGCCGGCCCTTGGCCACCGAGCGGTCCAGCGACTTCGCCAGCTGCGCCAGCGCCCGCTCCGCCTTCTCCTGGCTGCGCGCCGCCAGCAGCACCGGGAAGCCCGCCTTGGCGAACACCTCCACGATGCCGGTCGCCATCGTCCCGCTGCCGCACACGCCGACGCCGCGCACCTCGCGCCCGGCCGTCCGCGCCCCGGCGGCCGCGGCCTCCTCGGCGACCGCCTTGGACGAGCCCGGGGCCTCGTAGGTGTAGAAGCCGCGGCCGGTCTTGCGGCCCAGCAGGCCCGCCGCGACCAGCTGCCCGAGGATCGGCGCCGGGGCGTGCAGCCGGTCCCGGGACTGCTCGTACATCGCCTCCAGCACGGTGCGGGCGGTGTCGATCCCGATCAGGTCCAGCAGCGCCAGCGGCCCCATCGGCAGGCCGCAGCCCAGCCGCATCGCCGCGTCGATGTCCTCCCGGGTCGCGTACCGGGACTCGAACATCGCCGCCGCCTGGTTCAGGTACGCGAACAGCAGGCCGTTGGCGATGAACCCGGCCCGGTCGCCCGCCGAGACCGGCTCCTTGCCCAGGTCGCGGGCCAACTCGGCGACCTGCTCGGCCGCCTGGGGGGACGTCAGTACGGTGCGGACCACCTCGACCAGCTTCATGCTGTGCACCGGGTTGAAGAAGTGCACGCCCAGCACCCGCTCCGGGCGGGCGGTGGCCGCCGCGATCCGGGTCACGCTCAGCGCGGTGGTGCCGGTCGCCAGCACCGTCTCCGGCGGGCAGATCCGGTCCAGTTCGGCGAACAGGGCGCGCTTCAGCTCCAGGTCCTCCGGGACCTCCTCGATCACCAGGTCCGCCGCGGCCGCCGCCGTCAGCTCGGCGCCGACCTCGATCAGCGCCAGCAGCGCGGTGCGCTCCTCGGCGGTCAGCCGCTCGCGCTCCACCGCCCGCGCGGTGGCCGCCTCGATCCGGGCCAGCGCCCGCACCGCCTCGCTCGGACCGGCCTCCACGCCGATCACCCGCCGGCCGCTGCGCGCGACCGCCACGGCCACCCCGGCACCCATGGTGCCCAGGCCGACCACGGCAACAGTGGGGAAGGGACGCTCCATTGTCCAGACTCCTTGTCATGGGCCCCGTGCCCCGGCCCCCGCCACCGTCCGGCCGCGACGACGCGACCCCGGACGGAGGGTGTGACGGGGGAGGGTGTGCCGGCGGCACGGGAGAAACGGGGAACGGAAGAAGAACAGCGGCGACCCCGCCGTACGGTCCGGTCCGCTCCGGTCCCGTCGAGGGGCACGTGCCGTGGTGCTCAGGCGCTCCGAAAGGATCATGAAGCGACGCCGACGCGCACACACAAGGAAAGAAACGCCACCCGCCGGTGCGGCTCCCGAAGCCCGGCGCTGGTGCGTGCGGACACTGTAGCCCAGCTACTCACGGGTAGGAAGAGGGGAAGCGGCACGCCGCCCGCTGTGACCGGATGGAGAAGCCGTCCGCCGCCTGAGCGTCGTGACGCCGGCCTACGGGCACGTGGTGGAGCTGCCGGAGCCGGTGGGCGTCACGCTCGACACCGAGGAGCTCAAGGAGTTCGCCCGCTGAGACGCCGAACGGCCCGTCCGGAGGGTTTCCGGGCGGGCCGTTCGGGTGTGCGGGTGACGGGGCGTCAGTGCGCCATGACCGGGACGGCGTCCTCGGCGTCGGCGTTCGCCGCGTGGGGGGCCGGCTTGCCGGCGTTGATCAGGGTGAAGGCAGTGGCACCGGCCAGCAGCAGGATGCCGAAGGCCCACCAGATGGCGGTGGAGTAGGAGTGCACCTGGACCTGGAGCTTGAAGAGGTCCGGGTGGGTGGCGGCCGCGGCGTGCGACTTGGCGTACGCGGTGGCGGCGCTGTTGGCGACGGTGCTCAGCAGGGCGGTGCCGATCGCGCCGCCGACCTGCTGGGAGGTGTTGACCATCGCGGAGGCGACACCCGCGTCGCGGGGCTGCACGCCGTAGGTGGCCAGGCTCATCGCGGGCATGAACGCGGTGCCCATGCCGAGGCCCATCAGGACCAGGCCCGGCAGGATCTGCCAGTACGAGGTGCCGACGTCGATCTGGGTGAGGATCAGCATGCCCAGCGAGGCGACCACGAAGCCCGGGGCCATCAGGAAGCGGGCCGGGACCCGGGTCATCAGGCGGGCGCCGATCTGGGTGGAGCCGGTGATCATGCCGGCCACCATCGGGAGGAAGGCCAGACCGTTCTTCACCGGGCTGTAGCCCAGCACCTGCTGCATGTAGAAGGTGAGGAACAGGAACAGGCCGAACATGCCGATCACGGCCATGCCGAGCGAGAGGTAGACGCCGCCGCGGTTGCGGTCGGTGAGCACCCGCAGCGGCAGCAGCGGGGCCTTGACCCGGCTCTCGACGAACACGAACGCGGCCAGCAGCACCGCGGCGGCGACGAACAGCCCGATGGTGGTGGCGTCCGTCCAGCCGTCGCTCTCGGCGCGGGTGAAGCCGTACACCAGCGAGACCAGGCCGGTGGTGACCAGCAGCACGCCCGGGATGTCGAGGCGGTTGCGGTTCAGGCCGCCGGCGGGCTCCCGGATCACCAGGACCGCACCGGCGATGGCGATCGCCGCGAACGGGATGTTGACGTAGAAGGTCCAGCGCCAGTTCAGGTACTCGGTGAGGACACCGCCCAGGATCAGGCCGATCGCACCGCCACCGCCGGCGACGGCGCCGTAGATGCCGAACGCCTTGGCGCGCTCCTTGCCGTCGGTGAACATCACCGCGAGCAGCGACAGCGCGGCGGGCGCGAGCAGCGCGCCGAAGACGCCCTGCAGGGCGCGGGCGCCGAGCAGCATGGCGGTGTTGGCGGCGGCGCCGCCGATCGCGGAGGCCGCGGCGAAGCCGACCAGGCCGACCGTGAAGGTCCGGCGGCGGCCCCACAGGTCCGCGACGCGGCCGCCGAAGAGCAGCAGTCCGCCGAAGGCCAGCGCGTAGGCGGTGATCACCCATTGGCGGGTGCTGTCGGCGAAGCCGAGGTCGATCTGGGCGCTCGGGAGCGCGATGTTCACGACGGTCGCGTCGAGCACGACCATCAGCTGGGCGAGCGCGATGAAGACCAGCGCCTTCCACCGGCGCGGATCCGGCTGGAGGGTGTCAGACATGGAGGATTACCCACTTGTGTGCGAGAGCGTACGAGACGTTCGGAAGCGTGCAGGGCCGCAGGGGACGCCCGGAACGGGGTGCTGCGGAGAGGTCTTGGGGACTGCCGGTCGGGCCCGGTGGAGGTCAGGCGCGGGGCGAGAGGTCCTCCAGGGTCACGGGGCTGCCGGGCAGGACGGACGACGGGGCCGGTACGGCCCGCAGGCCGTCCAGCAGCAGGAGCAGGTGGCGCCGGACCCGCGGGTCCAGGTCGAGGCAGTTGAAGCCGGGGAGCGGTCGGGTGAGCTGGGCCATGGCGACCACCACGTCGCCCGCGCCGACGTCGGCGCGGAGCAGGCCGTCGGCCTGGGCGCGGGTGATCAGGTCCTCGGTGACCTGCTTCATCTCCGCCCGCGCCTCCAGGAGTTCGGGGTCGTCGGGGTGGATCGAGTCGGACAGCAGGGGGCAGAGCGCGCCGATCCGCTCCTCGGCGGCGGCGAGCACGAAGCGGCTGAACGCCGCGAACGAGTCGGGCTCCTCGGCGGCGGCCGCGTGCGCGTGCGCCACGATCCGCTCCATCACGGCGAGCGAGACCTGGTGGATCAGCGTCCGGCGGTCGGCGAAGTTGCGGTACAGCGTGGCGTTGCCGACCCCGGCGCGGCGGGCGATCTCGTCCAGCGGGGCCATCGCCCCGTACTCGACGAAGGCCTCCCGGGCGGCGGCCACGATCCGGGCCCGGTTGCGGCTGGCGTCCGCGCGCAGGCGGGGGGCGGCGGCGACGGTGGTCATGGTGCGCTCCCTTCGAGTGGCGGTCGCGGTGCGGTCGGTGCGGGTGGTGCTGCGGTGTTCTGCGTCGGCCCCGGACCGGGGAGCGAGTCCCCGTTTGTTGCCGACAGATGTCCAAACGGGGAGTGGGTCCCCGGAAATTTCATCATCCGATGTGACCTGCATCACATCTACGGCGCCACGGACGGGTGAGGCCCCGGCCCGGTCGCCCGGCGGGCGCGGCCGGGCCCGCCAGGATGGGGCCATGAGCACTGCCGAGCCCCGCGCCGAGCGGGCGGCCGCGGCCCGGGTGTCGGCCGCCCGGCTGGCGGCCGAGGGCGTCGACGGCGTGATCGTCGGCTGGGTCGACAACGCCGGCGTCACCCGGGTCAAGACCGTCCCCGTGCACGGCCTGGAGTCCGCCGCCCGCTGGGGCGTCGGCGCCGCCCCCTGCTTCGACGCCTTCCTGGTCGACGACTCGCTCGCCCCGGGCGGCGGCCCCGTCGGCGACCTCCGCCTGGTCCCCGACCTGGCCGGGCTGCACCGCCTCGCCGCCCAGCCCGGCTGGGCCTGGGCCCCCGGCGACCGGTACGCCCAGGACGGCACGCCGCACCCCGGCTGCCAGCGGCTGTTCGCCCGCCGCGCCGCCGACGCCCTCGCCGCGCGCGGCCTCACCGTGCTGGCCGGCATCGAGGTCGAGTGGATCGTCGAGGGCGGCGAGGACGGGACGGGCTTCGAGGGCGGCCCCGCGTACGGCATGCGCCGGCTGATCGGGCACGGCGACTACCTGCGCGACCTGCTGCGCGCCCTGCACGCACAGGAGTTGACGGTGCTCCAGCTCCACCCCGAGTACACCGAGGGGCAGTTCGAGCTCTCGGTGGCCCCGGCCGGCCCGGTCGAGGCCGCCGACACCGCGCTGCTGGTCCGGCACACCGTCCAGGCCGTCTCGCTCCGGCACGGCCTGCGGGCCTCCTTCGCCCCCGTCACCGACCCCGAGGGCGTCGGCAACGGCGGGCACCTGCACCTCAGCCTCTGGCGGGACGGCCGCAACCTCGGCCACGGCGGCGACGGGCCGCACGGCCTGACCCGCGAGGCGGAGTCCTTCCTGGCCGGCGTGCTGGCCGAACTGCCCGCGCTGCTCGCCCTCGGCGCCCCGTCCGTCGCCAGCTACCTGCGGCTCGCCCCCGGCCGCTGGTCCGGCCCGTACCGCTGCTGGGGGCGGGAGAACCGGGAGGCCGCGCTGCGGCTGATCACCGGCTCCGCGCCCGAGCAGGCCAACGCCGAGGTCAAGTGCTTCGACGCCGCCGCCAACCCCTACCTGGCCGTCGGCGGCGTCCTCGCCGCCGGCCTGGCCGGGCTCGACCGGGGCCTGCGCCTGCCGCCCGAGACCACCGGCGACCCGGACGGCACCGCCGAACGCCTCCCGGCCTCCCTGGGCGCGGCCACCGCCGCCCTGCGCGGCTCGGCGGTGCTCGGCGCGGCGCTGGGCGAGCAGCTGCTGGGCTCCGTGCTCGGCGTCCGGGAGGCCGAGGCCGCCCGCTTCGCCGGCCGGACGGCGGCGGAGGTGGTCGACGCCGTCCGCTACCGGTACTGACGCGGGAACCGCGGCCCCGTCTTCGCTGTCCTCCGTGGTGACCGGAGGGGGTCTGCGATGTACTGGGTCGGACTGGCGCTGTTCGCGCTGCTGGGCGGCGAGTTGGCGGCGGTGGTCACCGGGGCGGCCCGGCTGGGGGACGGGGACGTGGCCCGGTTCGTGATCGGGATCAACCTGGTGCCGTGGACCGCGCTGGTCGCGGGCGCGCTGACCGCCGCCGGTCGGCGCCGGCGCCCCGGGCCGGCGGCGAAGGGCCCGATGTTCCCCGCCCCGGCGCGGATCGAGAGCGCGCAGGCCCAGGGCGAGGGCCCGCAGCACACCGTCCGGCTGGACCTCACGGTCGCCGCCAAGGGGCGCGGCGCCTACCGGGTGCACGCCACCGCCCGGGTCAACGTGATGGACCTCGCCGACTTCCGCCCCGGCCGCACGGTCGACGTCACCCACGACCCGGCCCGCCCGTGGCGGGTCGAGGTGTCCGGCCACCAGGAGGCCCCCGTCCAGGTCCCGCTGGACACCGCCCCGGAGGCCACCCGCGCGACCCCGCCCCCGCCCGTCGTCCCCACCCGCAGGTTCCTGATCACCGCCCTCGTCGCCACCGTCCTCGGCGCGACGGCCTACCTCGCCCTCTGGGGCGTCTGACGGCCCGTCGGCCGGGGGAGGAGGAGGCGTGATCGACCGGGAGACCGCGGTCCGGATCGTCGAGGAGCAACTGGCACGGGAGCACCGGGAGGAGCCGGAGGCGCGGCGCACGGTCGTGTTGGCCGCCACCGAGCACGAGCTGGTCTGGATCGTCGGCTGCTCCACCGAGGAGTTCGCCCGCACCCGGGATGTCCAGGATCTGCCCGTCGGACCCGGTCTGTACCTGGTCGACCGGGTCGACGGGGAGCTGTACGAGCTCCACGCCGTCGCCGCGGCGACCGGCGGCTGGGAGGACGACTACCGTGCCCGGATCCGGGGCCTGCCGGTGCGCACCGCCGTGGACGCACTGCACGAGGAGGTGCGCGCCCTCGCCGCCGAACAGGGGCCGCTCCGCGCGGCGCGGGCGCTGCGCGAACGGGTGCCGGCGCTCCCGCCGGTCGAGGCCGTCGGGTACGTGCGCGCCCTGCTGACGGGCGAGGCCCCGGCCCGGCTGGTGGACCTGGTGCGGCAGCAGGTCGTGCCGCCGCCCGACCCGTTCCTGACGGCCCGTCGAGTGCGTCGAGTGCGTCGAGTGCGGGGTCCGGGGGACGCGGCCGGAGGCTCCGGAAAACCGGGGGACGGGGCGTGCGTACGCGTGGTACGAAGATCGGATGACGAGTTACTGGACGGGTGAACGAGTGCGCCTGCGGGCGGTCGAGCCGGGGGACGGGGGGCTGTTCGCGCGGCTCTCGGCGGAGGAGGAGCGGCTCGGGGACGCGCTCAACCCGCCGCAGTCGGCCGAGGGTTGGGAGGCGTTCGCGCGGGAGAAGGCCGCGGCGGACCCGAGCGGTGACGCGTACCAGCTGGTCATCGAGTCGGTGGCCGACGGGACGGCGGTCGGGGCGATCGGGGTGCACCGGGCCGATCCGCGCAGCGGCTGGTTCGAGTACGGGATCACCGTCGCGGAGGAGCACCGCCGCAAGGGCTACGCCGGGGAGGCCGTCCGGATGGTGCTGCGGCACCAGTTCGAGGAGCGGCGCTGCCACAAGGCCACCGCCCGGGTGTTCGCCCACAACGGGCCGTCCCTCGCGCTGCAGCAGGCCGTCGGCTTCGCCGAGGAGGGCCGGCTCGGGCGGCACGTCTTCGTCCGGGGCCGCCACGTCGACGTGGTGCTGTTCGCGCTGTTCGCCGAGGAGTTCTACGCGAAGTACGGCGAGCCGGCCGGGTTCTGAGGCCGGCCGCCGTCCTTCGCGCGGAGTGAGTGTCCGGGCCGGCCGTCAGAGGCCGAGCGCCTCGGCGGCCAGCGCGGTGCCCGCGATCCGGGCGGCGATCTTGGCGAAGGCGGTCTCCCGGGAGGTGGAGGTGTCGTCCGCGAACGGGGAGAAGCCGCAGTCGTCGCAGGTCCCGAGTTGGTCCACCGGGAGGTGCCGGGCGGCGGCCAGCACCCGGTCGCGGACCTCCTCCGGAGTCTCCACCCGGGGGTCGACCGGGTCGGTCACCCCGATGAACACCCTTACACCGGGCCGGAGTTGGGCGGCGATGACGGACAGCACCCGGTCCGGGTCGGTCTCACTGGCCAGCTGGACGTAGAAGTTGCCGACATTCAACCGGAAGAGGGCGGGCAGCAGGTCGGCGTAGTCCACGTCCAGGCTGTGGGTGGAGTCCTGGTCGCCGCCCGGGCAGGTGTGCACGCCGATCCGGGCCCGCTCCGCCGCGGTGAAGCGGTCCAGGACGCGGTTGTTGAGCGCGACGAAATCGTTCAGCAGCCCGCCGCTCGGGTCCAGCTTGAGCGACAACCGGGCCTCGGTGAAGTCGAGTTGGACGGCGTGCGCCCCGCCCTCCAAGCAGCCGCGGATGTCGGCCTCGGCCTCGTCGGCGAGGTCCCGCAGGAAGTCCTCGCGGGCGTACCCGGCGATCCCGTCCGCCGGGTAGAGCAGGCTGAGCGCGGACGGGGCGATCACCGCCTGCTTCACCGGCAGTTCGGTGTGCCGCCGGGCGTCGCGCAGGTACTGGGCCGCCCGGACCCGGTAGCGGAACGGCCCGGCGGTCAGCACGGGCAGCTGCCGGGTGTGGCCGTCCGCGAACGGCACGATCGCGCCGTCGGGCGCCAGCGACTCCAGGCCCGCCACCGGGTAGGTGAGGAAGCTCGGCTTGGCCTGCTCGCCGTCGACCAGCACGGGGCTGCCCAACTCGGCCAGCCGGGCCAGGGTTTCGGCCGTGGCGGCCTCCTGGTGCTTGGCCAGTTCGGCGTCGTCGATCCGGCCGGCCGCGTGGTCGGCGAGCGCGGTCAACAGGGTGCGCGGGCGCGGCAGCGAGCCGATCGCCTCGGTGGGGATGGTCATGCCGCCGACCCTAGGAAGTCCGCGCGGGCGGCCACAAGGGGCGCGCGAGGCGCGCGAGCGTCCCAACTACGCTGCTGAGTAAGGAATATGACACTGTTTCACCGGAACGAGTGAGATTGCGGACGCCGGGGGAGGGAAGCCCCCTCCCCGGTCCTGCGGCCCACCCTCGGTGCGGACGTCCACGTGCGGTCGGCGCGCCGGCTCCGGGGCTGCGGGGGCGGGGCGGGGAGCGGCGGAAGCGGAGGCAAACCCTCCCCAGTCGCTTTGGCGACCGTCCACCAAGAGCCAACTGCCTTGAGTAAAGGGAGGGTTCGGATCACGCCGCCGTCCTTGTTGGGCATGTGCACGCCCGGCTAGCGTCGGACGCCAGCCGCAAGGCTCCAGGGACACACCGGCCCGTCGACGGTTCCAGAACCCGCGACGGGCCTTGCTCCGCCGCGGACCCGGCCACCCACTCCGGGCCCGCGGCGCGGGCGCGCACCGCTTCCGGTCACCCCAGCCACAGGAGGCATTCCCCCATGCGCACTCTCCCCGCAGCAGCCCGCCGGACGGCCCTCGCCGCCACCGGCATCGCCGCCCTCACCCTCTCCGCCCTGGCCGGCACCGCCCCGGCCGGCGCGGTCGGTGGCCCGCAGGTGCACTCCAAGGACGGCACGTCCTGGGTCAGGGCCTGCGACACTCTGGCCAAGGGCGACACCATGGCCTGCCACGCCCTGCGCGTGACCAGCACGACGGAGGCCGTCCAGGCACTCGGCGTCACTCCGAACGCCACCCCGTCCGGCTACGGGCCCGCCGACCTGCTGAGCGCGTACAAGCTGCCCGCGAACGGCGGCGCCGGCATGACCATCGCCATCGTCGACGCCTACAACGACCCCAACGCCGAGTCCGACATGGCGGTCTACCGCGCCCAGTACGGGCTCCCCGCCTGCACGAAGGCCAGCGGCTGCTTCAAGCAGGTCAACCAGACCGGCGGCTCCAGCCTCCCCGCCAACAACTCCGGCTGGGCCGGGGAGATCTCGCTCGACCTCGACATGGTCTCCGCGATCGCCCCGAACGCGCACATCATCCTGGTCGAGGCCAGCAGCGCGACCATGGGCAACCTCGGCACCTCGGTCAACACCGCGGTCTCGCTCGGCGCCAAGTTCGTCTCCAACAGCTACGGCGGCGGCGAGTCCTCCGCCGACACCTCGTACGACTCCTCGTACTTCAACCACCCCGGCGTCGCCATCACCGTCTCCTCCGGCGACTCCGCGTACGGCGCCCAGTACCCGGCCGCCTCCAAGTACGTGACGGCGGTCGGCGGCACCGCGCTCAAGAAGGCCTCCAACACCCGCGGTTGGACCGAGAGCGTCTGGCTCACCAACTCCACCGAGGGCACCGGCTCCGGCTGCTCCAAGTACGACACCAAGCCCACCTGGCAGAAGGACACCGGCTGCAGCAAGCGCACCATCGCGGACGTCTCGGCCGTCGCCGACCCCGCGACCGGCGTCGCCGTCTACCAGACCTACGGCGGCAGCGGCTGGGCCGTCTACGGCGGCACCAGCGCCGCCGCCCCGATCATCGCCGGCGTCTACGCCCTGGCCGGCACCCCGGCCACCGGCACCAGCCCCGCCTCCTTCCCCTACGCCCACACCACCTCCCTCTTCGACGTCACCACCGGCAACAACGGCAGCTGCTCCCCCTCCTACCTCTGCACCGCCACCACCGGCTACGACGGCCCCACCGGCCTCGGCACCCCCAACGGCACCGCCGCCTTCCACAGCTGACGCGCCCGCATCGCCCATGGCCGCCGACCCCTCCCCGAGGGGCGGCGGCCATGGCTCGTGACGGCCGACCCGGAAGCGTATTGGGGGCAACTCCGCACGGGTGGGAACCTCGGATCCCCCGTCTCGATCGAAGGCTCGGGCTGCTCAGCGGTCCGAGCCTTCGTCATAAGGGGCTGCTCGAAGCCAGCCGAAACAGCACGCCGAAGACAGTGCCAGGAGCGCATCATGTCGGTCACCGACTGCAGGAGCATCCGCACCGATCGAAGCAGCGCGGTGATGAACGCCATGACCCGAGCAGGGCGTCGCTCCACGCGGCTGCGAGCCTCCACATCCAGGCCCCCAGACGTTTCCGTCATGTTCCCAGCTCCTGCTGCGGAAACCTGCACCTGACCAGGCGCATCCACACATTGACTTCGGAACGTATTCCGAAGTAGCGTGGCCGCATGTCCACTCTCACCGTGTCGTTCTCCGACTTGTCGAAGAACTCGAAGCGCGTCGCGGACACCGTCGAGCAGGCGCAGCGCGTCCATGTCACCCGTCGTGACGGCGAGGACCTGTACCTGACCACCGAACGCCACGACCGCCAGCGCGAGGAGACCGCAGATGTCACGGCTCGTCTGTTCGCGGCTCTGATCGCCAGTGACGAGGGTGCGCGCGCGGTGCTCCTCGCCCTCCCCGAGGTCTTCCCCTGGACCCGGCACCTGTCGGCCGAGGAGGTGCGCGAGTTCGTCGTCGACCTCGTGGACGCCACCCGCGACGTGGTGGAACTGGACGTCCACGCCAACCTGCACCGTGTGATCGTCGAGTGGCGGGCAACAGCCAGAATCCTGGCAGACCCCGAACTGAGCGCCCAGCTCGCCGCGCCGCTTCTCGGTGATGACCACGGTGAGGTGCTCGCCCCGTGAGCCCCAAGCGCGGGGACGACGTCCCACCACCACCGGTCGGTGACGAGTGGCGACTGCGGTTCGCCACCAACGAGGCAGCCAAGGGATGGGGCGACCTCTGTACGGAGGCACCGGGGAACACCCGTCGCTGCTTCGAAGCCCTCCGCGCCAACCCCTTGTCCACGAGCGACCCCGATCGACAGCACCGACTCCGAGGTCGCCTCGCCATCCGCGTTCTCGCTGGGGACGAGCTGCCGCAGTGGGAGTACGAGGTCACCGCCGGCGGGCGCGTGCGCTACCTCGTCGACGAGCCAAGTCGGACCGTCCACCTCGTCTACGCCTCGCCCCGGCATCCCAAAGACACGGACAACTGACCGACAGCGGAGCGGATCAATCCGGCTGTGGGTGACCCCTCACGAGTTCGAATCTCGTATCTCCCGCCTCTGCCCACCAGGGCAAACGAGGGCCTGGGCCGCTCGGAGGTCCGGGCCCTCGTCGTTCTCCCCGTCTTGCGTTCGGCATGGGCAGCCTTGAGGAGGAGCCGTTCAGGACTTCCTCAAGTCGGCGACACATCGGAGGAACTGGCTGGACATGGTCAGCCTTGTGCTTTCCCGCAGCACTTCTACCGATCGGCAGCAGACGGCTCCGCGAGATCGAGGCTGCGCTGCGCAGCTTCGATGAGCTGATCGTAGGTGACCACCGTGATCCGGGTCATGTTGCTGTTGTAGGTCCTGATCGTCTCGGCGACCTGCGCCGCAGTGACTCTCCCCGTAACGAACGACGCATGCCCAATGACAACGGTCATTGTGGCGCGGCGACAGTCGATATTGAAGTCGGCCAAGATCTGGTGCCGATGTTCGTCGAGGCTCCTAAGGTAGTTCAGTGCCTGGCCCATCGCATCGTTGATGTCAGCACCAACGGTGAGGTGGTTGCGATGCTTCTTGACAAGGCCACCGATCTTGGCCTTCTTGATCTCCACGCCGTGCAAGGACCCATCCGGCCTGATGAGGGACAGGTCGAGCTGATCCTGCGCTGTCAGGTCTCGTCGAGCAGAGCCGGAGAGGAACTCTGCACCGAAGACCCAGGTCATGCGCTGCAGACACTTCTGGAGGTCGCTCTCCGTGCTGTTCGGGTTCTCTGCTGCAATACGCAACTCGGCCAGGTCGGTACGTCTCCTCGCATGCTGCACCAGAGTCGCAAATGCCTGGGCTTCGTCAATCGCACCAATCGCCCGCGCGGCTTCGGGGTCGTGTTCCAATAGATTCAGCAGTCTTCGGACCGTCACTGCTCCCGCACTGCCGGTCGCCTCGCGAGTTGTTCCCACCTCGATCGGCGGTTCATCGCCGCCGCGCCCCGAAGCCGGACTGCACTCGTCATCCGTATTGGCCAATCGAAGGCTCAGGCTCATCCGGGGAGCCTCGTCAAAGGAATCGGACCCGCCGGCGAACGGTCGGACCCCGTTCAGTTGGAGCAGCCGGAAAATTGGCACCTGGCGAACGAGGGAAAAATCCCTGCCGCCAAAACTGTGAACAATCGGCTCTCCGGCCTCGACCCACCGAGCGACCGGAAGTTCCTCGGCGACGGCGAACTCGCCGAAATAGAAGCATTCACCCTGTCGTGCCTCGAAGACGCGCAATGGCAGTCCACGTCGGATATGGCTCAATACCCCGATGTTCTCCGTGGAAAGATGGTTGCCCACTTGTACTTGCCCAGGCGCAAGCAGAACATCTCCGCTCAGGCGTGGGGTCAAATCCGCGGCAGCGGTGGATCGATTCAGGAACAGGAATACATTCCGTGTTTTTGCGCTGGGGCTGGCGGTGACTCGCGAGTTTCCGCCGTAAATGTTGTGCAGTTGGGTGCGGCTCACTACGGATCCTGGAGGAATATTCCATGCTGACAGCAATTCCTCTGACGGATTCGGAAGCTTGATCCAGCGATCAAGAGCCTCCAATTGTGCGTCTGTCAAGGAGATTTCCGTCAGACCGTGGCCTGCAGTTCGAACGATCTGCCCCAGTGCAGGAATTCCCCATGATTCAGCCGGGAGTGGAGAGGCCAGAAACATTTCTTCGAAGTCCACGCGCACCCTGCATGGAGTTGAAGGTCCGTAATCAGCCTGCGCAGGCTCTTCGTCGTCCGGCTGGCCCAGAATTACCGACCGGAGAGACCTGGGCGGCCTGATGGCAGCCGTCTCCGCAATCCGTCCGAGCGCAACGGCCCCGCCGCCACGCCCGCGGCGCCACAGCAGGACAGGGTCACCCACATGGGCAGACGTGTCCGCGACTGCGAAGTGACCGTTCTCCCAGTCTTCGATGGTGGGATTCGAACTGGATGCCGATGCCCTCTCTTGTGTCAGTAGCAGCCACCGCTTCACCGAATCTCCCCTCGCGCGATCGGATGACACATCCCCCGCCGTATCCTTGCGCGGAGGGCGGACACAGGCTCGGCTCTCCGCGAGAAACCATGCTGGGGCCCTCACACGTACCGGCCGCGAGTTGCTGGTCTTCATCTCGCCGGCCAAGTACGCCTCGCTCCGTGGGGCCAACTGCCCTACTGCCTGCCCGCCGACCACCTGCGTCGCTTCCGGCCGGAGTGCTGGGGAGGGTAGTGCCGTGGCCCGCGAACTGATCGATCCCGGCGACATCCAATCAACCAGGATCACCGCCTGGTCTACGTTCTCGACGAGCAGGCCGACGTCCTGTGGCGTGATCGGCTGTCATGCCACGACGGCCAGGAGGGACTGAGGAGAAGTGTGTCGACCGCGGTGCTTGCCTCGCCCATCGGAGGTGGTGACGATCTGTCACTTCAGAGGCGGGGCCGGAGCCGAGGGGTGTGGCGGAGCCAGTCGCCCGGTCCTGGGTGTCCCCGGGCGCGTAGCCTTTCGGGGCTCCGAGTTCCCGTCCCGCTCGTCGAGGAGTCCGTGCCGTGCCCACGCCCGCTGATCGTCTTGCCGAGGCCCGGAGTTCGAGGGAGGCCGCCGTGTTGCGGGGGCTGGTGGGGACGGGGTATCCGTTCGTGGACCAGGCGCTCGCGGAGAATCCGGACACGCCGGTGGATGTGTTGGTGGCGTTGGCGGGGGCGCGGTGGGGCGGGTGGAACGGGAACAGGCTGCTGTTCCTGCTCGCCGGGCATCCGGCGGCGGACGGAGCGGTGCTGGCGGCGGTGGGGGAGGCCGTCGGTGCGTGCCTGGCGGCGGGGGAGCGGCCGTACGCCGCTGTGCTCGCGTTGGCCGCCCGTCCGGGGTTTCCGGTGGAACGGGCCCGGGCGCTGGGGGAGTCGGCGGGGGCCTCGGCGCGGCTGCGGAGCGGGCTGGCCCGGGTCCTTGCCGAACGGGGGCAGTAGGTCGCGGTGGCGGGGCGGCCGCCCGGAGTCGGGTTCCGGGCGGCCGCCCCGGGTGTCAGTTCACGGCCTGCAGGTGGGACTTGAGGCCCTGGCCGAACGCGGTCGGGGTGCCGTCGAAGTCGGAGATCAGCGACGGGCCCGAGGAGCAGTCCCAGGTGTTCCAGGTCCAGCCGAGGTAGGAGACCTTGGCGGCGTCGGCCCAGGACATCACCTGGTCGATGAAGGAGTGGGCGCAGTCGTTCTCGCCGATCTCGCCGACCACCACGGGCACCTGCGCGGCCAGCGGGGCCACCGTGGAGCTCCAGCAGGACTGGCTGGAGCAGGAGTTGAAGTTGTAGACGTGCCAGGCCGCGGCCAGGTTGTTCGCCGGGTCGGTAGGCTTGTGGGACAGCCACTGGCCGAGGTCGTTGGAGTAGGCGAGGCCGCCGAGCATGATCACGTTGTTCGCGCCGGCCGCGCGGACCGCGTTCACCAGCGTCTGCATGCCGCTGACGGTGTAGTCGATGCCGGGGCAGGCGCTGCCGCCGTCCCGCCAGCAGTTCCAGGCCTGGTCGAGGCCGGAGACGGCGCGGTCCGGGTAGGGCTCGTTGAACAGGTCGAAGACCACCGACGAGTCGTTCTTGAAGACGCCGGCCACCGAGCTCCAGAAGGTGGCCGCGCCGGCGCCCGGCATCGGCTTCTGGCAGGTCGAGTCGGCGTCCGAGCAGCCCGATGAGTTGCCGGTGTAGCGGCCCTGCGACCAGTGCAGTTCGACGATCGGGGTGATCCCGGCGTCCCGCAGCGCGTAGACGAAGTTCTTCACGGCAGTGCGGTAGTTCTCGCCCGCGTACTCCGGCTTGACGTTCGCGTAGCCGTTCCAGCAGTCCTCGTTGAGCGGGACGCGGACGGCGTTGGCCTTCCAGCTCTTGATCGCGGCGATCGAGGCGGCGTCCACCGGCCCGTCGGTGAACCCGTAGCCCTGCACGCACATGAACTCCGTGCCGGAGCGGTTCACCCCGCGCAGGACCACCTGGCCGCCCGCCGCGTCCACCAGCCGGTTGCCGGAGACGTGCAGCGCCGGGGCCTTACCGTCACCGCTCCCCCCGGTGGAGGAAGGGGAGGGGGAAGGGGAAGGAGAGGCGGAGGAGGAGGCAGACACCGAGGCGGAGGGGGACGGGGAGGGCGACGGCGCCGCCCCGCCGCAAGCGGCCCCGTTGACGGTGAAGGAGGTCGGAGCCGCGTTGGCGCCGCTGTAGGAGAAGTTGGCGCCCGCGGTGACGGAGGTGCCGGCCGCGACGGAGGTGGCCCAGGCGGGGGCGGTGACGGTGACGCTCCTGCCGGACTGGCTCCAGGTGCCGTTCCAGCCGGAGCCGGAGAGGGTCTGGTTGCCGGTGTAGGCGTAGCCGAGGGTCCAGTTGGTGAGCGCGGTGGTGCCGGTGTTCGTAAGTTTCACGTTGGCGGTGAAGCCGCTGCCCCAGTCGTTCGTCGTCCAGTCGACGGAGCACTGGACGGCGGCGGCGGACGCGGTGCCCGCGCCGGTGAGCGCGAGGGTGGCGGCCGCGGTCGCCGCCAGGGCGGAGACCAGCGCGAGGGCGGTGGTGCGGACGGACATGTCCGGCTCCTCGGAGGAGTGGCGATATGGGCGCGCTCCCACAGGCCCGTCCCGAACCATAGCCAGGGGTAAGGCAGTTGCCAACACGTGGGGCTGCAGACTCCCTTGACAGTGCGCACGCCCCTCCCGATATTTGGGAGCGCTCCCACATGAACGGCCTTGCCAGCACCATCCCTGTGCCACCGTGCGCACGTCTTCGGACTCCCCCACCCACCCCCTCCGAGGAGCCGTCATGTCACCACCCCGCAACCGGGTCCAGGCGCTCACCGCCGCCCTCACGCTGCTCGCGGCCGGCCTGTCGACGGCGGTCGCCGTCCCGGCGTCCGCCGCCGTCGTCCAGTGCTCCGTCGACTACACGACGAACGACTGGGGCAGCGGCTTCACCGCCAACGTGGCGATCAACAACAAGGGCACCGCCGCGCTCAACGGCTGGACGCTGACCTACTCCTACGCCGGCAACCAGACGCTCTCGGGCAGCGGTTGGAACGGCACCTGGAGCCAGTCCGGCAAGAACGTCACGGTCGCCGCCCCGGCCTGGGCGACCACCATCGCGGCGGGCGGCTCGGCCACCGCGGGCGCCAACTTCTCGTACAGCGGCACCAACGCGGCGCCGACCTCGTTCGCGGTCAACGGGACCAGCTGCACGGGAGCGCACGCGGCCCCGGTCACCACCCTGACCAGCCCGGCCCCGGGCGCCAACTACCAGGCGGGCGCGGCGATTCCGCTCTCCGCCACGGCCACCGCGAGCGACGGCGCGAGCATCGGCAAGGTGGAGTTCTACGACAACACCACGCTGCTCGGGACCGCCACCACCGCCCCGTACACCTACAGCTGGACGGGCGCGGCGAGCGGCAGCCACTCGATCTACGCCAAGGCGTACGACAGCCTGGGCGCGAGCAGCGAGTCCACCCCGGCGGGCGTCACCGTCGCGGCCGGGCCGTCGATCACCGCCACGCCGCTGACCCTGTCGGTCAACCAGGGCAAGACCGGCAGCTTCGCGCTGAAGCTGTCCAGCCAGCCCACCGCGAACGTCACCGTGACCACCACCCGGAGCTCCGGCAACACCGGACTGTCCATCGGCTCCGGGGCGACGCTGACCTTCACGCCGAGCAACTGGTCGACGGCGCAGACCGTCACGCTGACCGCCGACGCCTCGTCCACCGGTGCGGCCACCTTCACCTCGACCGCCACCGGGTACACCTCCTCGGCGGTCACGGTGACCGAGCTGACCGCGGCCTCGGGCGTGTACAACGACCGGTTCCTGCAGCTGTACAACAAGATCAAGGACCCGGCGAACGGCTACTTCTCGCCCGAGGGCATCCCGTACCACTCGGTGGAGACGCTGCTGGTCGAGGCCCCCGACCAGGGGCACGAGACCACCTCGGAGGCGTACTCGTACCTGCTCTGGCTGGAGGCCCAGTACGGGCGGATCAGCCAGGACTGGTCGAAGTTCAACGCGGCGTGGACGCTCATGGAGACGTACATGATCCCGGGCCACGCCGACCAGCCCACCAACTCGTTCTACAACGCCTCGAAGCCGGCCACCTACGCGCCCGAGCGCCCGCTGCCGAGCGACTACCCGGCGCAGCTGGACACCTCGGTCACCGCGGGCAGCGACCCGATCGCCGGGGAGCTGAAGAGCGCGTACGGCACCGACGACATCTACGGCATGCACTGGCTGCAGGACGTGGACAACGTCTACGGCTACGGCAACGCGCCCGGCAAGTGCGAGGCCGGTCCGGCCGACACCGGCCCGTCGTTCATCAACACCTACCAGCGCGGCGCGCAGGAGTCGGTGTGGGAGACCGTCCCGCAGCCCACCTGCGACAGCTTCAAGTACGGCGGCAAGAACGGGTACCTGGACCTGTTCGTCAAGGACAACTCGTACGCCAAGCAGTGGAAGTACACCGACGCGCCGGACGCCGACGCGCGCGCCATCCAGGCCGCGTACTGGGCCGACACCTGGGCCAAGGCGCAGGGCAACGGCTCGCAGGTGGCGACCACGGTCGCCAAGGCCGGCAAGATGGGCGACTACCTGCGGTACTCGTTCTTCGACAAGTACTTCAAGCAGATCGGCAACTGCGTCGGTGCCAGTGCCTGCGCGGCCGGCAGCGGCAAGAGCTCCGAGCACTACCTGCTGTCCTGGTACTACGCCTGGGGCGGCGCGACCGACACCTCGGCGGGCTGGGCCTGGCGGATCGGCGACAGTGCGGCGCACGGCGGCTACCAGAACCCGATGGCCGCGTACGCGCTGGTCAACGACCCGGCGATGGCCCCGAAGTCGGCCACCGGCAAGGCGGACTGGACCACCTCGATGAGCCGTCAGGTCGAGTTCACCCAGTGGCTGCAGTCCAGCGAGGGCGCGATCGCGGGCGGCGCGACCAACAGCTGGGAGGGTGACTACGGGACCCCGCCGGCGGGCACCCCGACCTTCTACGGGATGTTCTACGACGAGGCGCCGGTCTACCACGACCCGCCGTCCAACCAGTGGTTCGGCTTCCAGGCCTGGGGCCTGGAGCGAATGGCCGAGTACTACTACTCCAGCGGTGACGCCAAGGCCAAGGCGATCCTGGACAAGTGGGTGACCTGGGCGCTCTCCCAGACCACCTTCAACGCGGACGGCAGCTACCGGATCCCGTCCACGCTGGGCTGGAGCGGCAAGCCGGACACCTGGAACGCGGCCTCCCCGGGCGCCAACACCGGCCTGCACGTGAGCGTGGTCGACTACACCAACGACGTCGGCGTGGCCGGCTCGTACGCCAAGCTGCTGTCCTACTACGCGGCCAAGTCCGGCAACACGGCGGCGAAGACCGCGGCGCAGAAGCTGCTCGACGGCATGTGGGGCAACAACCAGGACGCGCTGGGCATCTCGGTGCCGGAGACCCGGACCGACTACAAGCGGTTCAACGACTCGCTGTCGGTGCCGAGCGGCTGGACCGGCACCATGCCCGACGGCGACCCGGTCAACGGGAGTTCGACCTTCCTGTCGATCCGGTCCTGGTACAAGAACGACCCGTCCTTCGCCAAGGTCCAGACGTACCTGAACGGCGGCGCCGCGCCGACCTTCACGTACCACCGGTTCTGGGCGCAGGCCGACATCGCCACCGCGATGGCCACCTACGGCCAGCTGTTCGGCGGCTGACGGGCCGTCACCCGAACGCGAGTGCCCGGTCCGACCGACAGCGGACCGGGCACTCGCTCTTTATGAGGAGATTGTTGTCATACATCTTGATATTTACCTTATGCGCTGAATAGTCTCCCGCCCATTCGTGCGCCTCGATCACCCATGATCGCGTCCGCCACACTCGGGAGGGTCAACCCCTATGAGCGTTCCCCCGATCCGCCGCCGTTCACTCGCCGCGGCCAGCATCGCGCTCGCCACGGCGGGCGCCCTGGCCCTGCCCGTCACCAGCGCCGCGGCCGCCCCGTCGGCCGCCGCCGACGGGCCGCTGCTCAGCTACGTGGTCAACACCCGGGCCAACCACGGCCAGACCCAGAAGGCCGAGCGCGAGATCCGGGCGGCCGGCGGCAGCGTGGTGGCCTCCTACGAGCAGATAGGCGTGCTGATCGCCCGCTCGACCGACCCCGGGTTCGCCGCCCGGCTGCGGCAGTCGAAGACCGTCGACTCGGTCGGCGCCAGCCGCACCGCCGGCATCACCGCCAACGCCGACGACGCGGTCCAGGACGCCACCGTCCCGACCGCCGCCCCCGCGGACGGCGTCGAACCGCTCTGGGCCAACCAGTGGGACATGAAGCAGATCGGCGTCGACCGGGCCCACCGCAGCACGCTCGGCAGCCGCTCCGTGGTGGTCGGCGTGCTCGACTCCGGCATCGACGCCACCCACGAGGACCTGGCCGCCAACGTCGACCCGGCGCTCTCCGCCTCCTGCCTCAGCGGCCGGGCCGACACCGCCTGGCAGTCCTGGCAGCCCACCGCCAGCGACCACGGCACCCACGTGGCCGGCACCATCGCCGCCGCCAAGAACGGCAAGGGCATCGAGGGCATCGCCCCCGGCGTCCGGCTGGCCGCCGTCAAGGTGGTCGACGACGGCGGGTTCATCTACCCCGAGTACGCGATCTGCGGCTTCGTCTGGGCCGCCGAACACCACTTCCAGGTCACCAACAACAGCTACTTCGTCGACCCGTGGATGTTCAACTGCGCGAACGACCCCGACCAGGCCGCCATCACCGAGGGCGTCCGCCGGGCCGTCGACTACTCCCGGCGCGGCGGCGTGCTGAACGTGGCCGCGGCCGGCAACGAGAACATCGACCTGGCGCACAAGACCACCGACCCGAGCAGCCCCGACGACACCACCCCCGTCGACCGGCCGATCGACGCCAGCTGCCTCAACCTGCCCGCCGAACTCCCCGGCGTGGTCACCGTCTCCTCGGTCGGCGTCAAGGGCGACAAGTCCTACTACTCCAGCTACGGCCTGAACAAGGTCACGGTGGCCGCCCCCGGCGGCGACGCCCGCTACCAGCTGCCCGACACCCCCGACCGCAACGGCCGCATCCTGTCCACCGTCCGCGGCAACCGGTACGCCTACATGCAGGGCACCTCGATGGCCTCCCCGCACGTGGTCGGCGTCCTCGCACTGCTCGCCTCCACCCACCCGTGGGCCGGGCCGGACGAGCTGCGCGCCCTGCTGGTGCAGGAGGCGGACGCGCACGGCTGCCCGCCCGGCGTCTACAACCCCGGCGGCACCGGCGTGTACACCGCCACCTGCGAGGGCTCCGCCGCGCACAACGGCTTCTACGGCGCGGGCGTGGTCTCCGCCGCCAAGGCCGCCGACCCTTGGCTCAACTGACCGGCCACAAACAGCAGTTGACGAGCGGTCGGTAGCTCACTCGCCGCCGACGTGCCGGGACCAGTCCGGCTCCACCGGAGCCAGACCGGCCCGGTTCGGCACCTGCTTCAACCAGGACGGGCGCGCCGCCAGCCGGGCGGCGGCGGCCCGCTCCTCGGCGGCCCGGATCTGGTCCGGGGTGGCGAAGCCCTCCGGCAGCCAGGCCGCCGAGTCCGCGACCCGCTCCGCCAGGTGCGCCACGTAGGCGGCCCGCACCGCGTCCGGCGAGTCGAAGCCCGGCTCGTCGGCCAGCCACTCGTCCGGCACCAACCCGGCCACCTCGCGCAGCAGTTCGGGGGTGACCAGCGGTGCCAGCGCGGTGTCCGCGGCCGCCACGTCCGGGGCCGAGCCGCCCAGCGCGTGGCCGCTCAGGTCGTACCGCCGGTGCACCGCGGCCGCCGCCGAGGCCCAGCGGTGGTGGAAGACCAGGCCCGCACCGTTGTCGATCAGCCAGAGCCGGCCGTGCCAGACCATCAGGTTCGGGTTGTGCACGCTGCGGTCCACGTTGCCGGTCAGCGCGTCCAGCCAGACCACCCGGCCCGCCTCGGCGGGGGAGACCTCGATCATCCCCGGCCGGAAGTCCCGCGCCCCCGGCAGCAGGTCCATCCCGAGGTTGCGCCCGGCGCTGGCCCGCAGCAGGTCCTGGATCTCCCGGTCCGGCTCGTCCGCCGCCACCGCCGGGTCGAAGTCCACCAGCACCAGCGGCGGCACCCGCAGCCCCAGCCGCCGGGCCAGCTCGCCCACGATCACCTCGGCGACCAGCGCCTTCACGCCCTGCGCCGCACCCGTGAACTTCACCACGTAGGTGCCCAGGTCGTCGGCCTCCACCACGCCCGGCACCGAACCCCCCGCCCGCAGCGGGTCGACGTACCGGAGCGCGGTCACCTCATCGAGCATCCGCCCACCCTAACAACGCGCCGCGGTCCGCGGCGGTCCGCCGCCGTCAACCCCGGGATTGACGACGGGGTGCCGCGCGGGGCCTACGCTGCCGGGATGCGGATCGGTGGACGGTGGGTGCGGGCCCATCCCGTACTGGTGGACGGGGTGCTCGCCGCCGTGCTGGCCGCGGTCGCGGTCGCCTACTCCCTGGAGGCGTACCGGGCGAGGTACCGGCACGAATCCTGGCACGCCCTCGACAGCTGGGCGGTCTGGCTGTGCCTGGCCGTCAACCTGCCGCTGGCGGCCCGCCGGCGGCTGCCGCGGACGGTGCTCGTCCTCTCCGTCGCGGCCCTGCTGGTGTACACCCTGGCCGGGTACCAGCCCTCGGTGAACGTCTGGGCGCCGCTGCTGGCCTGCTACACCGTGGTGGTCCGGCGCCCGGCCGGGGAGGCCGCCGGGGCCGCGCTGCTGACCGGCGGGGCGTGGCTGGTCAGCGGGCTGGCGGCGAAGCTGCACGGGCCGATGGCGGTGGCCCAGTCGGCGCTCGGCATCGGCGTGGTGTGGATCTTCGGCACCGGGATGCGGAACCTCGGCGAGCGCAACGCGCGCCTCGCCGAGCTGACCGAACGGCTGCGCGCCGAACAGGAGTTGCGCGCCCGGCACGCCAGGGTCGAGGAGCGGGTGCGGATCGCCCGGGAACTGCACGACGTGGTCGCCCACCACCTGTCGGCGCTGACGGTGCAGGCCGGCCTGGCGGAGTACGTCTTCGACTCCGACCCGGCGGCGGCCCGGCGGGCGCTCGGGGAGATCGGGGCGACCGGCCGGGCGGCCCTGGAGGAGATGCGCGGACTGCTCGGGGTGCTGCGACCGGCCCCCGACGGCGAGCCCGAGGAGGAGCCGCCCTACCGCTCCGCGCCCGGCCTGCACGGGCTGGCGGACCTGGCCGCCCGGGCCGGGGGAGCGGGGGTGGCGGTCGAACTCGCCGTGACGGGCGAGGAGTTCCTCCTGCCGCCCGGCGTCGACCTGTGCGCGTACCGGATCGTCCAGGAGGCGCTCACCAACGTGATCAAGCACGCCGGACGGCCGGTCACCGCCCGCGTCGTCCTGGACCGCGGCGCGGAGCGGCTGACCGGCCGGGTGCTGGACGACGGGCCCGCCACCGACGGCGGCACGGTGCCCGGTGGCGGTACGGCGCCCGGCGGTGGCACGGCGCCCGGTGGCGGGCTCGGATTGATCGGGATGAGTGAACGCGTCAAACTCTACGGCGGGTCGGTGCACGCCGGCCCCCGGCCCGGGGGCGGATTCGAGGTGGTGTTCTCGATACCCCTCCCCGTGCCCGGCCCCCGGGGCCGGCCGGCCGGTGACTGAGCTGCGACGGGGGACGGCGCGGATGACGAGCGTGCTCATCGTGGACGACCAGGTGCTGATCCGGGCCGGGTTGGCGGCGCTGGTCCGGGCCGCGCCGGGCCTGGAGGTGGCGGGGGAGGCCGCCACCGGCGAGGAGGCGGTGGAGCTCGCCGCCCGCTGCCGCCCGGACGTGGTGCTGATGGACATCCGGCTGCCCGGGATGAGCGGCATCGCCGCGCTGGAGCGGATCCTGGCCGAGGCCGCGGAGCCCAGGCCCCGGGTGGTCATGCTCACCGTCTTCGACCTGGACCAGTACGTGTACGCGGCGCTGCGCTCCGGGGCCAGCGGCTTCCTGCTCAAGGACACCCCGCCCGAACGGCTGCTGGCCGCCGTCGGGTTGATCGCCGAGGGCGAGATGCTGTTCGCCCCGAGCGTCACCCGGCGGCTGGTGGAGGCCTTCGCGCCCCGCACGGAGCCGCCGGCCCCGGCCGACCCGGCCCGGCTGGCCGCGCTGACCGCCCGGGAGACCGACGTCCTGCACCTGGTCGGGCACGGCCTGACCAACGGGGAGATCGCCGCCCGGCTGGTGGTGAGCGTGGCGACGGTCAAGACCCACCTGAACCGGGTGATGGCCAAGCTGGGGCTGGCCAGCCGGGCGCAGGCCGTGGTGCTCGCGTACGAGAGCGGCCTGGTCCGGCCGGGGGGTGACGCCCCGTCACCGGCGGGCGCCTGAACCGGCCCGGGGCGCCCGCCGCCCGCCCGGTGGCGGTTCAGAGGTGGCGGACCTGGTAGGCCGACCGGGCCTTGTCCAGCAGGGCGGCGGCGGTCCGCGCGGCGTCCTTGCCGTCCGGCACGTCCACCCAGAGGCCGATCCGCTCCTGGCGGGAGCCCACCATGATCAGGGACTTGGACAGCCGGCGCGGCGCCCCCTTCTTGTCCTGGCTGTAGTACTCGGTGAGGACCGCCGCGTCCCGCCCCTGCTCGGTGGTGGACTCCACCGTGGCGACGCCGGCGGCCCCGCCCTCCGGCGGGGTGGCGGACTGGTGCTCGCGCTTCCACCGTTCGGCGATCGCCCGCGCGGTCTCGGTGGTCCGCTCCTTGCGGTCCACGCCGATCCAGCTGTCACCGCCGGGGGAGGTGTACAGGGTGCCGCGGTAGGGGCCGCTGCTGCTGCCCAGGTCGTCCATGGTCGCGATCCGCCAGTCGGCCGGGGCGGCGACGGTCAGCTCCATCCGGTACTCGTCGTAGCGCTTCCACCCGTCGGGCAGGTCGTCGCCGGTCAGCGCCACCACCAGGCCGGCCAGCAGGGCCAGGGCGAGGACCCCGGCCCCGGTGCCGGCCAGTCCGGTCCGGGTGCGCAGCCGCCGCCGGAGCCGGTTCCACCGGGTCCGCTCCGCCGCGGGCGGCAGCGCCCCGTCGGCCACGGTGGCGACCCGGAGCACGGCGGGCGGGGGCAGCGGGGCGGTCGCCGTGTGCAGCAGCGGGCGGGCCTCCGGCGCGGCCAGCCGCGCCTCCGGCTCCTTGCGCAGCAGCCCGGTGATCAGGTCGGTCAGCTCCCCGGCCTGCTGCGGCGGCGGGAGTTCGGCGAGCAGGATCGCCTGCAGGGTGGACGGGGTGGTCTGCCGCCGGAACGGCGAGACGCCCTCGACGGCCTGGTACAGCGTGATGCCGAGCGCCCACAGGTCGGAGGCCGGGCCGGGACGCCGGCCGAGGACCCGCTCGGGCGCGAGGTACTCGGGCGAGCCGACGAAGGCGCCGGTCTCGGTGAGCGTCTGCTCCCCCTCCACCTGGGCGATCCCGAAGTCGGTGAGCACCACCCGGCCGTGCCGGCCGAGCATCACGTTGCCCGGTTTGACGTCCCGGTGCAGCACCCCGGCCTCGTGGGCGGCGGTGAGCGCGCCGAGGACGGCCAGCCCGATCCGGGCCGCCTCCGCGGGCGCCAGGGTGCCCTCCTCCAGGGTCTCGGCGAGCGAGGCCCCGCGGACCAGCTCCATCACGATCCAGGGCCGGCCGTCCTCGCTGGCCACGTCGTGGATCGCCACCACGGACGGGTGGTCGATCCGGGCCGCGGCGCGGGCCTCGCGCTCCATCCGCAGGAAGGCGGTCCGCCGCTCGGCGTCGGTGAGGTGGTCCGGGACGCGGGGCTCCTTGAGCGCGACGTCCCGGTCCACCACCTCGTCATGGGCCCGCCACACCGTGCCCATGCCGCCCGCGCCCAGCCGCTCCAGCAGTCGGTAGCGGCCGCCGATCAGCCGGCCCGCCCCCGATCCGGGGGGTTCCGGGGCGGGCCGGCCGGTCCGTGCGAACGGGGCCGGCAGGCCGTCACTCGTCGGCTCCTCGGCCACGTTCTCCCCCTGCGGATCGGTACGGACGGCCGGCGGCGCGCGGATGCCCTCCCCCGCACCGCACCCGCGGACCGCGCCGGCCGACCTCCCGCCCCACGCTAGTGCGGACCGGAACGGCCGTAGTCCCCCCTCGGGTTGACCCTCTTCTCCAACCAGCGCAGTAGGCCGCCGCCGTCCCGCACCCGGAGGAGGGGCCGCCCCCGGGTTTGGCCCGCGGCGGGGGCGGTGGTTGGCTTGGCGCCGAACAGCGAGCGGCCGACCGAGGAGAAGTGAAGCGATGGGCAAGGTGTACGCCACCACCGAGCGGACGTACGGGGCCGGGCCGGAGCGGGTGTACGAGGCGCTGGCGGACTACGCGGTGACCCGGCCGAAGCTGCTGCCCGCGCAGTACAGCGAGTACGAGGTGCGGGCCGGCGGGACCGGCGCGGGCACCCAGGTGCACTGGAAGCTGCAGGCGACCGAGAAGCGGGTCCGGGACTGCCTGTTCACCGTCTCGGCGCCGAGCCCGGAGCAGCTGGTGGAGACCGACGCCAACTCCTCGATGGTGATCACCTGGACGGTCTCGGCCGCGGCCGGCGGCGGTAGCCGGGTCACGGTCGAGGCGTCCTGGACGGGGGCCACCGGCATCGGCGGGTTCTTCGAGCGGACCTTCGCGCCGAAGGGCCTGAACCGCATCCACGACCAGGTGCTGGCCAACCTGGCGGCCGAACTCGGCTGACCCGGCCGACCGCGGACCGGCACCGGGTCGGACAGCCGCACCCGCAGCGGCAGAACATTCGGACACCCGTACGGCGCGTCAGCCGTACGGGTGTTCTGCTTCCCCGGGACGGGTGAAGCGGGCCCGGTGGGCCCCCGTCGTCAACCTAGGCTCCGGCCCGTGCAGATGACGATCCTTCATGTGTCCCAGCCGGTCGACGGCGGAGTGGCCCGGGTGGTGGTGGACCTGGTCCGCGGTCAGCGCGCGGCCGGCTGCCGGGTCCTGGTGGCCTGCCCGCCCGGCGGCCGGCTCGCCCGCGAGGCCGCCGCGGCCGGGGCCCGGGTGCTGGACTGGCCCGCCGAGCGCTCACCCGGCCCGAGCACCGCGGGGGAGGCCTGGCGGCTGCGCCGGATCGTCCGCCGGGCCGAGCCGGACGTGCTGCACCTGCACAGCGCGAAGGCCGGGCTGGCCGGGCGGCTGGCGGTCCGCGGCGCCGTGCCGACGGTGTTCCAGCCGCACGCCTGGTCGTTCGCCGCGGTGGAGGGCGCGCTGGCCCGGGCCAGCCTGCGCTGGGAGCGGCACGCCACCCGCTGGGCCCGCACGGTGCTGTGCGTCAGCGAGCGGGAGCGGGCCGACGGCGAGGCGGCCGGGCTGGTCGCGGACTGGCGGGTGGTCCCGAACGGGGTGGACCTGGAGCACTTCGCGCCCGCCGACCCGGCCTCCCGGCGGGCGGCCCGGATGACGCTGGGCCTGGTCCAGGCCGACCCGCTGGCGGTCTGCGTGGGGCGGCTGTGCCGGCAGAAGGGCCAGGACGTGCTGCTGGACGCCTGGGCGAAGGTGCAGGGCGCGCGGCCGGAGGCCCGGCTGGTGCTGGTCGGCGGCGGGCCGGACGCGGAGGCGCTGGCCGAGCGGGTGCGCGGCCTGCCGGACCCGTCCCGGGTGCGGCTGGTGGGCGACGTGGCGGACCCGCGGCTCTGGTTGGCGGCGGCCGACCTGGCGGTGCTGCCCTCGCGCTGGGAGGGGATGGCGCTGGCACCGCTGGAGGCGATGGCCTGCGGCCGGCCGGTGCTGCTGACCGACGTGCCGGGCGCACGGGAGTGCCTGCCGGCGGCCGAGCGGGCGCGCGCGGTGGTGCCGGTGGAGAACCCGGGTTTGCTGGCCGAACGGCTGGTCGAATTCCTCGGAAATCGGATCGAATGCGAACGGCGCGGAGTTTCCGCCCGTGCGCATGTGGCAGATCATCACGATATCGGGGGAGTGGTCCGCCAAATGGCGGTCATCTATCGGACGATCGTTCGAGCCCAAGGTGTGCCAATGGGCCGTACGGGCCGTGTCCCGCAGCGGTTCTGATCGTTTGTCAGACCAGGGGGGTCCGCCGATGCGGGTGCGGCCCTGTATTGGGAAAATCTTATTATTGGGCAGGTGGGATGAAATGGCAGATCGGCCTCCCGGTGCCTCGGTTGGGTGTTCGGTAATGTCTGATTCCGCCTGCATCGTCCCCATTTTCATGACAGAAATGGTCGACCGCCTTCCATGGCAGCAGGTTCTTACCTGGACCGCGTCCACCGGGCCGGGGGTGTCGCGCCGGGTCCGCCCGGTCCGGCTGCCCGGTCACGGCGGACACACAGCAGGGGAGTTCGTGCGCTGATGACCATTGACCACGAGAGCGTGCCTCGTCCGGGCAGAACCATGACGGACCCGGACCGCAGCAGTCGCGCGGGTGTGCTCGATCGGCCGAAGACCAGGCCGAGGTCGAGAGCGGCCACCCCCCGGACGTCCCCCGGCGTCGGCCGGAACCGGGCCCGGCTCCGCTCCCGGATCGCCCTGCCACTGGCCCTGGCCGGCACCGACGCCCTGGCGGCCGGCCTGGCCGCGGCCGCCACCACACCGGCCGGGACCCGGCCGGTCGCCACCGCAGCACTGCTCCTGCCCGCCCTCCTCCCGCTCAACCTGGCCGGCGGCCTCTACCGCAGCCGGCTCAGCCTGTCCGCCCTCGACGAGTTCCCCGCGCTGGCGGCCCGCGCCGCCGTCGCCACCGCCTTCGCCATCACCGCCGACGCCTGCCTGGCCGGCCGCTGGTCCGGCCTCGGGCCGATCAGCCCGCTGCGGCTGATCGGCCTGCTGCTGCTGATGCTCCCGCTGGCCGCCCTCGGCCGGGCCTTCGTCCACCACCTGACCCGCCGCGCCCGCCGCCGCCGGCCCAGCCCCGTGCTGATCCTCGGCGCCGGCGACCTCGGCCAGCGGATCGCCGGCGTCCTCGCCGAACGCCCCGAGTACGGCCTGCGCCCGGTCGGCTACCTCGACGCCGACCCGGTCCTGCTGCCGCCCGGCAGCCCGCTGCCGGTGCTCGGCGGCCACGAGGCGCTCGGCCGGGTGCTCCGCCGCTACCGCATCCACCACGTGCTGGCCACCGCCGGCGCCGCCGACGAGGCCGACACCCGGGCCGCGCTCCGGCAGGCCGCCCGGTTCGGCTGCCAGGTCTGGCTGGTGCCCGGCCTGCGCGAGTTCGACTCCGTGCAGGGCGCCGGCGACCACCTGTGGGGCTTCCCCTGCCTCCGCCTGGGCGCCCCGGCGATGCGGCGCGGCGGCTGGATCGTCAAGCGCTCCTTCGACGTCGCCGCGGCCGGCCTCGGCCTGCTGCTGATCTCCCCGGTGCTGGCCGTCTGCGCCCTCGCGGTGCGCTGGGAGACCGGCCCCGGCGTGCTGTTCCGCCAGCAGCGCACCGGCCTCGACGGCCGGGTGTTCACCGTGCTCAAGTTCCGCACCCTGCGCCCTTCCGACGAGCACGAGTCGGCCACCCGCTGGAACATCTCGCACGACCGGCGGATGGGCGCGGTCGGCAAGTTCCTCCGGAAGACCTCGCTGGACGAGCTCCCGCAGCTGTGGAACGTGCTGCGCGGCGACATGAGCCTGGTCGGCCCGCGCCCCGAACGCCCGTACTTCGTCATGCGGTTCGGCCAGGCCTACCCCGAGTACGCCGACCGGCACCGGGTCCCGGTCGGGCTCACCGGGCTCGCCCAGGTCAACGGCCTGCGCGGGGACACCTCGATCGAGGACCGGGCCCGCTTCGACAACCGCTACATCGAGGGCTGGGGCCTGTGGGAGGACACCAAGATCCTGCTGCGCACCGCCGCCCTGGTGGTCCGCCCGGACGGGAGCTGAACGACCGATGTCCCTGACCCTCCGACTGCCGCACCCCGCACTGCGGACGACCCGCGCGGTGGCACCCCGGCCGAGCTGGCTCGCCGCCGCCGTGGTCCTGCTGGTGTGCGTGCCGACGGGGGAGAAGGACGTCACCGCGTCCGTCCACGTCACCCCCGCCGACCTGGCCTCGCTGGCCCTGGTCGGCCTGATCGCGGTCGACCTGCTGCGCGGCCGGCTCCCCCGCCTGGACCGGGCCGCCTGCGCCCTGTTCGGCGGAGTGGTGCTGGCCGCCGCCGTCGCCACCCTGCACTCCGTCGACCCGGCGGCCAGTGCCACCGGCTTCGTCCGGCTCACCCAGATCTTCGTGCTGGTCCCCGCCGCCGTGCTGCTCGCCGTCCGGGACGCCCGCGACCAGCGTTTGGTGCTCGGCTCCTTCGTGCTGGCCGCGCTGATCGAGGGCGCGGTCGGTGCGCACCAGTACCTCACCCGGACCGGCGCCTCCTATGCCGGCCAACCCGTCCGCGCCGTCGGCACCTTCGGCGCGCTGGACGTCATGGCGATGTCCACCGTGGTCTCCTACGGCCTGCTCGCCGCCCTCGCCCTCGCCCTGGCCGAGCGCCGCCCCGGCGGCAACCCGGCGCTGCGCCGGGCGATGTGGGCGTCCGCCGCCTTCCTGGCCTTCCCGCTCGCGGTCTCCTTCAGCCGCGGCAGCTGGATCGCCACCGCCGTCGCCGCGACCGTGCTGCTGCTGCGCGCCGACGCCCGGCTCGCCGTCAAGGGCGTGCTGGTCGGCGCGGCCGCCGCCGTGGTGCTGGTCGGCGGCCTCGGCCTCGGCGCCTCCGGCGTCACCGCACGGCTCGGCTCGATCGGCTCGGTGTCCGCCGCCCCCGACCAGTCCGTCTCCGACCGCTACGACCTGTGGGCCACGGCCGGCCGGATCTGGCAGGACCACCCCGCCACCGGCGCCGGCCCCAAGGCGTTCCAGCAGCTCCGGGACGGCCACGCCCCGCTGCGGCTGTCCTCCGGCAGCGACGCCGCCGACTCCACCATCGGCTTCCAGCGCGAACCGCTGCTCTCCCCGCACAACATGTACTTCCTGGTCCTCAGCGAGCAGGGCCTGCTCGGCGTGCTCGCCTACCTGGCGCTCTTCCTCGCCCTGTTGCTCGGCTGCCTGCGCCGCGCCGCCGGCCCCGGCCTGGCCGCGCTCGCCCTGCTCTGCTGGGTGCTCTGGGACTTCCTCTACGCCGACATCGGCGGCACCACCACCGTGCTGACCTCCGTGGTGCTCGGCCTGGCCGCCCGCACCGCACTTCCGGGTCCCGACTCCGTTGGAACGAAGGGCGCATGACGACCGAACAGCCGGTGGCCGAACTCGCCCCGACCGTCCCCGCCCCGCGCGCGGCCGGCCCGGAGGCGACCCGGCGCGGTTTCCTGGCCAAGGCCTTCGGCGTGACCGCGCTGCTCAGCGCGGCCGGCTCCGGCCTCGGCCTGCTCCGGGACCTGCTGCTGGCCCGCTACTTCGGCGCCAACCAGGGCACCGACGCCTTCCTGGTCGCCTGGACGGTGCCGGAGACCGCCGCGCCGCTGCTGATCGAGGACGCGATGGCGTTCCTGATGGTTCCGGCCTTCAGCCTGGCCCTGGTGCTGCGCGAGGAGCGCCCCCAAGGGCCGGACCCGGTGCGGCAGTTGACCCGGGCCACACTGCCCTGGCTGCTGCTCGCGCTGTGCGCGCTGTCCGGCGCGGTCGCGCTCGGCGCCCCCGAACTGGTCGAGCTGCTCGCCCCCGGCCTGGCCGACCCGCAGCTCGCCGTCACCTGCACCCGGATCACCGCCTGCACCGTGCTGCCGTTCGGCGTGGCCGGCTACCTGGCGTCCGCGCTGCGCGCCCTGCACTCCTTCACCGCGCCCGCCGTCATCTACGTGATGTACAACCTCGGCATCCTGGCCCTGCTGCTGAGCGGCCACCGGCTGCTCGGGGTGCGCTCCGCCGCGATCGGCGTGGCGGTGGGCAGCGTGCTGATGGCCGGGGTGCTGGTGCTGCCGTTCGCCCGCCGGCTGCGCGACGGCCGCCGGCGCGGCCTGGGCCGGGGTGCGGCCCGCGGCCTGGTGCTGATCCCGGCGGCGCTGCTGCCGGTGGCCGCGTTCACGCTGACCCGGCAGGCCCAGGTGTTCATCGAGCGCTACCTCGGCTCCGGCCTGCCGCCCGGCACCATCTCGCACCTCAACTACGCGGCGAAGGTCAGCCAGTTGGCGATGACCTCGGCGATCCTGATCGTCACCGTGACCTTCCCGGTGGTGGCCCGGGCGCTGGCCGCCGGGGACCTCGCCGCCGCCCGCGACCGGGTCGAGAAGGACCTCGGCCAGGCCGCCGCGCTGGTGCTGCTCGGCACCGCCTTCCTGATGGCCTGCGCGCCCGCCGTGGTCGCGCTGCTGTTCCAGCGCGGCGCGTTCGGCGCCGCCGACACCGCCGCCACCGCCGCGGTGATCCGGGTCTACTCCTTCGGGCTGCCCGCGCAGGCGATGATCGGCGTGATGGTCCGGCCGTACTTCTGCGTCCGCCCGGTGGTCCGCCGCGCCGACGCCCCGCGCGCCGAGGGCGACCGGACGACCTGGCTGGACTGGTACCCGGTCGGCGCGATGGCCCTCGGCCTGGCCGTCACCTGCACCGTCGGCGTCACCGCCACCCCGCGCTTCGGGGCGCTCGGCCTGGCCGCCGGCAACGCCGCCGGGATCACCACCACCGCCGTGCTGCTGATGCGCGGCCTGGTGCTGCGCGGCATCGCCCTGCGGCTGCGCCCGGTGCTCGGCGGCCAGGCCCGGCTGCTGGCCGCCGCCGTCGCCGCCGCGCTGCTCGGCGCGCTGACCGCCCGGGCCGCCGCCGCCCCGCTGCCCGCCGCCCTGCTCGGCGGCGCCACCGTCCTGCTGGTCTTCGCCGCCCTCGGCACGCTGTTCGGCGCCGCCGAGGTGCGCGGCCCGGTGCTGGCGCTGGCCGCCTGGGCCCGGGGACCGCACGCACCGTCACCCGCCGCCGAAGGGAAGCCGCATGGACGCTGACCCCCGCCTGCCGGCCCAGGCCCTCGCCCCCAGGCTCGCGCCCTGGATCCTGATGTACCACTCGGTCGCCGAGGAGGACGACGACCCCTACCTGCTGACCGTCGGCCCCGAGCGCTTCGCCGAGCAGATGGACTGGCTGCACCGCACCGGCCGGCGCGGCGTCAGCGTCCGCGAACTGCTGGCCGCCCGGTCCCGCGGCCGGGAGTCCCGGCTGGTCGGCCTGACCTTCGACGACGGCTACGCCGACTTCGCCCGGCACGCCGTCCCGGTGCTCCGCGAGCACGGCTTCACCGCCACCGCGTACGTGGTGCCCGACCTGCTCGGCGCGGACAACCACTGGGACGTCGAGGGCCCGCGCAAGAAGCTGCTGACCGACCAGCAGGTCGTCGAACTCGCGGGCGCCGGCTGGGAGATCGGCTCGCACGGCCTCGGCCACCGGGCCCTGCCCGGCCTGCCCGCCGCCGCGCTGGAGCGCCAGACCCGGGACAGCCGGCACGCCCTGGAGGAGCTGGTGGGCGGCCCGGTGACCGGCTTCTGCTACCCGTACGGCGCCGTCGACCTGCCCGCCACCCGGGCGGTCCGGGAGGCCGGCTACGACTACGCCTGCGCCATCGACCACTCCTCGCTGACCGGCCGCTGGGCGCTGCCCCGCTGCTACGTCGGCGACCGCGACGGCGCCTGGCGGCTGCGCGCCAAGCACGGCCGGCACCGCTGGCGGGACGCGGTGACCGGGCTGCGCTGGGCCCCGCCGCGGAGCGCCGCGGGGGAGCGGCGATGAAGGTCCTGCACGTGGTCACCGGCCTGCACGCGGGCGGCGCCGAACGCCAACTCGCCCTGCTGCTGCGGAACCTGCCGAAGGATCAGCGGCACGAGGTGGCCGCCCTGACCAACCCCGGCACGGTCGCCCGCGAACTGCGCGCCGACGGCTTCACCGTCCACCACCTCGACATGCGCGGCAACCGCGACCTCGGCGTGCTGCCCCGGCTGGTCCGGCTGATCCGGTCCGGCCGCTACGACGTCGTGCACACCCACCTGTACCGGGCGATGCTGTACGGCCGGCTCGCCGCCCGGCTGGCCGGGGTGCGCACCGTGCTCGCCACCGAGCACTCGCTGCAGGCCGGGGTGATCGAGGGCCGGCCGGTCTCGCGCGGCGTCCGGGCGCTGTACCTGGGCGCGGAACGGCTCGGCAGCACCACCCTCGCGGTCTCCGGCCAGGTCGCCGCGGTGCTCGACGACTGGGGCGTGCCGGCCGACCGGGTCCGGGTGCTGCCGAACGGCGTGGACGCCGCCCGGTACCGCTTCGGCGCGGCCGGGCGGGCCGCCCACCGCTCCGGGCTGCGCGGCCGGCTCGGCCTGCCCACCCACGCCTTCGTGGTCGGCGCGGTCGGCCGGCTGGTGCCCGGCAAGCGCTTCCAGGTGCCGCTGGAGGCGCTGGTCCGGCTGCCCGACGCCCGGCTGCTGCTGGTCGGCGAGGGCCCCGAACGGGACGCCCTCACCGCGCTCGCCGAACGCCTGGGCGTCCGCGACCGGCTGGTGCTCACCGGCGAGCGCGACGACGTGCCCGAACTGCTCACCGCGATGGACGTGCTGGTCTCGCCCTCCCGCGAGGAGACCTTCGGCCTGGCCGTGCTGGAGGGCCTGGCCGCGGGGCTGCCGGTGCTGCACTCCGCCTGCCCGGCGCTCGCCGAGCTGCCCCCGGACGCGGCCCCCGACGCCCGCCTGCTGCCGTCCGAACCCGAGCCCTACGCCCGCGAGTTGGCGCTGCTGGCGGTGGCCCGCACCGGGCCGGTGCCGGTCCCGCCGGCCGTCGCGCACTACGACATCGCCCGGATCGCGGCCGAACTGGCCGCGCTCTACCGGGAGCCCGCCGGTGGCCTGCCCGGGCCCCGGCACGCCGCGCGCCGCCGCGCCGGCGCGCACTGACACCTTCACCCCCCTACCGTTCCTGGAGACACCGATGCCCGAACCCCGCCGCAGTGCCCGCGCGCTGGCCCGCCGCTGGTGGCCGCTGGCGGTCGCCGTACCGCTCGGCGCGGCGGCCGGCGCCGGCTACGCCGCCGTCTCGCACCCCTCGTACGCGGCCAGCTCCTACGTGGTGGTGGTCCCGAACATCCCGGGCGAGAACTCCACCGCCGTCAACTTCGCCCAGGCGTACGGCCGGCTCGCCGGGCAGCCGCAGGTGCTGATCGGCGCCGCCGCCGCGAGCGGCCACTCGGTGACCACGCTGGCCGGGCTGGTCCGCGGCACCACCTCCCCGGACGCCCCGATGATCGAGATCACCGGCACCGGCGCCCGCGCCCAGGAGGCGGTCCGCAACGCCGACGCGGTGGCCCGCTCGCTGATCGCGTTCGGCAACACCAGCAGCAAGGAGACCGGCGTCAAGCTGGTCCCGCTCGCCGCGGCCGCCGAACCGGACGCCCCCGCCTCGCCGTCCGCCGCCCTGGACACCGCGGTCGGCGCGGCGGCCGGCGTGCTGGTCGGCGCCCTGGTGATGCTCACCCGCCGCAAGGAGCAGCCCGCCGGGGCCGCCCCGGCCGAGACCCCCGCGCCGACCCCGACCGTCCCCGCCGCCGCGACCCCGGCCGCCGTCCCCGCCGTCCCCGCCGCCACCGTGCCCGCCGCCGCCCCCGCCCCCGCCCCCGCGCCCGCGCCCGCCGCGGCGACCGCCACCGCCACCGTCCCCGCCGCGGCGACCGCCACCGTCCCCGCCGCCGCGACCGCGCCGACCGGCACCGCCACCCCGAAGGCCGCCACCCCGCCCCCGAAGGCCGCCACCCCCGCCCCGAAGACGGCCACCCCCGCCAAGCCCACCCCCGCCAAGTCCGCTCCCGCGAAGGCCGGTTCGGGGGGTGCCAGGTGAGACTCCGTCAGCGGCTCGGCACCGGCCCCCGGGTGCCCGAGCAGCCCGCCCGCTCGGTCGCCGACCGCGAGCACTGGACGGCCGAGGTGCTGCGCGCCGACGACGCCCTGGAGCGGGTCACCGCCGAGTGGGACGACCTGCACCGGCGCTGCGCCACCGCCACCGCCTTCCAGGCCGCGCCCTGGCTGGCCTCCTGGTGGCGGCAGTACGGCCGGCCCGGCGCCCTGGTCCTGGTGCTGGTCCGCCGGGACGGCCGGCTGGTCGCCGCCGCCGCGCTGCGCCGCCGCGGCCCGTTCGGCGGCCTGACCAACCTCGGCGCCGGCCTGGTCGACTTCACCGACGTGCTGCTCGACGACGGCTGCGCCGACCGGGCCGCCGCCGAACTCGCCGCCGCGCTCCCGCTGCGCCGCCCCTGGCACAGCCTGGAGCTGCGCGAGGTGCACCCGGAGGCCGCCGTGCAGCGGGTCTGGGCGCACTGGCGGGGCCGCCGGCACCGGTTCGCCGACTCGCTCTGCCAGTACCTGCCGGCCCTGCCGATGGACGAGCTGCTGAAGCGGCTGCCCGGCAAGACCGCCCAGCGCAGCCGGGTCAAGCTCCGCCGGATCGCCGAGTCCGGGGTGGTGGTGCACTCCGCCACCGTCGACGAAGTCCCGTACACGGTGCAGGAGTTGCTGCGGCTGCACTTCCTGCAGTGGCAGGACCGCGGGGTCACCCCGGAGCACCGCACCGAGCGCTTCGCCCGGCACCTGACCGACTCCACGACCGCGCTGGTGGCCACCCGCCGGGCCGCGATACACCGCTTCGAGCTGGACGGCGAGGTGGTCGCGGTGAACCTGGTGATCCTCTGCGCCCCGTTCGGCGGCCTCTACCTGTACGGGGCGCACCCCGCGCTGCGGGAGCGGCTCGACATCGCCGGGATGCTGTTCGGCGCCGCCCTGGACGAGGTGCGCGCGGCGGGCATCCCGCAGCTCAGCCTGCTGCGCGGCCAGGAGCCCTACAAGCAGCGCTGGCGGCCGGACCGGCTGGCCAACCAGCGGCTGGTGCTCGGCCCGGGCCGCCTGGCCCCGTGGGCGGCCGCCCGGGCCCTGCGGGTCCGGGCCCGCGCCGCCGCCGTGCACCTGCTGCGCACCCGGATGCCGGGGCTCAAGGAGGCGCTAGCGCGCCGCCGCCTCCGCTGAGGGCGAGGGCGAGGGCGAGGCGGACGGCGAGGCGGACGGCGAGGCCGAAGGGGAGGGCGCGGGGGAAGCCGGCGCGGGCGACTCCGGTGCGGCCTGCGGCACCGCCTCCGGCGCGGTCTGCGGGGAGGCCTTCAGCGGCCCGACCGCGCCGGAGGAGCCCGACATCAGCTGCTTGTACACCGCCGCCGACCTCGGATTGTCCCGGCACTGCCAGAAGCCGTGCGGGCAGTAGTCGGTGAGCGTCTGGTAGGCGGTGTCGTGGGTCCGCATCCACTCCACCATCCGGCGGACGAACTCCGGGTTGTCGCCGTTGCGGAACAGCCCCCACTCCGGGTACGACACCGGCTTGCCGCGCTTGGCGGCGAACTCGACCTGGTCCTGCAGCCCGTACGGCTCGGAGACGTACTCGTCGAAGGTGGCGCCGGCCGGCTGGTCGTAGCTGTCCATGCCGATGATGTCGACCACGTCGTCGCCGGGGTAGCAGCGCGTCCACGGGATCGCGTCCAGCCCGCGGGTGGGGGTGAAGTCGAACGAGAAGTGCTGGCCCGGCACCGAGCGCAGCACGCCGACGATCCGCCGCCAGTACGCCTTCCAGGCGGCCGGGTCGGGCTTGCAGCGCGAGGTGTAGGTGACGCCGTTCATCTCCCAGCCCAGGGTGAGCACGGTGTCGGCGCCGCCCATCGCCACCAGCTTCCGGCCCAGTCGCAGGAAGTGCTGGTCGAACTCGCCCTGGTTGCCGCGGGCCAGCAGCCGGGCGACCTCGTCGTCCGGCACGTTGCCCTCGTTGGGGACCAGCATCGGCACGCCCAGCACCAGCCGCCGGGTCTGGTCGGACTGCCGCCACTGCGACCACAGCCCGAGCACCGCGGTCTCGCCCTCGACGTCCTGCCAGCTGTTGCCCGCCAGGTAGGTGTGCCCGACCTGCATGTTGGCGTTGTTCAGCCAGGACGCCATCCGGGCCACGTTCGGGATGTAGGTGTCCCAGGAGCCGACGAACGCCCCGAACGGGACTTCGTGCACGGCCCGCTGCACCACCGGGCGGGGCGCCGCGCCGCGGGGCTGGATCGCCTCCGAGAGCAGGGCCGCGTGCCGCTCGGTCTGGCTGAGCGGCGTGCCCGAGGGCACGCTCGCGGTCGTCACCAGCAGCAGAGCGGCGGCGGCCAGGGTCAGACGGCCGAGGCGCATGGGCTCTCCGAACAGGTCCAGGGACAACACCGGCCCTTGGAGCGTAGCCTGACAGACCGTCAGAAATGCCCCATGTCACCCCAACGGGTCAGTCCCCCCGACGGCTCAGCCGAAGGTGTTGCACTTCGTCATGTCGCCGGTCCGGTACCCGGTGGTGAACCACTGGGTGCGCTGCGCCGAGGAGCCGTGCGTCCAGGTCTCCGGGTTGCTGCGGCCGGTGGCCCGCTGCTGGATGCGGTCGTCGCCGACCGACTCGGCGGCGTCCAGGGCGAGCGCGATGTCCTGGTCGGTCAGGCTGGTGATCAGCGGCCGGCCGGTGGAGGGCTGCGGGGTGGTGGTGGCGTGGTGGGTCCACACCCCGGCGTAGCAGTCGGCCTGCAGCTCCAGCTTGACCGAGGCGCTGTCCGCGCCCTGCCGGTCGTTGCCGACCTTGCCCATGGTGCCGAGCAGGTTCTGCACGTGGTGCCCGTACTCGTGGGCCACCACGTACGCCTCGGCGAACGGGCCGCCCTTGGCGCCGAGCTGCCGGGTCATGTCGTTGAAGAAGCCCAGGTCGAAGTAGGCCTTGCGGTCGCCGGGGCAGTAGAACGGGCCGACCGCGGAGGTGGCGGTGCCGCAGGCGGTGGCGACCCGGTCGGTGAACAGCACGGTGGCGGCGGGGGAGTACTGCCGGCCGCGGGCCTTGAAGTCGCCCTCCCAGTAGGTCTGCACGCTGTTGACCACGGCGAGGATGCGGCAGTCCTGCCGCTGGTTGGCGTCCTTGCCGGTCTTGCAGGCCGAGGCGAGCTGGGCCGAGCTGGTGGCCTGGCCGACCGGCGGCGCGGCGCCGGTGTCGGCGGCCCCGAACAGGCCCGGGTCGACCCCGAACAGCAGGGCGGCGATCAGGCCGAGGACGCCGATCACGCCGCCGCCGATGGTCAGGCCGCCGCCCGGGATGCCCCGGCGGTCCTGCACCTGGGAGGTGTCCAGCTCGGCGTCGTCGTCAAACTGCATTCCGTCTCACCTCTGTAACAGTCGGTCGGCCGTCCGCGCTCGTACCCTAGCGTCCGGAAGCCATGCCGGGGGTCCGCTTCGGCGCAGGTCGCAACGGGTGGCGTGAGAGCGGGGTAAAGGCCGTGACCAGCGACACAATCCGCGCCGCCGGGCGGTAATCGACCCGCCCCGGACAGGCCCGGAGGGTACGCTCCGGCCGTGTCCTTCAACCCGCTGCGAAGTCTCTCGCCCCGATCGGTCCTGCCCGCCGCCGCCGTCCTGCTGGTCCTCGCGGCCGGTGCCGCCGCGCACGCCAACCGGCCCGAGCCGTTCGGCGACCAGGTGCTGCCCGGGGCCTCCGACGTCAGCCCGGTGGGCGCGCAGTCGGCCTCCTCGGGCGGGCTGGAGCTGCGGGTCGGCCCCGGCATGGAGGCGTACTCCGCCGCCACCGGCGAGCTGCTGTGGTCCTACCGCCGGGAGGGCGCGACCGCGCTGCACCTGACCCCGGTCGGCGACGACGCGGTGGTGGTCTGGGACGACGGCATGGTCACCGCGGTCAACACCGCCGACCGCTCGGTGCGCTGGCACCGCGGCGTCCCCGGCCTGACCGACTGGCTGAACGCGGCCGGCGAGCCCGGCGCGGACGCCCGCACCGAGGAGCAGCGCCGCGCGGTGATGGCGCAGCGCGCCGCGAAGGCCCTGCACCCGTCCGCGGACCGGGTGAACGACGCCTTCGTGACGGTGGTCATCCCGGGCCTGCTGATGGGCTTCCGCGAGCGCGACGGCGACCTGCGCTTCAACTCCCGCCCCCCGGCGGGCTGCGTCTTCGACCCGGAGCGCGCCGCGCAGACCGACGACGCCTCGCTGGTGCCCCGGGTCTGCACGCCGACGCCCGGCGCCACCCGCCAACTGCCGGGCGGCGTCATGGTGTTCTCGCTGACCGACCGCGGCAACTTCCTCAACACCGGCCCCGACGTGGTGATGCGCCCGCTGGACGGGCACCGGGTCCGGATCGAGGACGGCCCGGTGATCGGCGGCTGGGTCTACGACACCGCGCTCGGCGCCCGGGAGACCGCCTGCGGCGCGTCCGCCGTCCCGTTCGCCGTGACCTCCGCGACCTGCGAGAAGTGACGGTCGGCGGCGGGGCCGGGCGGTCCAGGAAACCGGTTCGCGCCCTCCCGTAGACTTGGGGGGTCATGGCTGAGTGCCATCCCCACGTCAAGGAGTGACCCCACGCCATGATTTCCGCGAACGCCCTGGAGCTCCGTGCCGGTGCCCGCGTCCTGATCGAGTCCGCCAGCTTCCGGATCGCCCCCGGTGACCGGATCGGCCTGGTCGGCCGCAACGGCGCGGGCAAGACCACGCTGACGAAGGTGCTGGCCGGCGAGGGCCTCCCGGCGGGCGGCACGGTCACCTCCTCCGGCCAGGTCGGCTACCTCCCGCAGGACCCGCGCACCGGCGACCTCGACGTGCTCGCCCGGGACCGCATCCTCTCCGCCCGCGGCCTCGACACCGTGCTGAAGAAGATGCGCGAGAACGAGGAGCGGATGGCCAACGGCAAGGGCGCCACCCGCGACAACGCGATGAAGAAGTACGCCCGGCTGGAGACCGAGTTCCTCACCAAGGGCGGCTACGCCGCCGAGGCCGAGGCCGCCACCATCGCCGCCGCGCTCGGCCTGCCGGACCGCATCCTGGGCCAGGAGCTGCACACCCTCTCCGGCGGCCAGCGCCGCCGGGTCGAGCTGGCCCGGATCCTGTTCTCGGACGCCGACATCCTGCTGCTCGACGAGCCCACCAACCACCTCGACGCGGACTCGATCGCCTGGCTGCGGGACTTCCTGAAGACCTACAAGGGCGGCTTCATCGTCATCTCGCACGACGTCGACCTGGTCGAGACGGTCGTCAACAAGGTCTTCTACCTGGACGCCAACCGCGCCGCGATCGACATCTACAACATGGGCTGGAAGCAGTACCAGCAGCAGCGCGAGGACGACGAGAAGCGCCGCAAGCGCGAGCGCGCCAACGCCGAGAAGAAGGCCGCGACGCTGAACTCGCAGGCCGACAAGATGCGCGCCAAGGCCACCAAGACGGTCGCCGCGCAGAACATGGCCCGCCGCGCCGAGAAGCTGCTCTCCGGCCTGGAGCAGGTCCGGGTCTCCGACAAGGTCGCCAAGCTGCGCTTCCCCGACCCGGCCCCGTGCGGCAAGACCCCGCTGACGGCCGAGGGCCTGTCGAAGTCCTACGGCTCGCTGGAGATCTTCACCGACGTCGGCCTGGCGATCGACCGCGGCTCCCGGGTCGTCATCCTCGGCCTGAACGGCGCGGGCAAGACCACCCTGCTGCGGATGCTCGCGGGCGTGGAGAAGCCGGACACCGGCGAGGTGATCCCGGGCCACGGCCTGAAGATCGGCTACTACGCGCAGGAGCACGAGACGCTCGACCCCGAGCGCAGCGTGCTGGAGAACATGCGCTCCGCCGCGCCGGACACCGACCTGGTGCAGATCCGCAAGATCCTCGGCTCCTTCCTGTTCTCCGGCGACGACGTGGACAAGCCGGCCGGCGTGCTCTCCGGCGGCGAGAAGACCCGGCTCGCGCTGGCCTCGCTGGTGGTCTCCAGTGCCAACGTGCTGCTGCTCGACGAGCCCACCAACAACCTCGACCCGGCCAGCCGCGAGGAGATCCTCGGCGCGCTGCGCACCTTCACCGGCGCGGTCGTCCTGGTCACCCACGACGAGGGCGCGGTGGAGGCGCTCCAGCCGGAGCGGATCATCCTGCTGCCGGACGGCGTCGAGGACCTGTGGAGCCCCGCCTACCACGACCTGGTGTCGCTCGCCTGAACCGGCGGGACCGCAGAGTGGACGGCGACTACTGCACCGGTACGAGAAGAACCGGTGCGGCGCCGATTCCGGGAACACCGGGACGGGCCGCTCCGTTTTCCGAGTCGAGGGGTGCGGTTTGCCCGCTGACGGTCCGCGCTGATCAGCGGATTCGCTCGCCGGAGCGAGCGGCCCGGGGGGCGCGTGCACCCTCCGTGAGCGCCCTGGTGCGCAGCGAACACCACCACGTGTGCCCGGTTTCCCGCGACCGACCTTGTCGAATGGGTGGCCAGGAACCGGGCAATGGGTGATCATGGGATTCCTTACCGATCACCTCTACGAGGAGGCACGGGTGGCCGAGACTCTGAAAAAGGGCAGCCGGGTAACAGGTGCCGCGCGTGAGAAGCTCGCGGCCGATCTCAAGAAGAAGTACGACTCGGGCGAGAGCATCCGCGCCCTCGCGGAGGCCACGGGCCGGTCCTACGGCTTCGTGCACCGCATGCTCAGCGAGTCCGGGGTCAACCTCCGGGGTCGCGGCGGCGCCACCCGCGGCAAGGGCAAGGGCGCTGCCGCGAGCGAGTCCTGACGGTCCGTCAATTCCGACGGGCGGCGGTCGGCCCGCACCGGCCGCCCACGGCGGGTCGGCGCACCGTACGTCGCGCACCATGCTCCACACGGATCGGCGGCCGGGTTCTCCCGGGCCGCCGTCCGCCGTTCCCGGGCCCTGTCGCGGCGGTGCGGGCCGCCGTTCCTGTACGTGGATCGGGCGCTTTGTTACTCTCCAGTAGCCCGTCGGGGTCGGCGGGCGTCCCCGCCCTGCCGCTGGAGGTACCCCCGCCATGACCGACCGCATCCCCGACGCCGACCGCACCGCGTGGGAGCAGGCCGGGGTCCGCCTCGACCTGGACGGCGAGCGCGCCGTCGTCACGCTCTGCGACCCGAAGCGCCGCAACGCCCAGACCCCCGCCATGTGGCGTGCGCTGGCCGCCGTCGGCCGCGCGCTGCCCGGCACCGTCCGGGTCGCCGTGCTGCGGGCCGAGGGCTCCTCCTTCTCGGCCGGCCTGGACCGCGCCATGTTCACCCCCGAGGGCATCCCCGGCGAGACCGGCTTCCTCCAGCTCGCCGCCGCCACCGACGCCGACCTCGACGCCGCGATCGCCTCCTACCAGGAGGCCTTCACCTGGTGGCGCCGCAACGACCTGGTGACGATCGCCGCCGTCCAGGGCCACGCGGTCGGCGCCGGCTTCCAGCTCGCCCTCGCCTGCGACCTGCGGGTGGTCGCCGAGGACGTCCAGTTCGCCATGAAGGAGACCTCGCTCGGCCTGGTCCCCGACCTGGCCGGCACCAAGCCGCTCACCGAACTGGTCGGCTACGCCCGGGCGCTGGAGATCTGCGCGACCGGCCGCCGGGTCGGCGCGGACGAGGCGGTGGCGATCGGCCTGGCCAACCTGGCCGTCCCGGCGGAGGACCTGGACGCCGCCGCGAACGACCTGGCCGCCGCGCTGCTGGCCGCCCCGCGGGCCGCCGTCACCGAGACCAAGGCGCTGCTGCGCGGCGCGGCCGGGCGCGACTTCGAGGCCCAGCGGGCCGCCGAGCGCGAGGCCCAGGCCCGCCGGATCCGGGACCTGGCCGGCCGCTGACCCGGGGCGGGGCCGCTCCCGGCGTACCGCCGACCGGCCCACCCGTACGGGTTCCTGGCGGTGCGTCAGGTGTGGCGCGATGTCAGGGTTGGGGTGATTTGCGGTATAGCTGGACTCGAACGTCAGGAGATCCGAAATGGCGCAGCCCCACACCCCCACGCCCGCCGACCTGCAGAAGAGCGGCACGGACCAGCAGCAGAACGACGGCGAGCGCGGCCGCACCGCGCTCGCCGTAGGGGTGGTCGAGAAGATCGCGGGCATGGCCGCCCGCGAAGTGTCCGGCATCCACGCCCTGGGCTCGGGCTTCTCCCGGACGTTCGGCGCGGTGCGGGACCGGGTTCCCGGCTCCAAGTCGAGCGTCGGGCGCGGGATCAAGGCCGAGGTCGGCGAGAAGCAGGCCGCCATCGACATCGCGCTGGTGGTGGAGTACGGCGTGATCATCCCGCGGCTCGCGGGCGAGGTCCGCTCCAGCATCATCGGGGCGGTCGAGCGGATGACCGGCCTGGAGGTGGTCGAGGTGAACATCGCCGTCAACGACGTCCACCTGCCCGACGACCCGGACGACGCGGAGGAAGAGGAGCAGGAGTCCTCCGGCAAGCGTCCGCGCGTGCAGTGAGCGCCACGAACCGACCGTCCGGGCAGCACTGACTCGGCACGAACCGCGAAGGAGCTGGAATGAATCTGGCGTTGGTGGGCCTGCTCGTCGGCATGGCCCTCGGCTTCGCCGGCTACTTCGGGGGGTTCGCGGCGTTCCTGCTGGTCGCGGTGCTCGGAGCGGTGGGCTTCGTGGTGGGCCGGCTGGTCGAGGGGGACATCGAGCTCGGCGACCTCGGCGAGCTGCTGCGCGGCCGGGACCGGCGGCGCTGATGGCGCACCCCGGGGCGGCCGCCGGCCCGCCCGCCCAGCGCCGCGGCGAGGACCACGTCGCCGACCGCGTGCACCGCCGGATCGCCGCCCGCGCGGCCGCCGACGCCCTCGCCCCGGCCTGGCAGGACCGCCCCGACCGGCCGCCGCGGCCGAAGGTCGCGGCCCTGATCACGCACGGCCGGGTCCGGCTCACCCTGCACCTGGAACTCCCCTTCCCCTCGGACGTCGCGCACTGGGCCCGCGCCGCCCGGGAGGCCGCCTGCGCCCGGGTCACCGAGCTCACCGGCACCCCCGTGGCCGCCGCCGACGTCGTGGTGGACCGCCTGCACCCGGCGGCCGCCCGGTGACCGGCCCGGAACCCGCCGCACCGGCAACGCCGCAGCCGCGGCCGTACCCGCGCGGGGCCGGCCGCCGGCTGCGCTCGGCCCGGTCGGTGCCGACCGCGCTGGTGGTCGCCGCCGCGCTGGTCGGGGCCGGGACGCTGCTGTACGACCTGGTCGCCGTCCGGGCCGGTGGGCGGGCCCGGCCGTGGCGGCAGGACCTGGCCCGCGAGCTGGCCACCCGCCACCTGGACGACCCGTGGGTGCTGGGCTTCGCGGGCGGCGCGGCCGCGCTCGGCCTGCTGCTGCTGTGGCTGGCCCTCGCCCCCGGCCTGCGCGGCTGGCTGCCGCTGGAGCCGGCGGGCTCCGCGATCCACCGCGCCGCGCTCGGCGCACTGATCGCCGACCGGGCCCGGCGGCGCGCCGACGTGCACTCCTGGCAGGTGAAGGTCGGCCGGCGGCGGGCCCGGGTCACCCTCACCGGCACCGCCGACCCGGCGGGTGCGGAGCGCGACCTGCGGGCCGAACTCGCCCGCGTCCCGCTGGCCGTCCCGTACCGGCTGGACGTCCGCAGCCGGGACCGGAAAGAGCGTCACCACCGCCGCGAACTCGCCGAGTTGGAGCCGCCCCGATGAGCCGACGCACCGTCAACCGGACGATCCTGGCGCTCGTCGGGCTCGGGCTGCTGCTCGGCGCGGCGCTGGTCCTGCTCGGCGGCCTGGACGCGTACGGGCGGCTCGGCGTCACCCCGCCGCACTGGTGGCCGCTCACCTCGCCCGACCAGCCGGTGCTGAGCGCCGCGAGCCGGGCGAAGTGGTCGGCGCGCTCCTGGTGGTGGCCGGTGGCGATCGCGCTGCCCGCGCTGGTGGTGCTCGGCTGCCTGTGGTGGCTCTTCGCCCAGCTGCGGCGCGGCGGCCCGGCCGGGGTCGACCTGCCCTCGCCCGCCGCGCCCGGCGAGCCGCACTTCGCGCTGCACGTGCGCAGCCGGGCCGTCGAGGAGGCGATCGAGGCCGAGACGGTGGCCCTGCCGGACGTCGACCGGGTGACCGTCCGGGTCACCGGCGCCGCCCGCCGCCCCGAGGTGCGGGCCGTCCTGCGGCTCGCCCCCGGCGCGGACACCGCCGCCCTGGTCACGGCCTACCGGGACGGCCCGGTCGAGCACGCCCGCCGCTCGCTGGGCCTGCCCGCGCTCCCCGCCCAGCTCCGGCTGCGGATGTCCCGGCCCCGCAAGGAGCGGGCGGCGCGGGCGAAGTCCCGGGGCCCGCGGGTGCGCTGACGCCCCGACAGCTTCTACAGGACGCGGGTCGCGCCGCCGTCGACCGGGACCATCAGGCCGGTCAGGTAGGAGGCGGCGGGGGAGAGCAGGAAGGCGGCGGTGCGGCCGAACTCCTCGGGGGTGCCGTAGCGGCGCAGCGGGATGCCGGCCGCGGCGGCCGCGCGGGCGGCGGCCGGGTCCGGGTTCAGGCCGTCCAGCTCGCGGACCCGGTCGGTGTCGATCCGGCCGGGCAGCAGGCCCAGGACCCGGACGCCGCGCGGGCCCAGCTCGTCGGCGAGGGTCTTGGCGGCCATCGCCAGGCCGGGCCGCAGGCCGTTGGAGACGCCCAGGCCCGGGATCGGCTGGCGGACCGAGGTGGAGAGCACGAAACCGATCACCCCGCCCGGGCCGAGCTCCCCGGCGGCGGTCCGGGCCAGCCGCAGCGCCCCCAGGAAGACCGAGTCGAAGGCGTCCCGCCAGGCCTCGTCCGGGGTGGTGGCGACCGGCCCGGCCGCGGGGCCGCCGACGCTGATCAGGATGCCGTCGAAGCCGCCGAAGCGTTCGCGCGCCGCGTCGACCAGCCGCTGCGGGGTGGCCGGGTCGGCGTTGTCGGCGGCCACCCCGTGCGCGTCCGGGCCGAGCGCGCGGGCGGCCGCCCCGGCCGACTCCGCCGTCCGGCCGGTGACGACCACCTTGGCGCCCTCGGCGACCAGCTGCCGCGCGGTGGCGTGACCGAGGCCCCGGGTCGCCCCGGTCACCACGTACACCCTGTCCTTGAGTCCGAGATCCATGCCGACCATTCTCGCCGGTCGGCCCGGGGACCCGACGGAGGGTCAGCCCACCGGCACGCCGGGGTTGGTGAGCGCGGTGCCGCCGGTCACGGTGTTGTCGGCGGTGACGGTGACCGGGCAGTCGGCGGAGTAGTTGGTGACGTCGATCGCGTACTTGGCGGCGTTGCCGCCGGTGGCGTTCGTCAGGTCGGAGCGGTTGCCGCGGAACACGGTGCCGCAGCCCCAGCCGGGCGCCTGGCTGTGGGTCTGGTAGCCGTCGTTCATGGTGCGGGTGCCGGTGTTGTTCTCGATGACGTAGCCGTTGCCCTTCACGTCGACCCAGGAGTCGTCGTAGTTGACGTTCGTCAGCCCGCTGCCGTCGAAGCGGTTGCCGGACACCAGCCCGCCGGTGGTGCCCTCCTTCAGGTCGACGTTCTCGCCGCCGATGTTCGGCCCGATGGTGTTGCCGACGATCTGCACGTGGTCGCTCCGGTCGGTGAGCGTGTTGGCGGTGCCGACGTACACGCCCTCGCCCTTGCCGTCGTGCGCCGTCCCGGTGTCGTGCACGGTGGAGTTCCGCAGCACCCCGTAGCTGGAGGAGTTGCGGAAGTGCACGCCCTCCATGGTGGTGTGGTGGACCGTCACCCCGTCCAGCACCACGTGGTCGGAGGCGTCGACCATGATGCCCTTCTGCGCGTTGGTGACGGTGATGCCCCGGACGGTCCAGTACGGGGCGCCGGCCAGCGAGAGGCCGTAGCCGCCCCCGGTGGCGGTGGTCAGGACGGCGTTCGGCGAGCCGGTCAGGGTGATCGGAGCGGCGGCCGTGCCCGCCGCGGTGATCTTGAAGTTGCCGGTGTACGTCCCGTCGGCGAGCTGGATGGTCCGGCCCGGCACCGCGGCGCTCAGCGCGGCCTGCAGCTCCTTGGCGGTGGAGACCTTGACGGTGCTCCCGCCGGTGCTCGGCGTCGGCGACGGGGTCGGTGTCTGCGTCGGCGTCGGTGACTGCGTCGGGGTCCCGGTCGGGGTCGCGGTCGGCGTCGGCGAGGCGGACGGGCTGGGTGGCGGGCCGGACGGGGCGGTGCCGCTCGCGGTCAGCGAGACGTCGTCGGCCTGGTAGGCGCTGCCGTACCAGCCGCTCAGCGTGACGGTGAGCTGCTCGGTGGCGGGGCCGGTGGTGAAGGCGCGGGTGAGCCGGGTCCAGCCGGCGGCGTTGGTCCAGGTGGAGCTGGACACGCCGGTGCCGGTGGCGGCGAGGGTGACGTAGGAGCCCTTCACCCAGGCGGTCAGGGTGTAGTCGGTGTTCGGCCGGACGGCGACGGTCTGCGCGCAGGGGGCCAGGTCGGCCTGGCCGGGCGAGGCGGTCAGCGCGGAGCCCCCGGAGTGCGGGGCGGCGGTCGTGGTGGCGGCGGTGCCGGCGCAGGCCCAGGGGGCGAGCGCGCCGGTCTCGAAGCCACCGTTGGCGAGCAGTTCGGTGGCCGCCCCGGCCGGGGCGGGCAGCAGGGCGAGGGCGGCGGAGCCCAGGCCGAGGGCGGTGGCGGCGGCCAGGCCGCGGGGGAGGCGGCGCGGGAGGCGATGCGGGGTGCGATGCGTCATGAAGATGCGCTCCGAGGTGGGGGAAAGAGCGGGTTCCGGACGGTGCACCGTCAATCTGGACTAGACCATTGCCGGGCGTCAATGGGTGCGGGCCGACCGGGTGGCCCGCCGGGCGGCGGTCCGGGCGTCGATGGCGCGCGGCCCGGAACCGGTCGAAGATGGGGGGACCGGACCACCCACCCGAGGTGCAGCGCATGGACAGTCGGCGGTTGCCGTACATCGACGGTGTCGCGGCCGCCCTGGTCGACGGCACGGGCCGCGTGGTGGGCTGGACCGCCGCCGCCGAGCAGCTGCTCGCCCTGGACGCGGCCCAGGTCACCGGCCGCCCCGCCCGCGAACTGCTGGCCGACGGCGAGGCCGACGCCGACGCGCTCGGCAAGCGGGCCGGCGAGGTCCGGCTGCGCAGCGGCGACGGCCCCCCGGTCGAGGTCTCCTACCAGGTGCTGCCGCTGGCCGGGGAGCACGGCGAGGTCCGCGCCCTGGTGCTGGCCACCTCCGCCGCCGCCGTCGCCCGGCGGCGGCAGGACGAGGCGTTCACCCGCGAACTGTTCCTCCAGGACCGGCTCGGCCTCGCCGTCTTCGACTCCGACCTGCGGCTGCTGCGCACCAACACCCACCTGCTGCCCTACACCGGCCTGCCGGAGGACCTGGCCGGGCACCGGCTGCGCGACTTCCTGCAGCCCGGGGACGCCGAGGCGGCCGAGGCGATCCTGCGGCACGTGATCGACACCGGGGAGCCGCTGGTCCGGGCCGAGCTGCCGATCCGCACCCTGGACGACCCCGGCCCCGGGGTGGTGATGGAGGTCCAGGCGTTCCGGCTGCAGGCCCCCGACGGCTCGCTGATCGGCGTGACCGCGCTGTTCGGCGACGTCACCGAGCTGCACCGCTACCGGCAGCGGGCCGACGTGCTGCACCGGGCCACCGCCGCCGTCGGCGCCTCGCTCTCCGTGGTCGGCACCGCCGAGGACCTGGCCGGCGTGCTGGTGCCCGGCCTCGGCCGGCGCGCCGAGGTGGACATCGCCGAGGCCGTCTTCACCGGCGACGAGCCGCTGCCCGGCGCGGACGGCGCGCTCGCCGTCCGCCGCACCGCCACCGCCGGGCCGCCCGGCCCCGACGACCGCCCGCTCGGCCCGATCGGCCGGGCCGAGCTCGGCCGCCCCGCCGCCGCCACCGCCGACCCGCCCACCATGAGCGCCCCGCTGAACACCCGGGGCGGCCCGCTCGGCCGGATCACCGTGCACCGCCCGCCCGCCGAGGGCCCGTACGCCCGCGAGGACCTGGAGGTGCTGCGGGAGATCGCCGCCCGGGCCGCGCTCGCCGTCGACAACGCCCGCCGCTACACCCGCGAGCACCGGGCCGCCGTCGGCCTGCAGCGCTCGCTGCTGCCGCCCGCCGAGACCGTGGTGCCCGCCGCCACCACCGCCAGCGTCTACCGGCCCACCGACACCGCGACCGGCGTCGGCGGCGACTGGTTCGACGTCATCCCGCTCTCCTCGGCCCGGGTCGCCCTGGTGGCCGGCGACGTGGTCGGCCACGGCCTGCAGGCCAGCGCCACCATGGGGCGGCTGCGCACCGCCGTGCGGACCCTGGCCGACCTCGACCTGGAACCGGACGAGCTGCTGGTGCACCTGGACGACCTGGTCTCCCAGCTGGTGGTCGAGGGCAGTGAGGAGGAGCGCGAGCGCGGTGTCGCCGACCCGTCCGGGGCGACCTGCGTGTACGCCGTCTACGACCCGGTGTCCGGGATCTGCCAGGCCGCCAGCGCCGGGCACCCGCCGCCCGCGCTGGTGCACCCGGACGGGCGGGTCGAGTACCTGCCGGTCAACCCGGGGCCGCCGCTCGGCGTCGGCGGGCTGCCGTTCGAGACCGTCGAGTGCGTGCCGCCGGCCGGGAGCGTGCTGGCGCTCTACACCGACGGCCTGATCGAGGGCGTCAACCGCGACCTGGACGAGGGGATGGCGCAGCTGGCCGTCCGGCTCGGCGAGACCGGGCTCGGCGGCGACCTGGCCGCCGCCGGGCGGGCCATCGTCGCGGAGATGTCCACCGCCGGGCAGGGCGACGACGTGACGCTGCTGCTGGCCCGGCTGCACCCGGTGCCGCCGGAGGCCACCGCTGCCTGGAGCATCGACGCCGACCCGGCGGCGGTCGCCGGGGTGCGCGAGGCCGCCACCCGGCAGCTGGAGGAGTGGGGGCTCGGCGAGCTGGTGTTCACCACCGAGCTGGTGCTGAGCGAGCTGGTCACCAACGCGATCCGGTACGCGGGCGGGCCGGTGCAGGTCCGGCTGATCCGCTCCTCGGTGCTGACCTGCGAGGTCTCCGACCCGAGCGCCACCCAGCCGCGGATGCGCCGGGCCCGGCTCACCGACGAGGGCGGCCGCGGCCTCTACCTGGTCGCGCAGCTCACCGAGCGCTGGGGGAGCCGCTACACCCGCTCCGGCAAGACCATCTGGGCCGAGCAGCCGATCGAAGCGCCGGCCGTTCCGTGAGCGCCCGTCCGGTGGGCGGCGCTCAGCCCGCGGCGGCGACCGGCTCCCCGGCGGCGGCCGGGGCCGCGGCCCGCTCGGCGGCGCGCTGCCCGGCCTCGCGGCGGGCCAGCACCACCACGCCGACCGGGACCAGCGCGGCGAACAGCCACCACTGGACGGCGTACGCCATGTGCGGGCCGATGTCGGAGTGGCCGGGCTCGGCCAGCGGCTCCGGCGGGTTGCCGGCGGCGGGCTGCGAGGAGGCCAGCTCCAGGTAGCCGCCCAGCACCTCGGTGCCGGCGGACTTCGCCTGCTCGGCGCTGTTGATCACCTTGTACATCCGCTCGGGCAGCCCGCCGCGGTTCTTCACGCCCAGCGAGGCGTAGGTCTCATCGGCGCGCAGCCGCCCGGTGACGGTGACCTCGCCGGCCGGCGGGGCGGGGACGGCGGGCAGGCTGGCGGCGTCCGAACCGGACTCCACCCAGCCGCGGTTGACCAGCACCGACCCCTTGCCGTCGGCCAGCACCAGCGGGGTGACCACGAAGTAGCCGATGGTGGAGCCGCCCGGCTCGGTGCGGCCGCGGATCACCACCTCGTGCGCGGTGTCGTAGCGGCCCTGCGCGGTGACGGTGCGCCAGACCTGGTCGCCGGGGACGGACCAGCCGGGAGAGGAGAGGCCGTCGAAGGCGACCGCCGGACTGCCCAGGTTGCGCGCCACCAGGTCGTTGCGGGCGACCCGGGCCTCGTGCCGGTGGTACTGCCAGAAGCCCAGCCGGACCATGGTGGGGATCAGCACCAGGGCCACCAGCAGGACGCCCGCCCAGCGCGCGGACAGCAGGAATCGGTACACACCCGGCACGCTAATCCTCCTTACCGCCGCGTCACGCACCGGGGTGCGGCGCGACCTCCCGCAGCAGCTGCAGGAAGGCGTCCTCGCCGACCACGGGGGTGCCGTACTCGCGGGCCTTGCGGGCCTTGCCGCTCCACGAGCCGGGCTCGTTGGTGACCAGCAGGCTGGTGAGCCGGCTCACCGAGGAGGCGATGTGCAGGCCGGCCTCGGTGGCCCGGTCCTCCAGCAGCTCGCGCTCGGTGGCGGTGTCGCCGCTGATCGCCACCCGCATGCCCTGCACCAGCGGGGAGCCGTCCGCCCAGCGGCCCGGGTTCGGGTACGGGCAGGCCGGGCGCTTGCGGGCGGGCCGGTAGGAGCTGTTCCAGGAGCCGCGGGCCGGGCCGCCCGCCGGGGCGGCGGAGGCGGTGCCCTCGCCGAGGTCGGTGACGGCCACGCAGGCGGTCAGCGGCAGCGGGACGCCGCCGTCCCGGGCCAGCCGCAGCGAGGGCCGGAACACCTCGGCCAGCACCCGGGCGTCGTCCAGCGCGTGGTGGGCCCGGCGCTGGCTGACGCCGAAGTGGGCGGCCAGCGAGGAGAGCTTGCCGTTGGGCAGCGGCAGCCGCAGGTCGCGGGCCAGCACCATGGTGCACAGCCGCTGCTCGACCGGGGCGGCCAGGCCGGCCCGGGAGAACTCGCGGGAGATCATGTTCCAGTCGAACAGGGCGTTGTGCGCCACCATCACCCGGCCGCGCAGCCGCTCGGCGAACTCGGCGGCGATCTCCGGGAAGGTCGGCGCGCCCTCCAGCACCTCGCTGGTCAGGCCGTGGATCCAGACCGGGCCCGGGTCCCGCTCCGGGTTGACCAGGGTGTACCAGTGGTCGGTGACCTCGCCGTCCGCGTCCAGCTGGTAGACGCCCGCCGAGATCACCCGGTCGGAGCGGCCGAGACCGGTGGTCTCGACGTCGACCACGGCGAAGCCGCGGGCCCCGGACCCGTCGGGGCCGGTGCGCCGGGCCGGGAACGGCGACGGGGCGAAGGACGCGTGCATAACGCACCACTCTACGGGGAGCGCCGGGCGGCTCCGGCCGGAATGCCCGGGGCGCGGCCGTGCTTACAGTGGAACGAGGGTGCGAAACCCTGCACCCGCCTCTGCACCGAAGGACATCCCTCATGCGCGCCACCGTGATCCACGGCCCCCAGGACATCCGGATCGAGGAGGTGCCCGACCCGCGGATCGAGCGCCCCACCGACGCGGTGGTCCGGGTGCTGAACGCCTGCATCTGCGGCAGCGACCTGTGGGCCTACCGGGGAGTGGCGAAGCGGGAGGCCGGGCAGCGGATCGGGCACGAGTTCCTGGGCTTCGTCGAGGAGGTCGGCGCCGAGGTGCGCGGCTTCGCGCCCGGCGACCTGGTGGTGGCCCCGTTCGTCTGGTCGGACGGCGTCTGCGAGTTCTGCCGCGAGGGCCTGCAGACCTCCTGCCCGCACGGCGGGTTCTGGGGCACCCCGGGCTCGGACGGCGGCCAGGGCGAGGCGGTCCGGGTGCCGTTCGCGGACGGCACGCTGGTGCAGCTGCCGAAGGAGGCGGCCGGGGACGAGAAGCTGCTGCCCGGCCTGCTGGCGCTCTCCGACGTGATGGCGACCGGCCACCACGCGGCGGTCTCGGCGGGCGTGCGGCCCGGCGCGACGGTCGCGGTGGTCGGCGACGGCGCGGTCGGCCTGTGCGGCGTGCTGGCCGCGCACCGGCTCGGCGCGGGCCGGATCATCGCGCTCGGCCGGCACGAGGGCCGGACGGCGATCGCCCGCTCCTTCGGCGCGACCGACGTGGTCGCCGAGCGCGGCGAGGCCGCGGTCGAGGCGGTCCGCGAGCTGACCGGCGGCCTGGGCGCGCACGCCGTGCTGGAGGCGGTCGGCACCGAGGAGTCGATGCGGACGGCGATCTCGATCGCCCGGGACGGCGGCGCGGTCGGCTACGTGGGCGTGCCGCACGGCGGCAGCGCGGGCGTGGACATCGGCCAGATGTTCAACCGCAACGTGCAGCTGCGCGGCGGTGTGGCCCCGGCCCGGGCGTACATCCCCGAACTGCTGCCCGACGTGCTCTCCGGCGCGATCGAGCCGGGCAAGGTGTTCGACCGGACGGTGGGCCTGGACGGGGTGCCGGAGGGCTACCGGGCGATGGACGAGCGGACGGCGCTGAAGGTCCGGATCGCCTTCTGAGGGTCGGCTGATCACCTGCCGAGCAGGCATATTTGACAGATCATCACACCGGGGCGGCCGCAAAACGGCCGCCCCGGTGGCGTGTTCTGGTCAGTTTTCGGCCATGTCGCGTGGGGAAGCTTCTCGGCACCCGGTCCGCGATCTAGCATGCAGCGCACTCAATGTGACGTCCCTCACGTCCATCTGATCGTCCGAAGACCCGAAGACGTCAGGAGACCCGCGTGGCACCCCCGCCCGATTCAGTCCCCGAATCGTTCCAACGTATCGAGGAGACCGCCGAGTTCCGCCAACTGCGCAGCTCCTTCCGGAACTTCGCATTCCCGGTGACGGCCGGATTCGTCCTCTGGTACCTGCTGTACGTCCTGCTCAGCTGCTACGCCCCCGGCTTCATGAGCACCAAGGTCGTCGGCAACATCAACCTCGCGCTGGTGCTCGGACTGCTCCAGTTCGCCAGCACCTTCGCCATCGCCGCCTGGTACGCCCGGTTCGCCGACCGCCGGCTCGACCCGCGCGCCGCCGTCATCCGCGGCCGCGCCGAGGCCGCGCTGCCCGCCCAGCCCGCCGACCGCTCCGCCGTGCCCGAGGAGGCCGCCGAATGATGACGCACCTGGCCGCCGGCTCGGCGGGCGAGCACCGCACCCTGATCATGTCCCTGTTCGGGGTGTTCGTCCTCACCACCCTCGGCATCACGCTCTGGGCCGGGCGCAACAACCGCGACGCCTCCGACTTCTACGCCGGCGGCCGCAGCTTCACCGGCTTCCAGAACGGCCTGGCGATCTCCGGCGACTACATGTCCGCCGCGTCCTTCCTCGGCATCACCGGCGCGATCGCGCTCTCCGGCTACGACGGCTTCCTGTACTCCATCGGCTTCCTGGTCGCCTGGCTGGTCGCGCTGCTGCTGGTCGCCGAACCGCTGCGCAACTCCGGCCGCTACACCATGGCCGACGTGCTGGCCTTCCGGATGCGCCAGCGCCCCGTGCGCACCGCCGCCGGCCTCTCCACCATCGTCGTGTCGATCTTCTACCTGCTGGCCCAGATGGTCGGCGCCGGCTCGCTGGTCTCGCTGCTGCTCGGCGCCGAGAGCGACGCCGCCAAGCGCTGGACCATCGTCGCGGTCGGCGCCCTGATGGTGCTGTACGTCACCGTCGGCGGCATGAAGGGCACCACCTGGGTGCAGATCATCAAGGCCGTGCTGCTGATCGCCGGCGCCGGACTGATGACCCTCCTGGTGCTGGCCAAGTTCCACTTCAACCTGTCCGAACTGCTCGGCGCCGCCGCCAAGGCCAGCGGCAGCGGCGACAAGTTCCTCCAACCCGGCCTCAAGTACGGCGCCACCGGCACCACCAAGCTCAACTTCCTCAGCCTCGGCATCGCCCTGGTGCTCGGCACCGCCGCGCTGCCGCACATCCTGGTGCGCTTCTACACCGTCCCCACCGCGCGCACCGCCCGGAAGTCCGTGCTCTGGTCGATCGGCATCATCGGCGTCTTCTACCTGATGACCCTCGCCCTCGGCTTCGGCGCCGCCGCCCTGGTCGGCCGCAAGGCGCTGGCCGCCGACAAGTCCGGCAACACCGCCGCCCCGCTGCTCGCCGAGCACCTCGGCGGCGGCGCCGGCACCACCGGCGGCGCGGTGCTGCTCGCGGTGATCTCCGCGGTCGCCTTCGCCACCATCCTCGCCGTGGTCGCCGGGCTGACCCTGGCCTCCTCGTCCTCCTTCGCGCACGACCTGTGGGCCAACGTGATCCGCCGCGGCAAGGCCACCGAGAAGGAGGAGGTGGCCAGCGCCAAGCTCGCCGCCGTCGCCATCGGCGCCGTCGCCATCGCGCTGTCGATCTTCGCGGACAAGCTGAACGCCGCCGCGCTGGTCGCGCTCGCCTTCGCGGTCGCCGCCTCCGCCAACCTGCCCACCCTGCTCTACTCGCTGTTCTGGAAGCGCTTCAACACCACCGGCGCGGTCGCCTCCACCTACGCGGGCCTGGTCACCGCCGTCACCCTGGTGATCTTCTCCCCGGTGGTCTCCGGCAACCCGAAGACCTCGCTCTTCCCGCACAGCGACTTCTCCTGGTTCCCGCTGGAGAACCCCGGCCTGGTCTCCATCCCGGTCGGCTTCCTGGCCGGCGTGGTCGGCACCTACCTGTCCCGGGAGAAGGCCGACCCGGCGAAGTACGCCGAACTGGAGGTCCGTTCGCTCACCGGCCTGGGCGCGCACTGACCGGCCGCCTCCCCGGCACCGCCCGGGGACCCCGCTAAGCTGGCCCGGCCGCACCCCAGCGGCCGGGCCGGCAGGCTCTCCAGGGAAGGGCGGGCCGGGATGCTCCTCGACACCCACGGCCGGCAGGCCGTCGACCTGCGGGTCTCACTCACCGACCGGTGCAACCTGCGCTGCACCTACTGCATGCCCGAGGAGGGCCTGAGCTGGCTCGGCAAGCCCGAGCTGCTCACCGACGAGGAGATCGTCCGGCTGGTCCGGATCGCGGTCCGCGACCTCGGCGTCCGCGAGGTCCGCTTCACCGGCGGCGAACCGCTGCTCCGCCCCGGCCTGGTGCCGATCGTCGCCGCCTGCGCCGCGCTGGAGCCGCGCCCCGAGCTCTCCCTCACCACCAACGGCATCGGCCTGGCCCGGGTCGCGGGCGGGCTGCGGGACGCCGGGGTCGACCGGGTCAACGTCTCCCTCGACACCCTGGACCCCGAGGTCTTCCACCGGCTGACCCGCCGCCGGCGCCACCAGGACGTGCTGGACGGCCTCGCCGCCGCCGCGGCCGCCGGGCTGCGGCCGGTCAAGCTGAACGCCGTCCTGATGCGCGGCGTCAACGAGCACGAGGCCGCCAGCCTGCTCGCCTGGGCGGTCGAGCACCACTACCAGCTGCGCTTCATCGAGCAGATGCCGCTGGACGCCCAGCACGGCTGGGACCGGACCCGGATGGTCACCGCCGAGGAGATCCTCGACCTGCTGCGCACCCGCTTCGCGCTGACCCCCGAGCCGTCCGCCGCCCGCGGCGCCGCCCCCGCCGAACGCTGGCTGGTCGACGGCGGCCCCGCCACCGTCGGCGTGATCGCCTCGGTCACCCGCCCGTTCTGCCGCGCCTGCGACCGCACCCGGCTGACCGCCGACGGCCAGGTCCGCAACTGCCTGTTCGCCACCGGCGAGACCGACCTGCGCGGCGCGCTGCGCTCCGGCGCGGACGACGCCGAACTGGCCGCGCTCTGGCGGACCGCGATGTGGGGCAAGAAGGCCGGCGCGGGTATCGACCAGCCGGAGTTCCACCAGCCCGAGCGGCCGATGTCGGCGATCGGCGGCTGACGGGCCGTCAGGAGGGCGCCGGGCCGCCGGGGAAGGGCTCGGTGTCCTTGAGGAAGCCGCGGACGGCGAGGAACCGGCCGAGGGACTCGCGGTGCTCGTCGCAGGCGAGCCAGGTCTTGCGGCGCTCGGGGGTGTGCAGCTTCGGGTTGTTCCAGAGCAGGGACCAGGTGGCGCGTTCGCGGCAGCCCTTGGCGGAGCACTTCGGGGGGCCGGCCGGGGCGTCGGGGGCGGCGGCGGGGGTGCCGAAGAGGGGGTGCGCGGGGGTGTCCATGGGGCGATCCTATGCCCGGGCATGACGACGCCGGGCAGCCACGGGGGGAGCTGCCCGGCGTCGGTCCGTCGCTCCGACGGGGGATGCGGAGCGCTAAGGAAGTATGGCACGCCCGGGGCCGAGGGGCGTTACTGTCCGATGATTAATTTGAGGATGGTCTGAGCTTTCGGCCGGTCATATCGCCACCGGAACGGGCAAACCGGGCACGGGGCTTGAGGGAAGCTCAATCCTGCGGACGCTTCTCCGTCGCCCCGCCGCCACCCGTTCCGCCCGGGCCGAGCATCAGCGGGGTGTCCGGGGAGAAGGCGAAGGTCGACGGCAGGCCGGGGGCCCGCTCGCGGCCGGCGTTGGCGATCAGGACGGCGAAGTACGGCAGCAGCAGGCCGCCGGCCAGCGCGCCGTAGGCGAGCCAGCGCTGCACGTCCCAGAGGATCACGCCGAGCAGCACGCAGACGGTGCGGATCAGCATCGAGACGACGTAGCGGCGCTGCCGCCCCCGGACGTCCTCGGTGAGGCTGCTGCGGGCCCCGGTGATCCGGAAGACCTGGCCGTCGTCCGCGCTCCTGGGCATGGTGCCCTCCATCCTCGGTCGGTTCCGGCGTCTGACGCCCGACCACCGTAACCCCGCTGACGCCGGCCGGACCCACGAGGGTCCGGCGCGGCGCTCAGGGCGTGCGGCGCAGGTACTGCACGGGCACCGCGTCGGTCAGCCAGACGCCGTTGGCGGAGACCCGGAACTCGTGCCCGGCGGCGGCCATCGCCGCTGCGTCCACCGCCAGCACCACCGGCCGGCCGTGCCGGGAGCCGACCTTGACGGCCGTGTCGGTGTCGGCGGAGAGGTGGACGTCCTGCCGGCTCATCGGGCGCAGGCCCTCGGCCAGGATGTACCGCAGGGTGCGCTCGGCGGTGCCGTGGAACAGCACGTCGGGCGGGGTGCTGGCGGGCAGGCCGAGGTCGACCTCGACGGTGTGGCCCTGGCTGGCCCGGATCGAGCGGCCGTCCTCGGAGTAGGCGAAGCGGCGCTTGTTGTTGGTGGCGACCACGTGGTCCAGCTCGGCCCTGGTCAGCGGGCGGCCGTGCCGGGCCAGGGCGGCGAGCAGGGTGTCGACCTCCACCCAGCCCGCCGGGTCGAGGGCGACCCCGACGGCGCCCGGGTCGTGCCGCAGGATGCGGGAGAGCGTCTTCGAGGTCTTCACCGTGCGTTTCTCGTCCATCGGGGTCCCCCCAGGGGGTTCGGGTCGGCTCAGGAGGCCTGGCTGACCGAGCTCATGTGGAAGTCGGGCACCCGGACCGGCGGCATCGCCGCCCGGGTGAACCAGTCGCCCCACTCGCGGGGCAGGCAGCGTTCGGTGCGGCCCGCTTCGGTGATCCGGCCGAGCAGGTCCACCGGGGACTCGTTGAAGCGGAAGTTGTTGACCGCGCCCACCACCTCGCCGTTCTCCACCAGGTAGACGCCGTCCCTGGTCAGGCCGGTGAGCAGCAGGGTGGCCGGGTCGACCTCGCGGATGTACCAGAGGCAGGTGAGCAGCAGGCCGCGCTCGGTGCGGGCGATCATCTCCGCCAGCGTCGGCGCGTCCGGCGCGGAGGTCTCCAGCACCAGGTTGTCGATCGGCGGGGTGACCGGGAGGCCGGCCAGGCCGGCCGAGTGCCGGGTGGTCAGCAGGTGGGCGAGGCGGCCCTCGCGCAGCCAGTCGGTGGCGGCCAGCGGCGCGCCGTTGTCGAACACCGAGTCGTTCTCGCCGGAGGCGTGCGCCAGCACGAACGGGGCGGCCTCCAGGCCGGGTTCGGCCGGGTCGGAGCGCAGGGTCAGCGGCAGCGCGCCGATCCGCTCGCCGAGCCTGGTCCCCCCTCCTGCTTTCGAGAACACCGAGCGGCCCTCGACGGCGTCCCGGGCGCCGGCCGACCAGGACAGGTAGACCATCAGGTCGGCGACGGCCGAGGGCGGCAGGATCACCTCGTAGCGCCCGGCCGGCAGCTCGACCTTCGTGCGGCCCCAGCCGAGCCGGCGGGTCAGGTCGGCGTGCAGGGCGGCGACGTCCACGTCGGTGAAGTCCCGGGTGGCGGCGCCGGCCCAGGCCGAGCCCGTCAGGTCGGCGGTCTTGGCGTTCAGCTCGAAGGTGCCGGTGGGCTGGTCGTGGCGCAGCCGCAGGCCGGTCGAGCTGCCGAGGTAGCTGGAGGTGTGCTCGTGCCGGGCGAAGCCGTACAGCAGCTCGCCGTTGGCCCGGGCCCGGGCGAAGGCCTCGCCGAGGGCGGGCGCGAGGGCGGCGAACACCGAGATGTCGGTGGCGCCGGGGGCCTCGGTGAAGCGCGGGTCCGCCGGGCGGGCGGCGATCAGCGGCTGGGCGTCCTCGGCCGGTTCGGCGGCCCGGGCGGCGGCCTCGGCGGCGCGCACCAGCTGCTCGACGTCGTCGGGCGTGACGGCCTCCTGGGCGACCACGCCGACGGCGCCGGCCACGGTGGAGATCACGGTGAGGCGGCGGCCGCGGGTGACGCCGTTGGTGGTCAGGGCGTTGCCGGCCCAGCGCAGGTTGGCGGTGGACTCCTCCTCGGCGATCACCACGCAGCCGTCGGCGCGGGAGAGCCCGAGGGCGCGTTCCACCAGCTCGTGGGGGTGCGTGAGGGACATCAGTGGCCCGCCTCCTGCTGGGTGTTGAGCACGTTGACCTGGCGGAACAGCGCGGACGGGCAGCCGTGGCTGACCGCGGCGACCTGGCCCGGCTGGGCCTTGCCGCAGTTGAAGGCCCCGCCGAGCACGTACGTCTGCGGGCCGCCGACGGCGCTCATCGAGCCCCAGAAGTCGGTGGTGGTGGCCTGGTAGGCGAAGTCCTTGACCTGGCCCGCGAGTTCGCCGTTGCGGATGGCGTAGGCGCGCTGCCCGGTGAACTGGAAGTTGTACCGCTGCATGTCGATCGACCAGGAGCGGTCGCCGACGATGTACAGCCCGTTCTCCACCTGCGAGACCAGGCCCGCGGTGTCCGGCCCGCCGACGGCGGGCTGCAACGAGACGTTGGCCATCCGCTGCACCGGCACGTGCGCGGGGGAGTCCGCGTAGGCACAGCCGTTGGAGCGACCGAATCCCTTCAACTGCGCCATGGGGCGGTCGAGTTGGTACCCGACCAGGACGCCGTCGCGGATCAGGTCCCAGGACTGGGTGGCCACGCCCTCGTCGTCGTACCCGATGGTGGCCAGGCCGTGCTCGGCCGTCCGGTCGCCCGTGACGTGCATCAGCTCCGAGCCGTACTTCAGGCTGCCGAGCCGGTCGAAGGTGGCGAAGGAGGTGCCCGCGTAGGCGGCCTCGTAGCCGAGCGCGCGGTCCAGCTCGGTGGCGTGGCCGATCGACTCGTGGATGGTCAGCCACAGGTTGGACGGGTCGATCACCAGGTCGTAGCGGCCCGGCTCGACGCCCGGCGCCCGCATCTTCTGCGCCAGCAGCTCGGGCAGCTCGGCCAGTTCGGCGTCCCAGTCCCAGCCGACCCCGCGCAGGTACTCCCAGCCCCGGCCCGCGGGCGGGGCGACGGTGCGCATCGAGTCGAAGGCGCCGGTGCGCGCGTCCACGCTGGTGGCCTCCAGCCACGGGTGCAGGCGCACCCGCTGCTGGGTCGTCACCGTGCCCGCGGTGTCCGCGTAGAACTTGTTCTCCTGCACCGTCAGCACCGCCGCCGACACGTGCGAGACGCCGTCGGCCGCCAGCAGCCGGGCCGACCAGTCGGCCAGCAGGCCGGTCTTCTCCGCGTCCGGCACCTCGAACGGGTTCACCTGGTACGCGGAGACCCACTCGGCGTCCGGGTACACCGGCTCCGGGGCCAGCTCGACCCGCTCCGCCGAACCCGCCGCCCGGCTGATCCCGCCCGCCAGCCGGGCCACCGCCACCGCCTGCTCGGCGACCGCCGCCGCGGCCTCCGGCGTCAGGTCCACCCCTGCGGCGAACCCCCACGCGCCGTCCAGCAGCACCCGGACGGCGAAGCCCAGCCGCACCGAGTCCGAGGAGCCGGCCGGGCGGGCGTCCCGCAGCCGCCAGGCCGCCGAACGGACCCGCTCCAGGCGGAAGTCGGCGTGCGAGACGCCCAGCCGGCGGGCCCGCGACAGCGCGGCGTCCGCCAGCGGGCGCAACGGGTAGGAGAGGAACTGGGGGTCCAGCGCGGAGGGGGGCATCGGGCTCCCTGGGTCGAGGGTCGGAGCGACGGGTGCGCCCCCGGCCGAGGGCGCACCCGCCCGCATCATCCCGCTCCGCGCGGCCCACGGCCAGCAAATATCCCCGCGCGCCCTGACGGACCGTCAGGAATGCGTCGGCGGGAACGGACCGCCGGTCCGGGGCGCTCAGGCCAGCGCCTCCCACCAGCCGTCCAGCTCCGGCGGGTTCGCCACCTCCACCCGCTGCCCCGGCCGCGGCACCGCCAGCGGCACCCCCTGCGCCTTGGCCTCCGCCAGCAGCCGCTCCACCGGCTCCGCCCAGCGGTGCGGCGCCAGGTTGAAGGTGCACCAGTGGATCGGCAGCAGCAGGCCGCCGCGCAGCTCCAGGTGCGCCCGGACCGCCTCCTCCGGGTTCAGGTGGATGTCCGCCCAGGCCGCGTCGTACGCGCCGATCGCCATCAGCGCCGCGTCGAACGGGCCGTGCTGCTCGCCGATCCGGGCGAAGCCCTCGAAGTAGCCCGAGTCGCCGGTGAAGAACACCCGCCGCTCCGGACCGGCCACCACCCAGGAGCCCCACAGCGTGGTGTTCCGGGTGAAGCCGCGGCCGGAGAAGTGGTGCGCCGCCGTCAGGGTCAGCGACAGCTCGCCGAGCGTGCAGGTCTCGTCCCAGTCCAGCTCGATGATCCGGTGCTCCGGCACGCCCCAGCGGCGCAGGTGCCCGCCGATGCCCAGCGGCACCGCGAACGGCGCCGACTGCAGGGTGATCAGCCGCCGCACCGTCGCCATGTCCAGGTGGTCGTAGTGGTCGTGCGAGATCAGTACCGCGTCGACCTGCGGCAGCGCCGCCAGCTCCAGCGGCACCGGGTGCAGCCGCTTCGGGCCCGCCAGGTGCGAGGGCGAGCAGCGGTCCGACCAGACCGGGTCCACCAGCACCCGGCAGCCGTCCAGCTCCAGCAGCGCCGAGGCGTGCCCGAACCAGGTCACCGCGACGCCCTCGGCCGCGCCGGCCGGGACCTCGGGGCGGGCCAGCGGCACCGGCCCGGCCGGCAGCCGCCCGTCCTTGTCCAGCAGCATCCGGCGCAGCGTCCCCGCGTCCGGCACGCCCGGGGCGGCGGGGGCCAGCGCGGACGGCGCGTTGTGGAACACCCCGTCGCGGAACTGCGGGGACACCCGCACCCGGGGGTCCAGCGGGTCCGGCCGGCGGCCGAACTGGGCCGGCAGCTCGCGCAGCGCCCACGCCGCCGCGCCCGCCACCGCCAGTGCCGCCACCGCCGTCAGTGCCCGGCGGCCCGTCCGGCCAGGATCTGCACCACTCATCGCGTCCGCTCCGATCGGCTCGCACCACCAGGCGCCCCGGACTCTCCGGACCGCCTCCGGGGCAACGCCCGCCACCGGCCCGGCGTTCCCCGGCGGCGGCGCCCGCCCGTTGTCGGGATACGACAGTTCTCACCGGGTGCGCCTGTCGGAGGCCGCTTCGCCCGACCTCGCACCCTACCGATAGCGTCGCTGGTGAGCTGCGCCCGCGAAAGCGCCGCAGTCGCGCACCCGCTTCGAGGTCGCGCACGCGCATCGAGAGAGAGGTGGACCCTTGAGCCGCTCGGTACTGGTCACCGGAGGTAACCGGGGCATCGGCCTGGCGATCGCCCAGAGCTTCGCCGAGGCGGGCGACAAGGTCGCGATCACCAGCCGCAACGGCGAGGTCCCGGCCGAACTCGCCAAGTACGACGTGCTCGCCGTCCGCGCCGACATCACCGACCCCGAGCAGGTCGACGCCGCCTTCACCGCGATCGAGGCCGCGCACGGCCCGGTCGAGGTGCTGGTCGCCAACGCCGGCATCACCAAGGACACCCTGCTGCTGCGGATGTCCGAGGACGACTTCACCTCCGTCCTGGACACCAACCTCACCGGCACCTTCCGGGTGGTCAAGCGCGCCGCCGCGAAGCTGCTGCGCGCCCGCAAGGGCAGCATCGTGCTGATCTCCTCGGTCGTCGGCCTCAGCGGCTCGGCCGGGCAGGCCAACTACGCCGCCTCCAAGGCCGGCCTGGTCGGCCTGGCCCGCTCCCTCGCCCGCGAGTTCGGCCCGCGCAACATCACCGTCAACGTGGTGGCGCCCGGCTTCGTCGACACCGACATGACCGCGGTGCTCAGCGAGGAGCGCCGCAAGGAGATCGTCGCCGACGTGCCGCTGGGCCGTTACGCCGCCCCCGCCGAGATCGCCTCGGCCGTGCGGTTCCTGGCCTCCCCCGAGGCCGCGTACATCACCGGAGCCGTCATTCCCGTGGACGGCGGATTGGGCATGGGGAACTGACCATGACTGGAATTCTCGAAGGCAAGCGCATCCTGATCACCGGTGTGCTGATGGAGTCCTCCATCGCCTTCCACACCGCGAAGCTCGCCCAGGAGCAGGGCGCCGAGATCATCCTCACCGCCTTCCCCCGGCCCAGCCTGACCGAGCGGATCGCCAAGAAGCTGCCGAAGCCGGTCAAGGTCCTGGAGCTCGACGTCTCCAGCGCGGAGCAGCTGGCCGGCATCGCCGACCAGGTCCGGGAGCACCTGCCGACCCTGGACGGCATCGTCCACTCGATCGGCTTCGCCCCGCAGGACGCGCTCGGCGGCAACTTCCTGGACACCCCGTGGGAGTCCGTGGCCACCGCCATGCAGGTCTCCGCGTACTCGCTGAAGTCGCTCACCACCGCGCTGCTCCCGCTCATGCAGGACGGCGGCTCGGTGGTCGGCCTGACCTTCGACGCGCAGTTCGCCTGGCCGCAGTACGACTGGATGGGCCCGGCCAAGGCCGCCCTGGAGGCCACCAACCGGTACCTCGCCCGCTACCTCGGCGAGCGCGACATCCGCTGCAACCTGATCTCCGCGGGCCCGATCGGCTCGATGGCCGCGAAGTCGATCCCCGGCTTCTCGGACCTCGCCGCCACCTGGGAGACCCGCTCCCCGCTCAAGTGGGACCTCGCCGACCCGGAGCCGGCCGGTCGCGGCGTCGTCGCCCTGCTCAGCGACTGGTTCCCGAAGACCACCGGCGAGATCGTGCACGTCGACGGCGGCCTGCACGCCATCGGCGCCTGACCCCTCGCCGCCCCGAGGGGCCGCCGCACCGGACACCTCCGGCGCGGCGGCCCCGCGGCCGTTCCCGCTACAGGTCGTTGGCCTTGCAGAAGCCGACGGCCCGGCCGGCCTCTTCGGCGGCGCGGTCGGCGTCGCCGGCCCGGATCGCGTCCAGGATGGCGGCGTGCGGGACCCAGCGGTGCGGGAGCAGGTCGGGGCCGACGTCGTGCCGCAGGTGGGCGCGGAGGACCTCGCCGAGGTCGGCGTAGACGGCGGCCAGCACGTCGTTGTGGGCGGCGGCGACCACGGCCTGGTGGAAGGCGGCGTCGGCCTGGACGAAGTCCTCGGGGACGCCCGCGTGCCAGGCGGCGTCCCGGCGGGCCAGCGCCGCGTCGAGCAGTTCGAGGTCCCGGGGGGTGCGGCGGGCGGCCGCGAAGCCGGCGGCCGAGGCCTCCAGGGTGGCGCGCAGCTCGGCGACCTGGTCCTGGTCGGCGTCCGCGAACCGGCGGTGCATCACCCCGGCCAGCTCGCTGGTGGCCAGCACGTAGGTGCCGGAGCCCTGCCGGATGTCGAGCAGCCCGTTGTGGGCCAGCGCCCGGACGGCCTCGCGGACGGTGTTGCGGGCCACGCCGAGCTGGTCGACGAGCTCCGCTTCGGTGGGGATGCGTGATCCCACCGGCCACTCGCCGGAGGTGATCTGGGCCCGCAGCTGGGCGATCACCTGGTCGGAGAGCGGGGTGCGGCGAGTGGTCGACAGCGCCAAGGTCGGGCTCCTTCTGTGGTCTACCTCATCAGGATACCGGGGTGCGGTAAGTCATCCCATGATTCTATGATTGCGCCATGCCTACCGCAGCAGAGCGCTCCGCCACCGCCACCGAGGGCCGCCGACCGGCCGACCAGCCTCCCGCCGCCGCGCCCGCGCCCGCCGCCGCCGTCCGCAACGGCGCCGCCGTGCTGCTCGCCGTCGCGGTCGCCGCCGCCGCGGTGAACCTCCGCCCGGTGGTCACCAGCCTCGGCGCGCTGCTCGACCCGGTCCGCGAGGGCCTCGGGATGAGCGCCACCACGGCCGGCCTGCTCGCCGCGCTGCCGCCGCTCTGCTTCGCGCTGCTGGGCATCTGCGCGCCGGCCCTGGCCCGCCGGTTCGGCCCGATCGCGGTGGTGACGGCCGCCACGGGCGCGATCACGGCCGGCGTGCTGGCCCGGGTGCTCACCGGCTCCGCCGCGCTGTTCCTGCTGCTCACGGCGGTCGCGCTGGCCGGGGTGGCACTGGCCAACGTACTGATCCCGGTGGTGATCAAGCGGTACTTCCCGGACCGGGTCGCCCCGATGATCGGCCTCTACTCGATGGCGCTCTCGGTGGGCACCTCGCTGGCCGCCGCCACCGCGGTCCCGCTGACGCACGCGCTCGGCGGCAGCTGGCGGATCGGCCTCGGCATCTGGGGCCTGCTCGCGGCGGTCGCCCTGGTGCTCTGGCTGACCGTGCTGTTCCTGCGCCGCGACCGGGGCACCGGCCCGGCCGCCGCCGCGGCCGCCCCGCCGGCCAGGCTGCCGATCCTGCGCAGCCGCACCGCCTGGGCGCTGGCCGCGTTCTTCGGCCTGCAGTCCACCAGCGCGTACAGCGCGATGGGCTGGCTGCCGAAGATCTACCACGACGCGGGCGTCTCCGAGTCGGCCTCCGGTGTGCTGCTGGCCCTGGTGATGGCGGTCAGCGTGCCGGTCTCCTTCCTGCTGCCGAACCTCGCCGCCCGGCGCGGCGACCAGCGGCTGTACGTGGTGGTGCTGGGCCTGTGCGGGATCGCCGGCTTCCTCGGGTTGATGCTCGCCGCCGGGACGGTGCCGTGGCTGTGGGCGATCCTGGTCGGCCTGTCGATGTGCGCGTTCCCGCTGGCGCTGACCATGCTCGGCCTGCGCGCCCGCACCCCCGGCGGGGTGACCCAGCTGTCGGCCTTCGCGCAGAGCCTGGGCTACCTGATCTCCATCCCGGGCCCGATCCTGATGGGCGCGCTCTACCAGGGCACCGGGCAGTGGTACCTGCCGCTCGGCCTGCTGGCGCTGCTGCTGGTGCCGCAGATCCTGGTCGGCCTGCGGGCGGCCCGGGCCCGGCACATCGAGGACGAGGCCGTGGTCTAGGCTCGGCCCCATGCCGGTACTCGACCCGAATCCCCCCGACGGCCAGCAGAAGCTGCTGCGGATGCTCGGCCTGATCGCCGCGATCGTGGTGGTGATCGCCGTCGTGGCGACGGTCGCCAGCACGATGGGCTGATCCCCGCCCCGCCCGGGCGGTTTCCGGGCGGCCGCCACCCCTGCGGGTGGCAGCTTGCCGGACCCCGCGCCCGGGCGGCGCTTTTCTGCGAAGCTCTAGGGGTATGAGCGCCGACACCCCTCGTAGGATCATCGTCCTCCGCCACGCCCGGGCCGACTGGCCCGACCGGGTCGACGACCACGACCGCCCGCTCGCCGACCGCGGCCGCGGCCAGGCGTCCGAGGCCGGCCGCTGGCTGGCGGACTCCGGGGTCAACCCCGACCACGTGCTGTGCTCCACCGCGCTGCGGACCAGGGAGACCTGGAAGCTGGTCGCCCACGAGCTGCCCAAGCGGGCCCGGCGGACGGTCTACGAGGACCGGGTGTACGAGGCCCAGCCCGGCCGCCTGATCGAGGTCATCCAGGAGACCCCGGACGACCACCGCGACCTGCTGCTGGTCGGCCACAACCCCGGCGTGCTCGGCCTGACCCAGGTGCTGGCCGGCGACGAGGGCGACGCGGAGGCGCTCAACCGGCTCCGGCTGAACGGCTTCCCGCCCGCCGCGGTGGCGGTGCTCAGCCTGGACGGCCCGTGGAAGCTGGTCGAGCCCGGCAGCGCCCGGCTCGACTCCTACTTCATGCCGCAGGACTGACCGGCCGCCGGGTGCGCGCGCGAGGGGCGGGACCCGGTGGCCCCGCCCCTCGCGCGCGCCTCAGTCGCCGGTCGGCGCGCCGTCCAGCTGGTCGGCCGCCTCGACCTCCTCGCGGGTGACGCCCAGCAGGTACAGCACGGTGTCCAGGAACGGCACGTTCACGGCCGTGTCGGCCTGCTCGCGGACGACCGGCTTGGCGTTGAACGCCACGCCCAGGCCCGCCGCGTTCAGCATGTCGAGGTCGTTGGCGCCGTCGCCGATCGCCACCGTCTGCTCCAGCGGCACGCCGGCCTGCTCGGCGAACCGGGCCAGCCAGCGGGCCTTGCCCGCCCGGTCGACGATCTCGCCCGTCACCCGGCCGGTGAACCTCCCGTCCACCACCTCCAGGGTGTTGGCGGCGGCGAAGTCCAGGCCGAGCCGCTCCACCAGGTGGTCGGTGACCTGGGTGAACCCGCCGGAGACGATCGCCACCTGGTAGCCGAGCCGCTTCAGGGTGCGGATCAGGGTGCGGGCGCCCGGCGTCATCCGGACCTCGGCGCGGACCTTCTCGGTGACCGCCGCGTCCAGCCCGGCCAGCAGCGCCACCCGGGCCCGCAGCGACTCGGCGAAGTCCAGCTCGCCGCGCATCGCCTGCTCGGTCACCGCGGCGACCTGCTCCTCGCAGCCCGCGTGGGCCGCGAACAGCTCGATCACCTCGTCCTGGATCAGCGTCGAGTCCACGTCCATCACGATCAGCCGCTTGGCCCGCCGGTGCAGGCCCGAGCGGACCACCGCGACGTCCACCCGCTGCACGGCGGCCTCTGCGGCCAGCACCGCGCGCAGCTCCTCGGTGGGCACCCCGGAGATCGTCAACTCCACTGCCGTCACCGGGTACTTGGCGAGGCGGAAGACCCGGTCGATGTTGCCGCCGGCCGCCGAGACCCGGCCGGTCAGCGCCGCCACCGCGGCCGCCGTCAGCGGGTGCCCGAGCACCGTCACGTGCGAACGGCCCTCGCCGCGGGCCCGGTTGTCGCCGGTGCCGGAGATGACCTCGGCCTGGAGCCTGTGCTCCTCGGCCCAGCGGTGCACCGTCACCCGCAGCCCGCCCTCGGCGCCCGCCGCGGCCGGCGGGGTGACCAGCGCGCACAGCGTTATCCGGCCACGGGTGACCACCTGCTCGATGTCGATCACCTCGACACCGAACTCGGCCAGCCGTTCGAACAGGCCCGCGGTGATGCCGGGACGGTCCTTGCCGAACACCTTGACCAGCAGCGTGCGCTCGGCGTCCGGGCTCGCGGGCGGCGCGGCGGAGAGGGCCACGGGGGCCGGATCTGTTGCGTTCATGGTGGCCCCCACGCTACCCGGACCGCCCGCGCCCCGACCGCACCCGTCCGGGTCGTGGGACACCCGTACCGGGCCGCGCACCCGCCGTGACCTTGTTGCCGAGGGGTCACAGTCGGGCGGCCCGACTTCCGGGTACGGTCGCCGGGCTGGAATGATTCCCCCGTCAGATGCACCATCCAGGGGGAACCGGAGAGCGGGGCGGGCGAAGAGTTGCCGCAACTCGTACTTGAAATCGACGGCCGGCAGCGGGTACTGGAACCCGGTCGTGCCTACACCATCGGGCGGGACCCGGCGTCGGACTTCCCGTTCGACGACGCCCGGGTCTCCTGGCGGCACGCCAGCGTGACCTTCGACGGCGCTGCCTGGCAGCTCGCCGACCACGGGTCCACCAACGGCACCTTCGTGGCCGGGGCCCGGGTCGCGCAGACCGCCGTCCACCCCGGCACCGTGGTGCACCTCGGCAACGGCCAGAACGGGCCCCGGCTGGCGTTCACCGCGCCGGCCGGCGCCGCCGCGCGGCCCGCCGACATCCACGAGGCCGCCACCAGCCGGGCCCCGGCCCCCGGCCCGCAGCAGGGCCAGGCGCCGTTCCAGCAGCCGCCGTTCGGCCCCGGCCCGGCCGCGCCGCAGCAGGGCCACCGCCCGCCGCCGGTCGAGCAGCCGATCCCGCAGGGCTGGGACGCCCCCACCCCGCGGCCCGGCTTCCCGCAGCAGCAGGGCTTCCAGGCCCCGCCCGCGCAGCAGCAGCCCCCGGTGCAGCAGCAGTTCCAGCAGCCCCCGGCCCAGCAGCCGCCGTTCCAGCAGGCCCCGCCCGCGCAGCAGCAGCCGTACCAGCCGCCGCAGCAGGGCGGCCGGCCGGGCGCGGTCGGCGGCCTCGGCAACCCGACGATGATCCGCAGCCTGACCGGCGGCCGGACCATCCGGATCGGCCGCGCGCTCGACAACGACATCGTGGTCTCCGACCTCCAGGTCTCCCGCCACCACGCCGAGCTGCGCCAGCTCCCGGACGGCCGTTGGGAGATCGTCGACCTCGGCAGCCACAACGGGATATTCCTCAACGGCCAGCCCACCCGCCGCCAGCTGATGGGCCCGCAGGACCGGCTCACCGTCGGCCACTCCTCCTTCGTGCTGGTCGGCGACCAGCTCCAGGAGTTCGTCGACAACGGCGCCGTCACCTTCTCCGCCCACCACCTGACCGTCGAGGTCGACTTCAAGGGCGGCAAGAAGGTCCTGCTCAACGACGTCAGCTTCGCCGTCCCGGAGAAGTCCCTGGTCGCCGTGATCGGCCCGTCCGGCTCCGGCAAGTCCACCCTGCTGCGCGCCCTCACCGGCTACCGGCCCGCCGACCGCGGCGACGTCCTCTACGACGGCCGCAACCTGTACCGCCAGTTCGCCGAACTGCGCTCCCGGATCGGCCTGGTCCCGCAGTCCGAGATCCTGCACAAGGAACTCACCGTCCGCACCGGCCTCAAGTACGCGGCCCAGCTGCGCTTCCCCGGCGACACCGAGGCCGCCGAGCGCAACCGCCGGATCGACGAGGTGCTGTACGAGCTGCGGCTCGACAAGCGCGCCGACAACCGGATCACCGCGCTCTCCGGCGGCCAGCAGAAGCGCGTCTCGGTCGCCCTGGAACTGCTCACCAAGCCCTCGCTGATCTTCCTGGACGAGCCCACCTCGGGCCTCGACCCGGGCATGGACCGCGAGGTCATGCAGACCCTGCGCGGCCTCGCCGACGACGGCCGCACCGTCCTGGTCGTCACCCACTCGGTGGCCGAACTCGCGCTCTGCGACCGGCTCCTGGTGATGGCGCCGGGCGGCTCGGTGGCCTACTTCGGCCCGCCCGCCGAGGCCCTGCACTTCTTCGGCTACGAGACCTGGGCCGACGTCTTCCAGGCCTTCGAGAACTACCCGGACCACGACTGGGCCGGCCGCTACCGCAACTCCGTCCACCACCAGCAGTACTCGGCCAACGTGGACGCCGCCGTCGTCCAGGCCCAGCCGAACGCGGTCGCCCAGCTGCGCCCGCCGAAGCCGCAGAGCTGGGGCTCCCAGCTGTGGACGCTGATCCGCCGCTACCTGTCGGTGATCGCCTCCGACAAGGGCTTCATCGCGCTGTCGGTGCTGCTGCCGCTGGTGCTCGGCGCGGTCTCCGCGGTGATCCCCGACAAGTGCGGCCTGGCGCCCTGCGGCAACGGCCGCAACGACGTCGCCCGGCTGATCCTGATGGTCGTCGCGTTCTCCGCCTGCCTGTCCGGCTCGGCGAACTCGGTCCGCGAACTCATCAAGGAACGCGCGATCTACGAACGGGAACGCGCCACCGGCCTGTCCCGGTCGGCGTACCTGGTCTCGAAGATCATCGTGCTCGGCGCGATCAGCTTCCTGCAGGGCGGCATCATCTCCGCGATCGCCTTCAAGGTCCGCACGCTGCCCGCCGAGGGCCTGCTGTTCACGCACATGCCGGCGGCCGAGATGGCGGTCGGCGTGATCCTGCTCAGCTTCACCTCGATGATGGTCGGCCTGGCCATCTCCTCGCTGGTCAAGACCGCCGAGAAGACCATGCCGCTGCTGGTGATGTTCGCCATCGTCCAGATGGTCTTCACCGGCGCGATCTTCCAGCTGTTCGACAAGCCCGGCCTGGAGCAGTTCGCCTGGCTGATGCCCGCCCGCTGGGGCCTCGCCGCCAGCGGCAACACCCTGGACCTCGCCCACATCTCCCCGGTGGTCGTGGTCAAGCCCCCGGAGACGCCCCCGGTCGACCCGCTGTGGGACCACTCGGCCGGCTACATGGTGCTCAACTGGATCGTGATGATCGCCATCTCGGTCGGCATCGCCTTCGCCGTCCAGCGCTTCCAGAAGCGCCACGAGCCCGAGGTCATGCAGAAGGGCTGACCAGGACGCGCGCCCGAGGGGCCCGGGGAACCTCCCCGGGCCCCTTCGCATGGGCCCTTGTCCCTAGGTCGCGCGCCCGAGGCGGCGGGGGAGGGCCCGGCGGTAGCGTGACCGCCATGGAGGACAGTCCCGGGTGCGACCCGTCCCTGCAGGCGATCGAGGCGGTCAGCGCGGCGGTGCTGGCGATGTCCCGGCCGCTGGAGGTCCGCGAGGTGCTGCGCCGGATCACCGCCTCCGCCCGCGCCCTGCTCGGCGCCGAGTACGCCGCCCTCGGCCTGCCCGACGACCACGGCGGCTTCGCCCAGTTCGTGGTCGACGGCGTCAGCGACGAGCAGTGGCGGGCGATCGGCCCGCTGCCCCGCCAGCACGGCGTCCTCGCCTCGATGCTGCACGACCGCGAACCCACCCGGCTGAAGGACGTCCGCACCGCCCCCGCGTTCGGCGGCTGGCCGGACGCCCACCCCGACATGACCGACTTCCTCGGCATGCCGATCCTCGACGAGGGCGAGATCGCCGGCGCCCTGTTCCTCGCCAACAAGCCCGGCGGCTTCACCGACCACGACGAGGAACTGCTGCGCATCCTGGTCGCGCACGCCGCCCTCGCCCTCGGCAACGCCCGCCTCTACGAGCGCAGCCGCGAACTCACCCTGGCCGGCGAGCGCGCCCGGATCGCCCACGACCTGCACGACGCCGTCTCGCAGAAGCTGTTCTCGCTCCGGCTGACCGCCCGGGCCGCCGCCACCCTGGTCGACCGCGACCCGGCCCGGGCCCGCCGCGAACTCGCCGAGGTCGCCCGGCTCGCCGCCGAGGCCGCCGACGAACTGCGCGCCGTGGTCGTCGAACTGCGGCCCGCCGCGCTGGAGGAGGACGGCCTGGTCGCCACCCTCGCCTCCCAGGTCCAGGTGCTCGACCGGGCGCACAGCGCCGAGGTCCGGTTCACCGCCACCGGCGTCCGGGCGCTGCCCGCCGGACAGGAGTCCGCCGTGCTGCGGGTCGCCCAGGAGGCCCTGCACAACGCGCTGCGGCACTCCCGGGCCGCCCACGTCACCGTCACCCTGGCCGGCACCCCCGCCCGCGGCGCGCTGCTCACCGTCGCCGACGACGGCCGCGGCTTCGACCCCGAGTCGGTCCGCCGGGCCGGCCGCCACCTCGGCCTGGTGTCGATGCGCGACCGGGCCGCCGCGGTCGGCGGCCGGCTCACCCTGGAGTCCGCCCCGGGCCGGGGCACCCTGATCGAACTGGAGGTCCCCGGTGCCTGACACGGCGTCACCGATCCGCGTCCTGCTGGTGGACGACCACCAGGTGGTCCGGCGCGGCCTGCGCACCTTCCTGGAGGTGCAGGACGACATCGAGGTGGTCGGCGAGGCCGCCGACGGCGCCGAGGCCGTCGACCGGGCCGCCGACCTCGACCCCGACGTGGTCCTGATGGACCTCAAGATGCCCCGGGTCGACGGCATCGAGGCGCTCCGCCTGCTCCGCGAACGGGGCAGCGCCGCCAAGGTGCTGATCGTCACCAGCTTCACCGAGCAGCGCACCGTCGTCCCGGCGCTGCGCGCGGGCGCGGCCGGCTACGTGTACAAGGACGTCGACCCGGAGGCGCTGGCGGGCGCGATCCGCTCGGTGCACGCCGGACACGTGCTGCTGCAGCCCGAACTCGCGGCGGCGCTGCTCGCCGAGGACGTCCCCGCCGGGCCGCAGGGCCGCGGCGGCAGCCTCACCGACCGGGAGCGCGAGGTGCTCTCGCACCTCGCCGACGGCCGCTCCAACCGGGAGATCGCCCGCGCCCTGCACCTGTCGGAGAAGACCGTCAAGACGCACGTGTCGAACATCCTGATGAAGCTGGACGTCGCCGACCGCACCCAGGCCGCGCTCTGGGCGGTCCGCCACCAGGGCTGAAGCCCCGCCGCCCCGGTCAGCGGCGCTCGTCGACGATCGCGTTGTGCGCGGCGACCTGGGCCCGGCGGGCGGTGCGGTCCAGCGGGGCCAGCACCTCGCGGCGGGCCGCCATCTCGGCGGCCGACACCGCCGCCCCGTGCCCGCCCGCGGCGATCGCCAGCAGCGCCGACACCTGCCGGGCCGACTCCAGCACCCGGACGGCGCGCTGCGGGTAGCCGGGGGCCAGCAGCTCGCCGTGGCCGCGGCGGCGGAAGGACTCCAGCGCCCGCAGCGTCTCCGGCCCGGCCCCCGCCACGTCCAGCCGGGTCAGCAGCACGGTGGCCTCGCGCAGCCCGTCCGCCAGCTCCCGCTCGGCCTCGTCCAGCGAGGGCACGTCGGCGGGCAGCGCGTCGTTCACCGGCAGGCACTGCCAGAGCACCCGGACGCCCTGGTCGCCGGCCGGCCCGTACACCTCCACCTCGGGCACCAGCCCGTACGGGACGCCGACCGCGAGGACGGCCTCGCCGGCGCCCAGGGCGAGCGCGTTGAAGGCGGGCGGGCCGCACAGGCCCAGCGGGTGGCCGGCCACCGGGAGGGCCAGCCGCAGGCCCTTGGCGCCCAGCACCCGCAGGCGGCCCAGCGCCCAGGTGAGGCCGTGCAGCGACTCCGGCTCCTCGCCGGGCAGGCCGGTCACCCGGTGCGCGTCGTCGCCGCCCTGGACGGCCGCGGCGGCGTCGTCCGGCGAGGCGGACCCGGTCAGCAGCGCGTTGCCCCAGGCGGTGAGCCGCCCCGATCGGGGCTCTTGGTACGGATTGTCGGCAGGAGTGGCGAGCATCGGACCAGCCTACGGACAAGCGGCCCGGGCGGGTGGCGTAGGTTTGCCCTGACACAGGTGGACCGCGCCCCGAGGACCTCACGCCCAGGTCCCGCGGACGGCCGGATTCTCGCATTTGGGGAAGGCGTAGGCATGAGCGACGTGCTGGAACTGGTGGACGTTTCCGTGGTCCGGGAGGGACGCGCACTCGTCGATCAGGTGTCCTGGTCGGTCAAGGAGGGCGAGCGCTGGGTGGTGCTGGGGCCGAACGGCGCCGGGAAGACCACCCTGCTGCAGATCGCCGGCGCCTACCTGTTCCCGAGCTCCGGCGAGGCCGTGGTGCTCGGCGAGAAGCTCGACCAGGTCGACGTGTTCGAACAGCGGGCCCGGATCGGCCTGGCCAGCGCCGCCATGTACGACAAGCTGCCGGTCGGCCAGACCGTGCTGGAGACGGTGCTCACCGCCGCGTACGGCCAGACCGTGCACGGCAAGGAGAGCTACGAGCAGTCCGACGAGCAGCGCGCCCTGCTGCTGCTCGACCGGCTCGGCATGGGCGGCTTCACCGACCGGAAGTTCGGCAGCCTCTCCGAGGGCGAGCGCAAGCGCACCCTGATCGCCCGCGCCCTGATGACCGACCCCGAGCTGCTGCTGCTCGACGAGCCCGCCGCCGGCCTCGACCTGGGCGGCCGCGAGGACCTGATCCGCCGTCTCGCCGCGCTCGCCCAGGACGAGTTCGCGCCGTCGATGGTGATGGTCACCCACCACGTGGAGGAGATCGTCCCCGGGATGACCCACGTGCTGATGATCCGTCAGGGCAAGGTGATGACGGCCGGCCCGATCGCCACCACCCTCACCGCCCGCAACCTCTCGCACTGCTTCGGCCTGCCGCTGACCCTGGAGCAGCGCGGCGACCGCTGGATCGCCGCCGGTCTGCCGCTCGGCCGATGAGCGGGTCCGACCACTGACGGGGACCGGTCGTACACACGGCCGGTTTCCGCCCGTCCACCTGCGGGAAGCCACACGGGGAGACCTCGTACTTCCCTAGGATGGAGCCCGTGGACAGCTGGATCTGGTGGTTGCTGCTCGCCGTCGGCCTGGGCATACCGCTGGTGGTCACGGCGATGCCCGAATTCGCCATGTTCGCGGTCGGCGCCGGCGCCGCCGCGCTGACGGCCGGGCTGGGCGGCGGTGTGGTCCCGCAGTTCCTGGTGTTCGTCGGGGTGTCCGCGGCGCTGCTGGTCTTCGTGCGCCCGATCGCCTACCGACAGCTCAAGAAGGGCCCGGGCTACCGCACGGGGGTGGAGGCGCTGACCGGCGCCACCGCAGTGGTGGAGGAAACCGTCGACGGGGGAGCGGGCGGCCGGATCAAGCTGAACGGCGAGATCTGGTCGGCCCGCGCGCTCCACCCGGGCTCGGTCTTCGAGCCCGGCCAGCAGGTCGACGTCGTCGAAATCCAGGGCGCGACCGCCCTGGTCGTCTAGGGGAGAAGCGTTGGAACCCGTCCTCATCGTCCTGATCGTCCTGGTCGTGGTGGCCTTCATCGCCCTGATCAAGACGATCCAGGTGATCCCGCAGGCCAGCGCGGCGATCGTGGAGCGCTTCGGCCGCTACACCCGCACCCTCAGCGCCGGCCTGAACATCGTGGTGCCGTTCATCGACACCATCCGCAACCGGATCGACCTGCGCGAGCAGGTCGTCCCGTTCCCGCCGCAGCCGGTGATCACCTCGGACAACCTGGTGGTCAACATCGACACCGTCATCTACTACCAGGTCACCGACCCGCGGGCCGCGACCTACGAGGTGGCCAGCTACATCCAGGCCATCGAGCAGCTCACCGTCACCACCCTGCGCAACATCATCGGCTCGATGGACCTCGAATCCACCCTGACCTCCCGCGAGGTCATCAACGCCGGCCTGCGCGGCGTCCTGGACGAGGCCACCGGCCGCTGGGGCATCCGGGTCAACCGGGTCGAGCTGAAGGCGATCGAGCCGCCGACCTCCATCCAGGACTCGATGGAGAAGCAGATGCGCGCCGACCGCGACAAGCGCGCCGCGATCCTCACCGCCGAGGGCGCCCGGCAGGCCCAGATCCTGCGCGCCGAGGGCGAGAAGCAGGCCGCCGTCCTGCAGGCCGAGGGCGAGGCGCAGGCCGCCGTCCTGAAGGCCGACGGTGAGGCCGCCGCGATCCGCACCGTCTTCGAGGCCATCCACGAGGGCGACGCCGACCAGAAGCTGCTCGCCTACCAGTACCTGCAGACGCTGCCCGAGCTCGCCAAGGGCGACGCCAACAAGCTCTGGATCATCCCCAGCGAGGTCGGCGACGCCCTCAAGGGCCTCGGCGGCGCCTTCCAGGGCGTCACCGGCGGCGGCGCCACCCCGGCCGCCCCCGCCGTCCCGCCGCCGTCCGCCGCCCGCGTCCCGGTCGACCCGGGCACCGGCCCCCGCCCGGTCGACACCGAGAACAAGACCGCCCGCCCCCGGGTCGAGCCGGTCCGCGAGTACCCGAAGATCGACGAGTAACCCGCAGCCCCGTCCGCCCCGCGGGCCCCGTCCGACCACGCGTCGGACGGGGCCCGCAGCCGTTGCCGTGGCGTTCCTCACCCGTCCCGGATGGCGGACCCCCTGGCCGAGCGCCGCACCGCTCCGGCATGATCGGCCGCAGCGACAGCAGCCAACGAGGGGGAAGCGGATGACACTGTGGGAGGCGCTCGCCGTCCTGCTCGCCGGCGTCGCCGCCGGCACCATCAACACCATCGTCGGCTCCGGCACCCTGATCACCTTCCCCGTGCTGCTCGCCGTCGGCCTGCCCCCCGTCGCCGCCAACGTCTCCAACACCCTCGGCCTCGCCCCCGGCTCGCTGGCCGGCGCCCTCGGCTACCGCGCCGAACTCGCCGGACAGCGCCGCCGCCTGATCCGCTACGGCACCGCCTCGCTGCTCGGCGGACTCACCGGCGCCGCCCTGCTGATCACCCTCCCCGGCAGCGCCTTCGACGCCGTCGTCCCCGTCCTCATCCTCACCGCCCTGGTCCTGGTCGTGATCCAGCCCCGGGTCGCCCGGGCGATGGCCGCCCGCCGCGCCGCCGGCACCCGGCCCCCCGCCACCGACGGCGGCCCGCTGCTGCTCGCCTGCATCGGCCTCACCGGCGTCTACGGCGGCTACTTCGGCGCCGCCCAGGGCGTCCTGCTGCTCGCCCTGATGGGCATGCTGCTCCCCGACGACCTGCAGACGATCAACGGCATCAAGAACGTCCTCGCGCTGATCGTCAACGGCGTCGCCGCGGTCTTCTTCCTCTTCACCTCGCCCATCGACTGGACCGCCGCCGCCCTGATCGCCGTCGGCGCCACCCTCGGCGGCGTCCTCGGCGCCAAGGTCGGCCGCCGCCTCCCGCCGGTCGCGCTGCGCACCCTGATCGTCCTGGTCGGCCTGGCCGCCGTCACCAAGCTGCTGTTCTTCTGATCCCGCGCCGCTGTTCTTCTGATTCCCCGTGATTCCCCGGCCGTCGGGGTCCGCCCCGGCGGCCGGACCGACGTAGGCTCGGCCCCGACAGCCGCCGCAGCCCCCGGACGGAGACCGCCATGAGCCGCACCCGCCTCAGCGAGGACCAGATCACCGCCGCCCTGGTCGACCTCCCCGACTGGACCCGCACCGGCGACGCCCTCACCCGCACCGCCGAGACCGCGAGCTTCCCCACCGCGATCAAGGTGGTCGACGCCGTCGCCGAACAGGCCGAGGCCCTCGACCACCACCCCGACATCGACATCCGCTGGCGCACCCTCACCTTCCTCCTCACCACCCACAGCGAGGGCGGCCTGACCAGCCTCGACATCACCCTCGCCCACCTGATCGACCGCGCCCTCGACGCCGCCGCCTGACCCCCGCGCCCCGCCCCCGGGCAAAGCACCGGCAAAGTCCGTCCCGCCGCCATGAGATGCTGGCTGCTCGCCAGACGCAGTCGGGACGGACGGAACGCATGGCCCAGGAACCTCCTACGACCCCCGGGTACGACCAGCAGCAGCCCTGGTACCCCCAGCCGCAGCCGTCGGCCCACGGTGAGCAGTACGGCGACCAGTACAGCGGTCAACAGCCGTACCAGCAGCAGCCGTTCCCGCAGCAGCAGGGCTACGGCGAGCAGCAGGCGTACGGAGAGCAGCAGGGGTACCCCGACCCGCAGGCGTACCCCGACCCGCAGGCGTATGGCCAGCCGCAGCACGCCGACCCGTTCGGCACCCAGGGCGCCCAGCAGCTCTACGCCCACCAGCAGCAGGGCCACGGCGAGCAGCAGGCGTACGGCTACCCGCAGCAGCCCCAGCAGGCGTACACCGAGCAGCAGTTCTACGGCGACCCGCAGGTCTACGGCCACCCGCAGCAGGCCGACCCGTTCGGCACCCAGGCCGTCCAGCAGTTCCACCCGTCGCACCAGGGCGTCGAGCCGGGCACCGACCCGTTCCCGCCGCAGCCCGCCCACCAGCCGCCCTCGTTCGAGCAGTCCTCCTACGGGCAGAGCGGCTACCAGCAGTCCGGCCACCAGTCGGCCGCGTTCGAGCCGCAGCCCTTCGAAGCCCAGCCGTTCGAGTCGCAGTCCTTCGAGCCACAGTCTTTCGAGTCGCAGCCGTTCGGCGCCGTCGGGACGTCCGAGCACCCCGGTCGGCCCGCCGCCACCCCGGCCGCGGAGGACGCCGGAACCGACGAGGCGTCAGTTCCCGCCCCCGGCCCGGCCGCCCTCGCGGAGGACACCGCCGCCACCACCACCGGCTCGGCGGCCGGCGGTCTCGGCACCCTCGCCGCCCGCGCCCGCAGCGCCGTGCTCGGCGGCCAGGGCGCGCCCACCCGCCGCGGCCTGGCGATCCGGATCGGCGCCGGCGTCGCCGCGCTCGCCGTCCTGGTCACCGCCGGCGTGCTCGCCACCTCCGGCGACGACGACAAGCCCGCCGCCAAGCCCGCGGCCGGCGCGCAGAACATCTCCGTCGCCCACACCAAGTCCTGGACCGCCGCCGCCGACCCGGCCGCCGCCGGGGCCCAGGGCGCCGACGACACCCTGGTCGGCAGCTGGCTGCTCGCCGACGCCGTGGTCCGCGCCGACGCGACCGGCGTCCGCGCCTACGCCCTCGCCGACGGCAAGCCCACCTGGACGCTCGCCCCGCCCGCCGACGGCGCCGTCCCCTGCGGGCTCTCCCCGACCGTCAACGGCGCCGGCGTCGGCGCGGTGGTCTACCGCCCCGCCGCCGACCCGAACAGCCCGTGCAGCACCGCCGTCGCCGTCGACACCAAGGCCGGAAAGGCCACCTGGTCCAAGACGTTGTCCGACGCCAAGGAGAAGTACGCCACCCACGTCTCGGTCACCGACGACAAGGTGATCGCGGTCGGCGACGACAAGGCCGCCGCCTGGACCGCCGCCGACGGTGCCGAGTCCTGGCAGTACGCCGGCCAGGGCAAGTTCTGCAGCCTCTCCGGCGGCGGCAGCGGCGGCGTGGTCCTGGTGCACAGCAACTGCGCCGACAGCACCCCCGGCGACCAGGCCGTGCTGCTCAACGCCGCCGACGGCAAGGTCAAGTACTGGCGCGGCCTGAACAACCAGCCCAAGACCGTCACCGTGCTCTCCGCCGAACCCGCCGTGGTCCTCACCACCGGCAACCAGCCCGCCGACGACCGGATCTTCGCCTGGGGCGCCGAGGGCGACCCCGCGGTGGAGATCCCGGTCGCGGTCGAGGGCGGCGGCCGGCTGGACGCGGCCCGCGGCACCTTCGCCGCCGTCCCCGGCGTCTGGTTCCAGGGCAGCACCATGCTCGCCACCGTCGTCCCCGACAGCGGCGGCAGCCCGATCTCGGTCACCGCCTACGACCTCGGCACCGGCAAGCCGCAGTGGCGCACCCCCATCGCCGAGAAGGCCAAGACCCGCCCGGCCGGCGCCGACGCGGGCGGCCTGCTGCTCGCCGTCGACGAGCGCTCCGACCAGCCCGCCCACCTCAGCCGGTTCGCCCTCGCGGGCGGCCAGGAGACCCAGGGCGGCGCCTTCCCCGCGGGCACCGGCTCGCTGCTCTCGGCCGGCCGGCTGCTCACCGCCTCCGGCCAGCTGGTGGCCGTGCCCGAGCACGCCTCCAACTTCGGCATCGCCACCGGCTTCACCAGCAAGGGCTGAGCGCCCGGCGCCCCGCCCGGCGCCCCGCCCGGCGACCGACCCGGTGCTCCGGCCGCCGTGCACGGCGAAGGGCCCGACCTGTCCCCTGAGCAGGTCGGGCCCTCCGCGTCCTCACGCGCTCGCCGGCAGCCAGGCGGCGAGCTCCCCCAGCTCGCCCGCCCGCAGCCCGAGCGCGAGCATCAACGTCGCCTCCGGCGTGGGTTCGAACGGCCGCCGCAGCAGCCGCATCCCCGCCTGTTCCGGCGTCCGGTCGGCCTTGCGCTGGTTGCACTCCCCGCAGGCCGCCACGGTGTTCATCCAACTGTCCGCGCCACCACGGGACTTGGGCATCAGGTGGTCCACCGTGACACCCCGCCGTGCGCAGTACGCGCAGACGAACTGGTCCCGCGCCAGCACACCGCGCCGCGACCACGGAGCCCGTTGTCGGAACGGCACCCGGACGTACCGCGTCAGCCTGATCACCCGCGGCACCGGCACCTGGACGCCCGAACCGCGCACCACCCGCATCGGATGCGCCTGCTCGACCACCGCCTTGTCCTGCAGGACCAGCACCACGGCACGGCGCAGCGGCACCGTGCTCAAGGGTTCGTAGCTCGCGTTCAGGACAAGGGTGTTGCGCATAACGGGCCACCTCCAGTGCTCGCCCCCGCCGCACGGCGGTGGCACCACTCTGAACGCCCGCCCCCCGCCGAACAACGGAATTTCCGCCACCGCCCGCCCACCTGCACCGAAACCTCCGGGCCCCGACCGCGTAGGCTCTACCCCGCTGGAACCGTCCGGCCGCGCGGCCCGCAGGGCCCCCGCCGCACCGGACCCCCGACCGAAGGAGACGCGGGATCGTGACCGACATCGTCGACGAGCTGCAGTGGCGCGGGCTGATCGCCCTGTCCACTGACGAGGACGCACTGCGCAAGGCGTTCGCGGACGGCCCGGTCACGTTCTATTGCGGCTTCGACCCGACCGCGCCCAGCCTGCACCTCGGCAACCTGGTCCAGATCCTGACCATGCGCCGCATCCAGCAGGCCGGCCACCTCCCGCTCGGCCTGGTCGGCGGCGCCACCGGCCTGATCGGCGACCCCAAGCCCACCGCCGAGCGGGTCCTCAACGCCCCCGAGACGGTCGCCGCCTGGGTCGAGCGCCTGCGCGGCCAGATCTCCCGCTTCCTCGACTTCGAGGGCGAGCACGCCGCCCGCATGGTCAACAACCTGGACTGGACGTCCGGCATGTCGGCCATCACCCTGCTGCGCGACGTCGGCAAGTACTTCCGGGTCAACAACATGATCGCCAAGGAGGCGGTCGCCCGCCGCCTGAACTCGGACGCCGGCATCAGCTACACCGAATTCAGCTACCAGATCCTCCAGGGCATGGACTACCTGGAGCTGAACCGCCGCTACGGCTGCACCCTGCAGACCGGCGGCAGCGACCAGTGGGGCAACCTCACCGCCGGCACCGACCTGATCCGCAAGGCCGAGGGCAAGTCCGTGCACGCCCTCGCCACCCCGCTGATCACCAAGGCCGACGGCACCAAGTTCGGCAAGACCGAGTCCGGCACCGTCTGGCTCGACCCCGAGCTCACCACCCCCTACGCCTTCTACCAGTTCTGGCTGAACGCCGACGACCGCGACGTCGCCAAGTTCCTGCGGATCTTCTCCTTCCGCAGCCGCGAGGAGATCGAGCAGCTGGAGGCCGACACCGCCGAACGCCCCGCCGCCCGCCTCGCCCAGCGCGCCCTCGCCGAGGAGCTCACCACCCTCGTCCACGGCGCCGACCAGTACGAGCGCGCCGTCGCCGCCTCCAAGGCGCTCTTCGGCCAGGGCGACCTCGCCGACCTCGACGACGTGGTCCTGGCCTCCGCCCTCGCCGAGGTCCCGAAGGCCACCGTCACCGAACTCGGCCAACTGGTCGACCTGTTGGTGGAATCCGGCCTGGCCCCCAGCCGCTCCGCCGCCCGCCGCACCATCAAGGAGGGCGGCGCCTACCTCAACAACACCAAGGTCACCGACGAGGAGGCCGTCGCCACCCCCGACGACCTCCTGCACGGCCGCTGGCTCGTCCTGCGCCGCGGAAAGCGGAACCTCGCCGCCGTCGAACTCACCGCCTCCTGACACCTCGCCAGGTGGCCTGAAACAGACCGCACTTGACCTGCGATCCCCACAACCAGGGGCCGGATTCAGCCAGATCCGGCCCCTCGGCGTTTGACTCGCCCGCCAAGGTGACCTAACGTAGTCCGAGTCGCTGAATCGGCCGAGGCCGGGAAGCGGAACCCCCCCAAACCCTGATGAGCGATCCGTCGCGCGTCCATTCGAATGCAGAGTGGAAAAGCGGACCGAATAACTCTGCTAGAGTTCGGGAGCGCCGAAAGGCAAAAGCAGTGGAAAGCGAGTCGGGAAAGAGCACGAGCTCGGATCTGATAAGCTGGAAACACGAAAGAACGAAGCGCCCGGAGGGTCCGCAGGAATGCGGTCCGAAGGAAGCGTCCGTTCCTTGAGAACTCAACAGCGTGCCAAAAGTCAACGCCAGATATGTTGACATCCCCGGCCTCGACATCTTGTCGGGGTTGGAGATTCCTTTTGAAGTAGAACACTAGCGAGGACGCAGTGCGCAGGGCCGCCTTGTTCCGGTGGTTGCTGTGCCGCTCCCCGTGGAGACATTCACGGAGAGTTTGATCCTGGCTCAGGACGAACGCTGGCGGCGTGCTTAACACATGCAAGTCGAACGGTGAAGCCCTTCGGGGTGGATCAGTGGCGAACGGGTGAGTAACACGTGGGGAATCTGCCCTGAACTCTGGGACAAGCCTTGGAAACGAGGTCTAATACCGGATACGACCATGGGATGCATGTCCTGTGGTGGAAAGCTCCGGCGGTTCAGGATGATCCCGCGGCCTATCAGCTTGTTGGCGGGGTAACGGCCCACCAAGGCGACGACGGGTAGCCGGCCTGAGAGGGCGACCGGCCACACTGGGACTGAGACACGGCCCAGACTCCTACGGGAGGCAGCAGTG